>VXPF01000138.1 GCA_009839725.1 Dehalococcoidia bacterium | reverse complement strand
GTCCCCCGCGGCGGAGGAAACGCCCCCGCCCCCGGACGGCCTCCTCCGGATTCTCCGCGAGGTTGCGGAGGTGCGGGGCCTCGATGCCCCGCCGACGCTTCGCGCGCTGGCGGTGGCCCGCCGGGACGTTGCGGACGTGTACGTGGAGCTGGTGACGGACGAGGACCGGGCGCGCCTGGACGTGGACACGGTGCTCTACCGCCTGCTCGGCTACCTGGACGCCGAGCAAACCCTGTGGGACATCACGATCTCGTTCGTAGACCTGGTCCTGGGGTTCTATTCGTCCGACCACAAGACGCTGTGGGTGGTGACGGAGGCGGAGGACCTGCGGGTGGAGAACCTCCCGCGGTCACAGCGTCAGACGCTGGCGCACGAGATCCTGCACGCGCTACAGGACTACCACTTCGACCTGAACAAGACCCGCGACGAGTTCGAGGGCAACCTGGACGCGAGCCTGGCCTTCACATCGGTGGTGGAAGGCGACGCGGTGGTGCACACCGATCGCTACTCGCGCCGGTACCTCGCCCTCCCGGGGCGAGGGGGTCTGCTCTTCGTCGCCGCGGCAGCGCAGTTCGAGGACATTCCGACGCCGATTCTGCGGGAGCTGTACTTCCCCTACACGACGGGGGCGGAATGGGCGGAATACGTGCTGAGGACCGGGGGCGTGGAGGCGCTCAACGGGTACTTCACCGAGCCGCCGCCGGCCAGCACCCTCATCTTGCACCCCGAGCTTGCGAACGCGGGGTGGCAACCAGAGCCGCTCGAGCACTCCCTGCCAACCGAGGACCTCACGGCCAGCCTGGGGACCGGCTGGCAGGTGCTCTCGTCTGGCTCGCTGGGTGAATTTCAGCTCATCAACTATCTCGTGGGCGACGCCCAGGCTTCTCGAGGGTGGCTCCGGGATCCCCGGAACCTTGGGGCGCTCTACGCCGCGAGGGGGTGGGCGGGCGACCACTACCAGCTCTTCGCGAACGGCGAGGGGGAAGCGGTGTTGGTGGCGCGCGTGCGCTTCACCGACAACGAGGAGGCGCTCGAGTTCGCCCGGGAGCACCGGGAGGTCGCGACCCTGGGCGCGGATGTCGCGGAGGAAGGCGACCTGTTGCTCGCCACCCGGGCCGACGGGAACGTGGTCGCGCTGCTTGAGCCAGTGGGGCGCGACGTGCTCTTCGCGATCGGGACGAGCGCGGAGGTGGCGCGAGCGGCGCTGGAGGCGGTGGTTCAGGGGTAGGCGCGCATTCCCGGGGCGGCAAGAATGGGGCGGTGCTGACCGCCTTTCGCGCCCTGCTCCTCTCGCTGTTCATCGCGGTGGCGGTCGTCGCGGCGTGGGGCGGCGATGAGGGGGCGACCGATCGGGCCGCCGGGCCGGCTATCGAGCGGGTGCCCCTTTCGGGCTCCCTTCGCGAGATGCTGGAGGAGGTGGCGGCGGCGCGGAAACTGGAGGCGCCCGACGACCTGATGCTGGTGGCAGTCCCGCCCGAGGACGCGGTCGAGGTCTACACGGGGCTGTTCGATGAGGAGGACAGGGAGGCGCTACAGGAAGGCGGGGCGCTCTACCAGCTGCTGGGATACATCCAGCCCGACGAGAGCTACTGGGACGTCACGGTTTCGACGGCGGAGCTCTGGATCGGCTTCTATTCGTTCGACGACAAGACCCTCTGGGTGGTGACCGAGGAGGAGGAGATCAACCTCGATGCGCTCAGTGACCAGGAGCGGGAGACGCTCGCCCACGAGATGGTCCATGCCATCCAGGACCACAACTTCGGGCTACGCAGGAGCGGGCGCAGGCTTGCCCCGACGCTCGACGCCGGACTCGCGTGGACGAGCGTCGTTGAGGGCGATGCGGTGTTCTCCACCGCCCTGTGGCGAAGGCTCACCTCCGTGCGACCCGCCGGGGGCGTCGCCGGGCCGGTGCTGCTGCTCGGGAACGTGAGCCAGGCGGAGCTTGACGCCCAGCTCCTGCGGGCGATCGTGTTCCCCTACTACAACGGGGAGATCGCGGTGCGGAACATCGCGACGCGAGGGGGGATGGTGGCGCTCAACGCCCTTTTCGCCGTCCCCCCACCCTCGACGGCGCACATCCTGCATCCGGAGCTGCTTCGGTCGCGCTGGCTTCCTGAGTCCGTGGGCCACCTGCTGCCGCCGGAGGCCATCCTGGAGCGTCTCGGTTCCGACTGGGTCGAGGCGGAATCCGGCGTTCTCGGGGAGTTCCACCTCGTGAACTACCTGCTCGGCGACCGTCGCGGCTACCCGTGGGCTGATGGCAGCAGTCCCGCGACGGTGGCTGCCGGTGAGGGCTGGCGGGGGGACGCCTACCGCATCTTCGAGCAGGGCGAGGAGCGGGTGATGGTGGTGGTCGTGCGGTTCGAGACCGCCGACGACGCGGGACAGTTCCAGGCGGCGCATCGTCGGGCGGTCGCGCCGGGCGAGAGCGTGGTCGAGTGGCCGTACATCTTCGTCACCCGAAGCGACGGCTTCGTCGTCGCGCGCGTGGCTCATGTGGGGCGGACGGTGTTCTTCACCATCGGGACGAACCGGGAGGTGGCGCGGGCGGCGCTGGAGGCGGTGGAGGGGCGCTAGGCGGAGGCCTCTTCCGGGTCCTCGAGGTAGGCGGCGAGGCCGGAGTGGAGGCGGCTGCGGATGAAGCCGACGCTGTCGAGGTGGCCGAGGTACTCCTCGACCTGGCGGCGGCGGAGGGCGTGGAGGGCGGCTTCGCCTTCGGCGGCGTTATCGCGGCTTCCGCCGAGGAGGAGCAGGAGCGGTTCGCGCACGGCCGGGTCGTCCCACTCGCGGGCGAGGCGGACTTCGGCCTTGGCCAGGTAGCGCTGTTGCTCCAGGCGGCGGTCCGGCATCGCCTTGAGGAACGCGTCGAAGCGGTCGACGTGGTACTCCATCAGCCGCTCGCGGTCGCTGGCGACGAGGGCGTAGAGGTCTCGTTCGAGCTGGTTCTGGGCGATGTCGCCCGCGTGCCGGAAGAAGGTGAGGAAGGCGCTGTCCTGCACGAACAGGTAGGCCATCAGCTCGGGGTAGGTGCGCGCCTCGCTGGCGCCGCGGATGAGGTCGGTGGGAGCCTGGAGGCCGAGCCCGCCGCCGTTGGAGAGGGCCCGCTTGCGGAAGGCCTCGGCGTGGCGGGCGAGGTCGTAGATGACGCTGCCCATGAAGAGCTTCATCTCGAGGTAGCCGTAGCTGACCTCGGGGAGCCAGCGCCCGAGCACGGTGGCCTCAGCGTAGGCGCGCTCGCTGTGCTCGGTCATGACCTGGCAGATGGCGTGCTCGATGTCGTCGGGAAGGGCCTCGAGGCTGCGCCAGCCGAGGTCGGTGGCAGGCGCCCAGCGGTCGCGGATGGCGCGCTCGTAGAGGTCGGAGACGGAGTCCGCCCAGACGACGGCCTTCTCGAAGATGGTGTAGCCCATGTCCTCCTGGCCCTCCTGGGGGTTGGAGCCACGGGCGATCTCGGTGCGGTCGGTCCAGAGTTCGGGAATCTCGCCGTAGGAGCCGACGAGGATGTCGCCCACGGTGAGCCCCATCTCAGGGTCGGCCTGCTCGGCGCGGACGCCCCACTCGGTGGGGGCATCCATCCAGGAGAGGTCGGGCTTGAGAGGCTCGCGGTCGAGGAAGCTCTTGGCCTGGGAGGGGGCGAGCTTCGTTCCCAGCGCGCTCACGAGCGTGCGAGGGCTGTAGCCGTAGTCGAGGGCGCGGTCGAGGAGGCCGTCGTCCCAGCCGAGCGCCTCGGCGGCGGCGCGCATCTCGGCGGTGATGGGGCCTTCGGTGGCCGCGCCGTCCCTGGCCATGGGGCTAGTTGGCGTACTGCGCGAGGGCAGGGCCGAGCCGCTCGCTGCGATCGCCGAGACCCGCGACCTCGAGCCGGTGCAGGTACTCCTTCACCTGGCGCCTGCGGAGGAGCAGGAACTTGGCGACGCCCTCATCGAAGCGGTCCTTGCCCCCGCCGAGGAGGATGCAGAGTGACTCGAAGACGGGCGGGAAGGTGACGTCGCCGCTGCCGCCGCCCGCCGAGCGCTCCTCGGCCTTGTCGAGGTAGTGGTGGATCTCCTCGCGGCGCTCGGGGGTTTCGGAAAGGATGTGCTTGAGGTGCATCACGCCGAAGGCGAGATGGCGGGACTCGTCCTGGGCGGCCATCCGGAAGATGCGCTTGTCGGCCTGGGTGGGGCCGATGAGCTCGCCCATGCGGAACATGGACTGGACGAACCCTTCGGCCTGGACGTGCATGAGGACGGACATCTCGGTGAAGTCCTGCGCCTCGATGAGGTTGCGCAGGCCGAGGCCGGCGCCCTGCTGGAGGAGGCCGCCGCCGTTGGCGAGCGCGCGCTTGCGGAACACGTCGGTGTGTCGCGCCTCGTCCATGATCTGGGTCATGAGGAAGAGACCAACCTCGAACTCGTCGCCGCTGATGTGGGGGAGCCACTGGCCGGGGACATCGCCGGCGATGAACTCGACCTCGGTGAGCATGGTCGCCACCTGGCAGATGGCGCGCTCCTTCTCGTCGGGGAGCTCGGTGAGGGTGTCCCAGGGAATGTCGCGGGCGGAGGACCACTGGCGCTGGATGGCCTCCTCGTAGAGGGAACGGCACTGGTCGGCCCAGACGTCATGCTTGGTCTGGTAGGTGAGGCCCATGCGGTGGGCGTTCTCGCGGGAGGCGGCGCCACGCAGCCGGGGGGTCATATCGCGAGGCAGGTCCTCGGCGGAGGCGTAGTCGCCGATGTCGATGGCGTCGAGCGTGAGGCCCTTCTTGGTGGGCTCGGCGGAGGTGGGATCGTCGTAGAGATCGAGCCAGGAGAGGTCGAGTTCAGGGGTTGTGGGCGCTGCGCTCATGGTCTCCACCCTTGTGGTGCGAGGTACGCCTTCGAGTGTACGGGTGGGCGTGCGTGAATAGAAGGGCCGTTCGGTCAAGACAAAAGGTGTGTGGCGTGGCACGATCTGGCCTATGCCGAAGCAGGTCGTCAACGTCGCCAGCGACGATTACTTGAGCGCCATCTATCGCCTGAACCACGACGAGGGGGAGGGCGTGATCGCGGTGCGGCTGGCGGATCGCCTGGGAGTGACGCCTCCCTCGGTGGCGGGAATGCTGAAGCGCCTGCAGCGAGACAACCTGGTGTCGATCAACCGGCGCAAGATGATCGAGCTGACGCCGGAAGGCATGCGCCGCGCGGAAGAGATGGTGCGGCGCCACCGCCTGGCGGAGTGCTTGCTGACGAGCGTGTTGAACGTCCCCTGGTGGCGCGCCTACGAGGAGGCGCACCTGCTGGAACACGGCATCTCGGACGTGACCGAGCCGCACCTGATCGAAACGCTCGGGAATCCCGACCGGAGCCCCTTCGGCTACCCGATTCCGGGCCTCGCGAACGCCGGCGACCTCTCCATGATGACGCTGGCGGACGTGCCCGAGGGCGAGAAGGTCGAGATCGAGCGCGTGTTCGAAGAGGATGAGCAACTGCTGCGGTTCTTCGACGCCGAAGGTATCCGGCCCGGCCAGGTCGTGAAGCTGGAGTCTTCGGAGCCGTACCGGGGGACGGTGACGATCGCGATCGAGGGACAGGAGATCGTGATGGGGACGCAGGTGGCGAGCCGGGTGTGGGTGGGGGCACGCGAGGGCGTGGCCGCAAGCTGAAGCACGCCGGGCTCCATTCCCATGTTTCGGGCGAAGCTCGTAGGATGCGCTGACGCGCGCGCCAGCGTGCGCCAAACCACCTGAGAGGCAACCCGAATGGCCGACGACGACTACAAGGGCCCGGTGCCCGTGCCCACACCCGAGACCCAGGACTTCTGGGATGGGGCGAAGCGAGGCGAGCTTCGCCTGCAGCGCTGCGGCGAAGACGACTGCGATGACGTGATCTTCCCGGCGCGATCGTTCTGTCCGGGCTGCGGCTCGCGCTCGGTTACGAACTTCACGGCGAGCGGGAAGGGCAAGCTCTACAGCTATGTGATCAATCACCGGCCCCCGCCGGGGTTTGGTCCCGAGCCGCACGCCATCGCCATCGTCGAGCTCGACGAGGGGCCGCGGATGATGACGAACATCATCGACTGCGAGCAGACGCCGGAGGCGCTCGTGCTCGACATGCCCGTCGAGGTGGCGTTCACGCCGATCACCGACGAGATTTCGCTGCCGAAGTTCCGGCCGGCGGGAGGTTAGCCATGGAGCCCCGTTCCGTAGCCATCGTCGGAGCCGCCGAGACCACCGAGCTCGGCCGCGTTCCCGGCCTCTCCAAGATCCAGCTGCACGCCGACGCCGCCCTCAACGCGATGGAGGACTGCGGCCTGAAGCCGAGCGACATCGACGGCGTGGCGACCGCGGGCGAGGCGCCCGCGGGCATCGCGCACTACCTGGGCATCACGCCCACGTGGGTGGACGGCACGGCCGTGGGCGGCTGCTCGTTCATGCTGCACGTGCGGCATGCGGCGGCGGCCATCAACGAAGGCCTCTGCGAGGTCGCGCTCGTCACGCACGGCGAGAGCGGGCGCTCACGCGTGGGCATGGACCGCTTCGGCGGGTCGCCGGCCTCCCTGGCGGGGCAGTACGAAGCGCCCTACGGCCTGAGCGGGCCGCCCTCGATGTTCACCCTGGGCGTGCTGCGCTACATGAAGGAGACGGGCATGACGCACGAGCAGCTCGCCTCCGTCTCGGTGGTGCAGCGCGAGTGGGCGGCACTCAACCCCCGCTCGACGTTCAAGGACCCGATCACGGTCGACGACGTGCTCAACTCGCGGATGATCGCCTACCCGTTCCGGCTGCTGCAGTGCTGCCTCGTGACGGACGGCGGGGGCGCGCTGATCCTGGTCTCGAAGGAGCGGGCGCGCGACTTCCCGACGAAGCCGGTCTACATCCTCGGGACGGGCGAGAGCGTCGAGACGCCGATGATCAGCCAGATGGAGGACATGACCACCTCGCGGGCCTTCCGCGTAGCGGGATCGAAGGCATTCGCCGAGGCCGGCATCACGCATGACGACGTGGACCACGTGATGATCTACGACGCCTTCGCGCACCTCCCGATCTACGGGCTCGAGGACCTCGGGTTCGTGGGGCGGGGCGAGGCCGGCGCCTTCATCGAGGCGCGCAACACGGCCCCGGGCGGCCCCCTGCCGGTCAACACGAACGGCGGCGGCCTGAGCTACATGCACTCGGGCATGTACGGGATGTACGCCCTGCAGGAGAGCGTCCGCCAGATGCGGGGGACGGCTCCGGCGCAGGTGCCCGACGCCACGATCAGCGTGTGCCACGGCGTGGGCGGCATGTTCATGGCCTCCGGCACGATCATCATGACCAATAGTGACTAGTGGCTAGTGAATAGTGACTAGTTGTTGTGAGAGAGGTGCGAAGCGGTGCGTGAGAACAGTGTGAAGGCGCGCTGGCGGGCGGGGGAGGTCGCGCTGGGCGGCTGGCTCTCGCTGCCGAGCTCCCTCAGCGCCGAGATCATGGCGGGCGAGGACTTCGACTACGTCTGCATCGACATGCAGCACGGAGGCATCGACTACCAGACGGCGCTGACGATGCTGCAGGCGATCAGCACGACGGAGACGATGCCGTTCGTGCGCGTGCCGTGGAACGAGCCGGGGATCATCATGAAGATGCTCGACGCGGGGGCAATGGGGGTGATCATCCCCATGGTGAACAGCGTGGAGGAGGCGCAGGCGGCAGTGGCGGCCTGCCGCTACCACCCGGAGGGGAACCGCAGCTTCGGTCCCCTGCGGGCCACGATGTACGCGGGCGGGGACTACTTCGCGCACGCGAACGCAGAAGTGGCGTGTATCCCGATGATCGAGACGGAGCAGGCGCTGGACAGCCTCGACGACATCCTCTCGGTGCCGGGCATCGACGCGGTGTACGTGGGGCCGGCGGATCTGAGCATCACGCTGGGGCAGCCGCCGGGGATGGCGAACGAGGGCCGCTTCGAGCAGGAGCGCGTGCGCATCGCCGAGGCGTGCAAGGCGCACGGGGTGATCGCGGGCATCCACGCGAACGCCCAGCTCGCGGAGAAGCACGCAGCGGCGGGCTTCCAGCTGGTCACGATCAGCAGCGACCAGGGCGGCATGCGCGTGGCCGCGCGGGCCGATCTGCAGGCCGCCCGGGGCAGCTAGCACCGCCTCGTCGTTTCCCTCCTCCGAGGCCGGTTAAGGGCCGGTTAGCGGCTGCGTGAGCCTGCCTACACCCTGTCCACGGGAGGCGGCACACTCCGAGGGAGACCTTGTACGGTGGATTGGGAGGGGAACGATGTGGAAGCTCGCTCTGCTGTTCTCGATGAGCGCCCTGATCGTGATGACGGTGCCCGCCCTCTTCCTCACACGAGGCATGTCGAGCGACGACGTTGACACCGTCTCCGGGACCGTGCGGTTCATGGATGGAGCGGTGGACCTGCCGATAGGAGCCTGCGTCGAGGTCGTGCTGGTCGACGTGACCGATGCGGACGCCCTGGCGATCGCACTGGGGCGGCAGGTGATCGAGGATGCCAGCACGTTGCCGGTCGACTTCCAGATTCCCTACCACGCGGACCGGCTGACGCCGGGAGGCGCGCACGAGATCTGGGTGGCCGTGCGGCACGAAGGGGAGCTCCTCTACACCACGACGAGCGACATCCAGCTCGAACGGTCGGTTTCGGAGATCGAGGTGGCGGTGACGCCGCCGCTCGCGATGCCCTAGGGGCCTGACTCTCCCGCGGCGGTGCGGTCGGCCGCCACTTCCTCGAAGGGGGTGGTGCGGGGGGCGACCTCGGCGCCTGAGCGGACCCAGTAGGCGCGACCGTCGCGGGCCTCCGCGGGCTCCTGACCCTCGAGCAGGTTGCGGGCCATGCGCAGCATCAAGCGGCGGAACTCGATGATGGCGACATCGGTCGTGCCGAGGTGCTCCTGTGTGCGGTCGTAGATGAGGCCCTGGCTGTCCTGGATGCAGGCGTCCTGCTCGGAGATGCCCTGCACGCCGGTGTAGCTGGTCGTGCGCTGGGCCTCGCGGTCGATGAGGTAGTCGTTCGAGCGGTTGCGGACGGGGTGGTACTGCTCGTCGACGACGGAGTGGATGCTCGCCTTGCCGCCCTTGATGGTGGCGAGCTCCTCCTCGGTGATGGGGCGGTCGGGGTTCCAGGTGTAGGTGTAGATCCAGCAGCTGTGGTCGTCGATGGGGACCCAGGTCTGGCCGTTGATGTTCTGGCCCCGCTCGGCGCCGGGGGCGAGGCTGTGGTTGGGGACGAGGAACTGGGTGATGCGCCAGTAGAAGCTGTCTTCCTCGGCGAAACGCGCGCCGCCGATGACGAAGCCGGCGTCGGTGGGCTTGATCGTGAACTTCGGCGAGCCATCGGCCTTCATGTAGTGGAGGGCCTTCGGGGCGTCCGGGGGGAACTCGCCGACGAGCATGTGGAGGAAGGAGAAGTGGGCGGTATCGATGGCGCCCTCGACGGACTGGGCCCAGTTGCACTGCTGGAGCTTCTTGGAGACGTAGCGATGGCTCTCGGGGACGTGCGCCCACTCGAACTCGGGGAGTTCGGGGAGGGGCAGCTCCGGGGGACCCATGTAGGCCCAGATGTAGCCGCCCCACTCGCGGGTGGGGTAGGCGGTGATCCCGACCTTGTCCCGGAACTGCGACTCGGGGGGCTCGGAGGGCATGTCGACGCAGTTGCCGTCGACGTCGAACTTCCAGCCGTGGTAGACGCAGCGCAGGCCGCACTCCTCGTTGCG
Organism: Dehalococcoidia bacterium; assembly: GCA_009839725.1. Taxonomy (GTDB): domain Bacteria; phylum Chloroflexota; class Dehalococcoidia; order Tepidiformales; family Tepidiformaceae; genus UBA2991. Next base: position 18,538 of record VXPF01000138.1, on the reverse strand, counting down.
GCCCCAGAAGAGCTCGGCGCGACGGTGGGGGCAGCGGCCCTCGAAGAGGCCGATGGCGCCGTTCGTGTCGCGGAAGGCGACGAGCTCCTCGCCGAGGACGCCGACGCGCACGGGCGGGCAGTCGGGGTCCGGGAGTTCGGAGGCGATGAGGACGGGCACCCAGAAGCGCCGGAAGAGGTCGCCCATGGGCGTCCCGGGACCGGTGCGTGTGAGGAGCTCGTTGTCGTTCGCGCTGAGCATGTTCCCTCGACCGGCCCGATGGTAGCACGGGGGAATCTCCTCCTTGCGGGGGCGATCGCGCGTCGGATACGCTCGTAAGAGGGGGAGCGGAGCCGTGTGGAGCCTGATCTGGCAGTTCACGAAGTGGGTGCACCGGATGGCCAGCGACGCCTACTGGGATGTCACCGGCTGGACCCTTGACTTCGTGGGCATCGACCTCTCGAAGATCGACTTCGGGGACGGCGGCGGTTTCGGGGGTGGTGGCGGCGACGGTGGGTAGGGCTCTCTAGACCCCGTTGTACTCCTGCGGATAGCGCCAGGGGTTCTCGGGCTGCTCGGCGTCCTCGTCGAGCGTCCACATGGGGAGGGCGAGGCCCTCGCCCACGTCGGCAAAGACCATGCGCATGCGGCTGCCAATGCCGACTTGCCTGACCAGCTCGGGCGGGGCGAGCTCGCCGTCCGGCGTGACGAGGTTGCCGGCGACGCGCAGGGCCTCGTGCTCGGACGGCTCCCCCTTCTGCGTGTCCAGATCAACGATGAGGATCATGTAGGGAGTGTGCTCGCGGAACGCGGTCTGGATGGCCTGGTGGACCTCGCCGTAGGAGTGGACGGCGCCCTTGCCCTCGACGGGCGTCCACTCGAACTCGCGGTTCTGGCACCAGGGACAGGCGGTCCCGGGCGGGTAGCGGATGAGGCCGCAATCGGTGCACTGCTGCAGGTGGAAGTCGTGGTCGGCGCAGTGGCCGAAGTAGGCCACGTTCTCGTGGTCGATATCGAGGATGTTGAGGTTCATGCCGCGGTATTCGCCCTGAGGCATGGCGCTATCCCTTCCTCATGACCATGGACGAGCCGGTGCCGGGCATGGCCCAGCCGAGGTTCATGGAGATGTTGGCATCGCGCACCTGCCGACACCCACCCTCTTCCGAGTAGTCGTAGGTGTGCTGGCGGCGGCCCTGGTCGTCGGTGGGGCAGTAACAGTCGACCTCGCCCCGGAGCTGGCGCACGTTCTCGATGATCATGTTCATGCCGTGGGTGTAGCCCTCGCAGAGGTGGCCGCCGCTGGTGTTGTTGGGGCGCTCGCCGCCGAGGCGCATGATGCCGCTGCTGACGTAGTCGCCGCCCTCGCCCTTCTTGCAGAAGCCGTAGTCCTCGAGCTGGAGCATGGTGGTGAAGGTGAAGGCGTCGTAGGCGCCGGTGAGGTCGATGTCCTCGGGACCGACGCCGGCGTTCGGCCAGATGATGTCCTTGATGTAGTAGCCGGCGACGGTGGAGATGGGGCCGTGCTGGAAGTGCATGTCGATGCGCGGCTTACAGACGCGGCCAGCGACGGCAAGAATGCGGGCGGGGGTGTTGCGGTAGTCGTAGGCGCGCTCGGCGCGGGTCACGATGATGGCGGTGGCGTTGTCGGTTTCGACGCAGCAATCGAGGAGGTGGAGGGGCTTGACGATCATGCGGCTGTTGACGACGTCGTCCACGGTGAGGCGCTGCTTGTAGTAGGCCTTGGGGTTGTTGGAGGCGTGCTCGCTGTGGATGACCTTGACCATGGCGACCTGCTCGGGGGTGGTGCCGTAGTCGTACATGTGGCGCATGAAGCTGGGGCTGAAGTTCTGGCCGGCGCTGAGCCAGCCGTAGGGGGAGGTGTGCACGGCGTCGCCGGAGATGGGCGCCGCGGCTCGCACGCCCGTGCCGCCGATGCGGACCTGGGAGTAGCCGTTCATGGAGCGGAAGACGACGACGGTGTTGCACATGCCCGCCTCGATGGCGCCAATGGCGAGGCCGATGAGGGCCTCGCTGCTGGAGCCACCGCCGTAGACATCCATGTAGAAGTTGAGGCGAATGCCGAGGTCGCCGGCGATCATGGGGGAGGGGGTGGAGTCGTTGTTGGAGTAGGACATCATGCCGTCGACTTCGGAGGCGGGGATGCCCGCATCCTCCATCGCGTTCTTGATGGCCCAGGTGCCGAGGGCGCGGGTGGTCAGGTTGGAGCCGCGCGTATAGGTGGTCTCGCCGACGCCGATGATGGCGTACTTGTCGCGCAGGTACTTGGGGGCGGTTGCGTCGACATCAGAGGTCATGGAGCACACTCCCTCGCCGATTCCGGCGCAGTCTAGCGGGGCGGGGTGGGCGGTGCAGGGCCCCTAGCGGGCGGTGTAGCCGCCGTCGACGGGGAGGGTGATGCCGGTGATGAAGGAGGCGTCGTCGCTGGCGAGGAAGGCGGCGGCGGCGGCGATCTCCTCGGGCTGGCCGAGGCGGCCGAGGGGGTGGAGGGACTCGAGGAAGCCGGCGACTCCCTCTTCTTCGCCGAGGGCCTCCTGGATCATGGGCGTGTGGATGTAGCCGGGGGCGATCGCGTTCACGCGGACGCCGTGGTCGGCGTAGATAAGGGCGAACTGGCGCGTCAGGCCGACGACGCCGTGCTTGGCGGCGATGTAGGCGCCGGAGCCGTCGACGGGCGGGAACTCGGTCACGCGGCTGCTGACGAGTCCGACGAGGCCGGCAATCGAGGCGGTGCTGATGATGGAGCCTCCGCCGCGCTCGGCCATGAGGGCGCCGCCGTGGCGGAGGCCGTAGTAGACGCCACTGAGGTTGACGGCGATGGTGATGTCCCATTCGGCGCGACCGACGCCGGCGTTGTTGTAGAGCACGTCGAGGCCGCCGAGCTCACGGACGGTCTCCTCGCAGGCGGCCTTGACCGCTTCCTCCTCGGTGACGTTGACCCTGAGGGCGGCGCTGGAGCCGCCGCCCTCGGCGATGGTGGCTGCGGTGGCCTGCGCTGAGACCTCATCGAGGTCGACGCACATGACGCTGGCGCCCTCGGCGGCGAAGCGCAGGGAGGAGGCCCTGCCGATCCCCGAGCCCGCCCCCGTGACGAGCGCGACCTTGCCCTCGAGCCGGTCCATGAGCATCCCCCTGGCCGCGGTGGCGGCGCCCGATTGTAGGCCGCGGGCGGGCCGCCCCGCGCGGGGCGTACGATGGCGGCCACCTCAAGCGGAGGGCACGGCGTGGCAGCACTGAACGGCGGACAGATCATCGCGCGGCAACTGAAGGCGGCGGGTATCGACACGGCTTTCGGGGTGGTGGCGGGACCCATGATCGAGGTCATGGCGGCGATGGAGCGGGAGGGGATCACGGTGGTGAACTGCCGCCACGAGGTGTCGGCGGGCTTTGCGGCCTCGGCCTGGGGCTGGGCGCGGGGAAAGCCGGGGGTGCTCGTGGTGGGCTCGGGACCGGGGATGACGAACGCCGTGACGCCGATGTATGTCGCCACGGAGAGCGCGATGCCGTTGGTGGTGCTGGGCGGCTCGTCGGCGGGGAGCCAGCGGGGCCTGGGCGCCTTCCAGGAGGCGGACCAGGTCGCGTTCGCGGCGCCCGGCTGCAAGTGGGCAACGCAAGTCGACAGCCAGGCGCGCATCGCCGAGTACGTGCATCTCGCGCTGGGACGGGCGCTGAACGGGCGACCGGGGGCGGTCTACCTCGACTTCCCCGCCGAGCTGATCCGCACGCCCTTCGAGGAGGAGGACGTGCAGTGGCGCACGAGCGAGCCGGAGATCTCGCGTCCCCACCCGGACCCCGCCGCCCTCGAGTCGGTGGCGGACATGCTGGCGGAGGCGGAGCGGCCGCTCGTCATCATGGGCAAGGGCGCGGGCTGGGCGGAGGCGGGGCTGCCGCTGCAGCGGCTCGTCGACCGGGGCATCCCCTTCGTGTCGTCGCCGATGGGGCGGGGTTCGATTCCCGATGACCATCCGATGTTCATGAACGCCGCCCGCTCGGCGGCGCTGGGCGGGGCGGACGCCGTGCTGATGGTCGGTGGCCGCTTCAACTGGGTGTTCCAGTTCGGACAGTCGCCACGCTTTGCCGAGGGGGCGCGCCTCGCGCACATCGACATCGTGGCGGAGGAGTTCTACAGCGGCGCGGACGTCGAGACGGGCATCGTGGCGGACTGCGCAATCGCCACCGAGCAGCTCAACGGGCTACTGGAGGGGCGCACCCTGCGCGTCGCGAACAGCGACTGGGTTGGAACGCTGCAGGAAGCGCGCGACCGGAACGAGGCTGGCTCGGCGGAGGCGATGGCCTCGGACGAGGTGCCCATCAACCACTTCCGCCTGCTGCGCGACGTGCGCGACTGCCTCGACCGGGACGCGACGGTGACGGTCGACGCGGAGCTGACGATGGGGGTCGCGCGGGCGGTCATGCCAAGCTTCGGGTCGCGGCTGCGGCTGAACTCGGGCACGACGGGCTGCATGGGCACGGGCCTGCCCTACGCCATCGGCGCGAAGCTGGCGCGTCCGGACCAGCAGGTGGTGGCGGTGCTCGGGGACTACGCCTTCGGGGCAGCGGCCATGGAGGTGGAGACAGCGGCGCGCATCGGCTGCAACGTCGTCATCGTCGTGTCGAACAATGGGGGCATCGCGGGGCACTCGATCCAGGACCGGACGTTCGCGCCGGACGCGCCCCCAATCGCCGCCCTCCTGCCCGTCGCCTACGAGAAGACGGTGGAGATGGTTGGCGGCTGGTCGCGTCGCGTGGAGGACCCGGCGGACATCGTGCCGGCGGTCCAGGAGGCGCTGGCGGCGGACACGGTCGCGCTGGTGAACGTGCTGACGGACCCGAAGGGGCGTCGGTCGGGGTCGGCGTACCTGGGGTAGAGGCTCAGCCGCGGAAGACGCTGACCAGCAGGGCCTCGGGAGCGTCGATGAGGCGCAGGTTGGTCGTGTCGGCGATGAGGTCGAATACCTCCAGTGTCGTGGCTCCGAGGAGAGCAGTGTCTTCATCGCCGAAGACGACGGGGGAGTTCATCTCGCGGCCTTCGATGCGGAAGCGGGCCTCGCCAAGGTCGTAGGTCTTTCGCGTGCCGTCGGCGAGCTTGAACGCCCGCGTTCGGGCGCGGGGAACGCCGAGATCCTCGAGGAATGACGCGAGCAGGAAGGAGTGGGCGGCACCGGTGTCGACGACAGCGTCGATATTCTGAAATTCGGACCCGCCGGGCCTCGCTACCTCGACCGTGACTGTGAACGACCCCACTTGCGTGCTCCGCTTTCGTTTGTTCAGTGCCACTATCCTACCACTCTCAGCGATCGCGCCGCCGACCCTTCCCGGGTCTAGAATCCCCGCCATGACCGACCAACCCACCCCACACATCCGCCTTGCGCACGACAACGAGCTGCCGGAGGCGCTGCGTGGCCGTGGCGACGACTTCACGCGCGTGTTCGGGCACAACGCGGCGCTGTTCGAGCGCTGGAACGAGTGGTATCGCCCGCTCATTCGGGATGGGGCGGTGTCGGCGCGGCTGAAGGAGATGGTGCGGCTGCGGGTCGCGCAGCTGAACGCGTGCGACTTCTGACAGGCCGCCCGGCTTCCCCTGTCAGGGGAAGGTGACACCCTCGAGGAGAGCACCGTCGGCAAGATCGCGACGTGGGGCGACCAGGACTTCAGTGAGGCCGAGAAGGCCGCGTTCCACTATGCCGAGCGGCTCTTCGTGGACCACGCCAACATCGACGGCGAGCTGTTCGAGGAGCTGGCGGAGCACTACACCGAGGAGCAAGTCCTCGAGATCGGGTGGGCGGTCGTCAGCTACATGGGCTACGGGCGCCTCATCCATTCGTTCGGCCTGAAGCCATCCTGAGGAGGACGCCGTGAGCTTCGATTCCAGCGTGTTCGGCGACGACGCCATCAGCCAGGAGACCCGCGAGTTCGTGGCGGCGTCGGTCGCCATGCGCGAGCAGATGCCCTCGATGGAGAACACCGACCTGGTGGAGTTGCGGCGGCTGATGGACGAGGGCGGCGGGGCGTTCCCGGTACCCCCGCCGGTCGACCGGGCGGAGGACCGCACGGTGCCGGGCATGGGCGAGGGCGCGACGATCCGCATCATCCGGCCCGAGGGCCGCGAGCCGGCGGGGGTCTATCTCGACATCCACGGCGGCGGCTGGGTGATCGGCCGGGCGCGGATGAGCGACCAGGCCAACCTCGAGCTGGTGGAGGCGTTCGGGCTGGCGACGGTGAGCGTCGACTACCGGCTCGCGCCGGAGCACCCCTACCCCGCTGGACCGGACGACTGCGAGGCGGCGGCGGCGTGGCTGGTCGAGAACGCGGCGGCGGAGTTCGGGACGGAGCAGCTACTGATCGGCGGCGGGTCGGCGGGCGGCCACCTGGCGGCGGTCACGCTGCTGCGGATGCGGGACCGGCACGACTACACGGGCTTCATCGGGGCGAACCTCGTCTACGGCGCGTACGACCTCTCGATGACGCCGAGCCAGCGGCTGGGCGTGGGGCCGGAGGGGGGACTCGACCGGGTCGCGATCGAACGGTTCATCGAGATGTTCGTCCCGGGCCAGGACCCGACGGACCCGGACATCTCGCCGCTGCAGGCGCACCTCCACAACATGCCCCCGGCGCTCTTCACGGTGGGGTCGTACGACCCCCTGCTGGACGACTCGCTGTTCATGCACGCGCGCTGGCTGGCGGCGGGGAACGAGTCGGAGCTGGCGGTGTACCCGGGCGGCCCGCACGGGTTCGACGCCGCGCCGATCCCCATCGGCCTGCAGGCGCGGGAGCGCGTCCGCGCCTTCATCGGGGAGCGGCTCGGGCAGGCGTAGCGCTCAGCCCAGCAGGACTTGCCCGCCATCCGCGAGCGCGACGGCGCAGCGGACGGACGGCTCCGGCGCCGAGGTGACGCGCACACCGGGCACGTCCTCGCCAAGCCACGTACGGATGGCGTCTTCATCGCCGGCGAGCTCGACCCAGGCGAAGCCGGCCGGCTCGACGCGGTGGGGGGCGACACCGCGGGCGGGGTGGCGCTCGGGGGGCACCTGCCAGTCGATAAAGAACGTGCGGGAGGGATCGCCCATGGCGTCGCCGAGGCCGGCGAGGCGCCAGGAGAGGGTTGCGCCGCCGGGGGCGTCGCGCGACATGGGGAGGGGGCGGAGGCGCAGGCGCTCCGCGGTGGCGTCGAAGCCGGGGGCCTCGGTGCGGAGGCAGAGGGCGGCGACGCGGTCGCCGGCGGCGGTCTGGCCGCGGAGCCAGGCCCCCATGGGGCTGGCGGCCGCCTGCTCCTCGTCGACGATGCCCATGATCTCGATGTAGGCGTCGCCGAGGGGGACGATGCGGTTCCCGGTGCCGTGGCCCTCGTGCCTGCCCCCGGGCAGGGAGGCGAGGCCGTAGTCGTGCTCGAGGCGCACGGCCGTGGCGTGGATGTCGGCGGTGGCGAGGATGACGTGGTCGATGGCGAGGGGACTCATGCGTGCGATGGTAGGGAATTCGGGCGCGCGGGGCGCGCCCGCTTGCGGGGGCGCGCCCGGGACGGCAGGATCGGGGTATGAACGAGGAGATCTTCCGAGAGATTCAGACCGCGCTCGAAAGCGAGGAGCCGGTGGTGCTGGCGACGGTCGCGCGGACACGAGGCTCCACGCCGCGCAAGACGGGCGCCAAGATGGTGGTCCGCAGCGACGGCTCGTTCTTCGGCACGATCGGCGGGGGCTGCGGGGAGGCGGAAGTGTGGCAGGAGGCGATGGAGGTGCTGGAGGACGGCTCGCCCCGCATCGTCACGGTGGACCTGACGGAGCCGACGGACGGCGAGGACAAGATCTGTGGGGGCGTCATGGACGTCTTCGTGGAGCGTTTGTCTTAAGGGACACCCTGGCGGGGCAGGAGCCTTACACGTCAGGCAGGGGCCAGTTGCTCGTCGACAGGGATCGGGATTTCCCACTTCTCGACACGTTCAGGAAGGTGATCGCCCTCGTCCTCGAGATGCGCAGCCAAGCAGGCTTCAATTGCCTCAATGACGTTCGCCCTGAGTTCGTCGAGCGTCTCGCCCTGGGAGGCACAACCCGGCAGTTCGGGTACCTCAGCCCAGTAGCCACCCTCTTCCGCAACGTGTACCAGGACCGTAAATGAATGCATTGGGACTCTCCTTCAGCGCCCAGCTGCCTTCAGGAACTCCTCTTCCGTGCAATCGCCGTTGTGGATGGCTTTTTTCAGCAACCCGACCTTGACGACACCGGACGGTATCGAGAGGTTCCTGCCGTTCGGCATCTTGACGACGCGGTGGCTCCCCTTGCCCTCTCGTTCCCGCCCACCGAGCCGTACGAAAGCCCGGACTGCTTCGGCCTGACGGATGTCGCGAGGAAACCGGGGCAGGCAAGCACTCCCTTCAGGGCGCTGATTGAGTCACACCCCCTTTCCGTTGTCAACGTACCGTCCCGCCCGGCTGTGCTGCGCTTTCCCCCATTGCAGCATCATGTACCATGATTGGACTGATTCCCCCGCGTTAACCGGGGGACGAGGAGGGCGTTATGCCTGGTCCGCTGCTTATCGGTCCGCTCGGGCCGCTGGAGCTCGCCATCATCGTCGGAGTCATCGTGCTGCTCTTCGGAGTGGGCCGCATCAGCCGGATCGGTGGGGACCTGGGCTCCTCGATCAAGGAGTTCCGCCGCGCCGTGCGGGAGGACGACGAGGAAGAGGGCGCTGCCGAAGAGACACAGGCGCAGGCGCAAGTCCAGCCGGAGCAGCCGGCTCCGCAGCAGCCCGTTCAGCAGGCTGCCCCTCCAGCCCAGCAGGCCGCGCCGCCAGCGGCCGCACCGCCGGCCGACTCCGCGCCCCAGGGCGACAGCACCACCCGGAACGTCTTCTAGCGCTCCGCCGAACACGAACACAGCGAAGCCCCCGTTTCCGGGGGCTTCGTGCTTTCTGTCGTGGCTCCTGATGTCAGGCGAGCGCCCGACTAGCCCCCTCGCGGGGAGAACCGCGCGGAGGCAACGCCTGCACCCGGCTTCAGAAAGAACCGCCGGCGACGGCAGGGACGATGCTGACCTCGTCGCCGTCGTTGATCGCGGTGGCGAGGCCGTCCTCGAAGCGGACATCCTCGCCGTTGATGTAGACGTTCACGAAGCGGCGCAGCTCACCCTCCTCGTCGAGCATTCGCTCGGCCACGCCCGGGAAGCGCGCCTCGAGGTCAGCGATGCAGTCCGCGAGGGAGCCGGTGACTCCGTCGACGGTGGGCTGATCGCCGGTGAGGGGGCGGAGGGGCTGGGGGATGAGAACTGTTGCTGCCAAGTGATGCTCTCCGTTTCGCGTTCTATGTGGTGGCGACTAGCCTTCGATGACGTCGCCGGTGATGGGGTCGACGCGGACGCCGCGGCTCTCGGCCCAGGCGACACTGCGGGCGATCTCGTCGGCTTCGCCTTCGAGCTCGAGGATGACCCAGCCGGTCCTGTCGTCGACATCGGCCATGCGGATGTTGGTGATGACCTCGAATTGCTGCCCGATGAGGTAGATCACGGGCTCCTTGATCAGGTCGGTGGGGAAGGTGAAGCGCAGCCGTTGCACAGCCATCAGGCGGGAACCCCCTCGCGATCCTGGTAGGCGGCCTCGAAGCTCTCCACGGTCGCGTCGATCTCGAGGGCGGGACCGAGCGTATCGGCCACGGCCTCGGCGGTCTTGAAGCCGGCGCCCGTGATGAAGGCCACCACGAGCTCGTCGGGGTCGATTCTACCGGCGGCGGCAAGCTGCTTGACGCTGGCGATGGTCACGCCGCCGGCGGTCTCGGCGAAAATGCCCTCGGTCTCGGCGAGCAGCTTCATGCCGGCGACGATCTCGTCGTCGCTGACGGAGGCGCAGGCGCCGTTGGTTTCCTTGAGCTGGACGAGGCTGTAGTAGCCGTCGGCGGGATTGCCGATGGCGAGGGACTTGGCGATGGTATCGGGCCGTTGGGGGCGGAAGTTCATGCTGCCCTCGGCCCAGGCGGTGGCGACGGGTGAGCAGCCCGTCGCCTGCGCACCGCTCATGCGGGTCTTGGGCGGGTCGATGAGCCCGGCCTTGGCGAACTCGTTGAGGCCCTTGAGGATCTTGACGAAGAGGGAGCCGCTGGCGATGGGCACGACGCAGTGGTCGGGCGCGCGCCAGCCGAGCTGCTCGGCGACCTCGAAGCCGAGGGTCTTCGAGCCCTCGGCGTAGTAGGGGCGCACGTTGACGTTGACGAAGGCCCAGTTGCGCGTGCCCGCGAGCTCGGCGCAGAGGCGGTTCACGGCATCGTAGTTGCCGGCCACCTTCACGAGGGTGGGGCTGTAGATGCTGGAGCCGAGCACCTTGCCCGCCTCAAGATCGTTGGGGATGACGACGACGGCCTCCATGCCGGCAGCGGCGGCGTGGGCGCTGACGCTGTTGGCGAGGTTGCCGGTGCTGGCGCAGGCGAGCTTCTCGTAGCCGAGCTCGCGTGCTCGGGAACTGGCGATGGCCACGACGCGGTCCTTGAAGGACCAGGTCGGGTTGGCGGTGTCGTTCTTGATGTAGAGGTTGGGGAGCCCCAGCGCCTTGCCGAGGTTCTTCGCGTGAATGAGGGGGGTGAAGCCCGCCCCGATGTTGATGGCGCTGTCTGCGTCGCAGGGGAGGAACTCGCGGTAGCGCCAGAGGTTGGCCGGGCGCGAGGCGATGGCCTCGCGGGAGACGGAGTTACGGATGCCCTCGTCGTCGTACAGAACCTCGAGGGGTCCGAAACAGAAGTCGCAGACGTGGAGCGCTGCGAGGGGGTAGTCGCGGCTGCACTCGCGGCAGCGCAGGTTTTGTGCGTAGGTCATGCCTTTCTCTCGTGCATCGGATGTCGCGGTGGGCGGAGCCCCCGGAAAGGGGCGCTCGCCGGCGCGAGGCGGTGGGATCGCGAGGATGGTCCCCTAGGGGACCAGGGACATGAACATTCGGCCCAGAGGTGCTGACATCTTCTCTCCTCGTGCGCGGGCCGGGTCCTTGAGCACTGGCGCTCTCATCGTTCTCCCCCCAGGGGGATTCCGGCTTTGGCACCTTGTCTCCGGGGAGACAGGTTGCCCGGGCTTCACGGGGCCGGTTCCCTCCACCCGTCTGGATAAGGGCGGCACGCAGGCACTGCTTGACGGCAACGTTACAACCGATCGGGGGCTGGGGGAAGGGCGGCGCCTCGCCGCCGTTCGTTCGCGCGCGAGTCCGTAGACTCGCGGGGATGGAACGGGAACACTTCCGCGAGCTGGTGCGCGAGGCGCTTGAGTCACTGCCACGGGAGCTGATGGCGCGCGTGCACAACGTGGAGATCGTGATCGAGTGGCGGCCGACGGCGCAGGACCGTCGCGCGGCGGGGCTGGGGCCGGGGGGCACGCTGCTCGGGCTGTACCACGGCATCCCGCTCACGGACCGGGGGGAGAACTACAACCTCGTGCTGCCGGACAAGATCAGCATCTACCAGGGACCGATCGAGTCCATCTGCCGGACGGACGACGAGGTTCGGGAGCAGGTGCGGACGACAGTGCTGCACGAGATCGGCCACTACTTCGGCATCGACGACGAGCGGCTGCACGAGCTGGGAATGGGGTGACGTAGTGGCTGGTGGTTGGTGGCTAGTGGCTGGTGGGACCGGCCGCTAGTCGTCGAGGGCGCGGCGGGCGAGCTGCTCGAGGGCGCGGTCCTCGAGCGGGGGGTTGTGGAGGCCGGCGCGGACGTCGCGGTAGTAGCGCTCGATGGGGCGCTGCTTCTGAAGGCTGACGCCACCGACGACGCGCATGGCCTCGTCCACCGCCTCGATGGCGTTGTTGAGGGCGTCGACCTTGGCGACGGCGACGCGATCGGCGGCGGGCATCCCGCTGTCGTCGCCCGACTCCCAGGCGGCAGCGGCATCGGCGATGAGGGCGTGGTTGCGCTGGAGGAGGAGGTCGATGCGGGCGATGCGGCGCCGCACGCCGGGGAACTCGGCGATGGCGCGGAGGCCGGTGGGCGTGCGCGTGCGGGCGAAGTCGACGGCGTAGTCGCGGGCGGCGCGGGCGACGCCGGTGGTGGTGGCGGCCACGCCGAGAGCGAACCAGACGCCACTCGCACGGCCGCGGGGGCTGGGTGTGGCCTTGTTGCGGTAGCCGAGGAAGCGGTCCTCGCCGAGGCGCACGCCCTCGAGGACGAGGTCGTGGCTGCCGCTTGCGCGCATGCCGAGGGCGTCCCAGGTCTCGTCGATACGGATGCCGGGGTCGTCGCGCAGGACCATGAAGTCGGCGATGTCGGGCGGGCCGCCGTCGGGCGAGTCGAGGCGGGCGAGGACGGGCATGTACCAGAGCTCGGGGGCGAGCGTGACGAAGGTCTTGCGGCCTTCGAGCACCCAGCCGCCCTCGACGGGCGTCGCGGTGGTCTCGGGGACGCCGCCCCCAGCGGGGCTGCCGAGCCCCTCCTCGGTGGCGGCGGTGTTGACGAGGCGGCCTTCCTCGACGGCGCCCCGGCAGAGCTCCTCGAACCACTCGGGCGGGTAGAGGTGGGACTCGCGTTCGGCGCCGAAGCGGATGAGGTGCATGTTGAGGGAGAGGGCGGTGGAGCCGTCCCCCTGCGCGAGCGCCTCCTGGACGTGCACGAACCGGGAGAGGGGAAGCTCGAAGCCGCCGTGCGATCGAGGCACGGTGAGCTTCATGAAGCCGGCCTCGCGCAGCTCGGCGAAGTTCTCGTGGGGGAAGGAGCCTTCGCGGTCGTGTTGGGCGGCGCGCTCGGCGAAGCGCTCGGCCAGGGAGGCGGCGGTGGCGACCCAGTCGCGCTCGGACATGGCCCGCAGTCTAGCGGCTTGCCCGTCAGAGGCGGGCAGATTGCTATACTCAACCTTCTCCGCCCGACCTGGCATGGAGTAACGCCTTGGAAGAGCCAAAGCTCGTTTCAGAACGAATCATCGAGAACGTCGAGAAGGTCATCGTGGGCAAGGATCGCGAGCTGCGGCTGGCGATCACGGCCTTGCTCTGCGGGGGCCACATGCTCGTGGAGGACGTGCCCGGGGTAGGCAAGACCATGCTCGCCCGCGCCCTGGCCCTCTCCACGGGCTGCAGCTTCAAGCGCATCCAGTTCACGCCCGACCTGCTTCCGAGCGACGTGACGGGCGTGTCGATCTTCAACCAGAAGTCCGGGGACTTCGAGTTCCGCGAGGGACCGATCGTGGCCCAGATCGTCCTCGCCGACGAGATCAACCGGGCGACGCCGAAGACGCAGTCATCGCTGCTCGAGGCGATGGAAGAGCGGCAGATGACGGTGGACGGCGTGACGCACGTGATGCCCTCGCCCTTCATGGTGATGGCGACGCAGAACCCCATCGAGTACGAGGGCACGTTCCCGCTGCCGGAGGCGCAGCTCGACCGCTTCCTGATCCGGGTGAACCTGGGCTACCCGAGCGCGCAGGACGAGGTGACGGTGCTGGACGACCAGCAGGTCACCCACCCCATCGACAGCCTGCAGGCGGTGACGGACGCCAGCGAGATCCGGCAGCTGCAGCGGGCGGTGCGCGAGGTCTACATCGATCCGCTCATCAAGCAGTACATCGTCGGGCTCGCGGGATCGACGCGGACGCACGAGAACGTCTACCTGGGGGCGAGCCCGCGGGGGTCGATCGCCCTCTTCCGCACCTCGCAGGCGCGAGCCCTGCTGGAGGGCCGCGACTACGTGACCCCGGATGACGTGAAGGAGCTGGCCTTCGTGACGCTGGGGCACCGGGTGATCGTGAGCCCGGGGGCCCGGGTGAAGGGCGCGACCGCGTCGGACGTGGTGGCGGACTGTCTGGCGCGGGTTCCCGTGCCGGGCGCGCGCGCCCGCGCCTGAGGCCAGGAATGTTGCGGCGAGTGCTGGCGTGGCCCTTTGCGCCGCAGCGGCGCACGCTCACGCTGCTCCTCGCGATCCTCGTGGCGGCGGTGTTCATCGCCACGGGCACGGGGTTCTGGCTGCTGTACCGGATCGCCTACATCGTGGCGATGGGCATTCCCGTCGCCCTCCTCATCAGCTGGCTGAACATGCGCGCCCTGGAGGTGAACGTGGACCGGCGCACGCTGCGGGGGCAGGTGGGCCAGGAGGCGGAGGAGCTGATCGAGGTCACCAACCGCAGCATCATCCCGAAGCTCTGGGTGGAGCTGGAAGACCCCTGCGACCTGCCCGGCCACACGTCCCGCCGCGCAGTGGTGATCCCCAGCCGCGGGCTGCGGAGCTGGGTGGTGCAGACGATGCTGCAGCGTCGCGGGCTATACGACTGGGGGCCGCTGCTGGTGCGGGGAGGCGACCCGTTCGGGGTCTTCTATACGGAGCGGCGCTACGGGGTGCGCCAGCAGATCCTGGTGTATCCGCGGGTGGTGGACCTGCCCCGCTTCCAGACGCCGCCGGCGAGCCTGCCGGGGGAGGGGCGCTTCCGGCGCCGGACGCACTACATCACGCCCAACGCGAGCGGCATCCGCGACTACGCGCCGGGCGATCCCCTGAGCCGCATCCACTGGCGCTCCACCGCCCACACGGGCGAGCTGATGGTAAAGACGTTCGAGCTCGACCCCACGAGCGACATCTGGGTGATCGCGGACATGGAGGGGAGCATCCAGGCGGGGGAGGGCGACGAGAGCACGGAGGAGTACATCGTCACAGTGGCGGCGAGCGTGGCCCAGCGGTACATCTCGGCGAACCGCTCGGTGGGGTTAATCGCATTCGGGGAGGAGTACACGGTCGTCGAGGCGGAGCGGGGGCAGCAGCAGCTCGCGCGCATCCTGGAGTCGCTGGCGGTGTCGAAGGCCGCGGGCGAGGCGCCGCTGGGGAACCTGCTGATCGAGGAACAGCGGCGCTTCGGGCGCCACACGACGCTGGTGCTGGTGACGGCCTCGACGGACAGCAGCTGGGTCTCGCCGGTGCAGGCGCTGGTCCAGCGGGGGGTGCGGGTGGCGGTGGTGCTGGTGGACCCGAGCACGTTCGGAGGCGAGGGCTCGCCCCTGCTGCTCTACGGGGAACTGACGGCGAGCGACATCCTGACGTACGTGGTGGCGCAGGGAGATGACCTCTCCTTCGCCCTGAGCAGCAGCGCCGTGGGAGCGGAAGCGTGGCAGAGCTAGAAGCGCAACCTCCGCAGGAGACGGGCTCGCGCGTGCGACGCTTCATCGTCAATGCGCCGCAGCTGGTGATGGGCTGGGAGGACTGGCTCACGTTCGCGCCGGCGCTCGTGGTGTACATGTCGATCGCGATCGCGATCCAGCAGGCGAACTGGGTGCGCGATTTCCCCTCGCTGGTGCCGGCGGTGATCGGCGGGCTCGTGATCGGGCTGCTGGCGGCGCGCACGCGCACCAGCCAGTTCATCGTGCATCCGATCGCGCTGCTGTTCGGGCTGATGGTGCTGACCCTCACGGCGGCGCCCTTCGGGGACGGCCCCACGATCGCGTCGCGCGTGGAGGACATCGTGGCGCGCATGAACGAGTGGGTGCTCGTCGTGCGCGAGGACGACGTGAGCAACGACAACCTGCCGTTCGTGCTGCTGGTGCACGCGCTGGGGGTGCTGGGGGCGTACCTGGCGGCCTGGGCGGTGTTCCGCTGGCGAAACGCGTGGATTGCGGTGGCGCCCGCGTGCGCGGGGCTGCTGGGCATCATCGCCACGACCTCGGGCCGCCCGAGCAGCGCCTTCCTGATGTTCTCGATCGGGGCGCTCCTGCTGATCTCGCGCCTGCACATGCAGCGCTCGTTCTCGCTCTGGGACCGCACGAAAGTCGAGTATCCGGAGTGGCTGAGCCTGCAGGCGGCGCAGCTCGCCTTCGTGATCACGATCGTGATGGTCGTGATCGCGTGGCAGGTGCCGCTGGGGCAGCAGGCCGACGCCATCGACACCACCATCGAGTACGTGACGGAGCCGATCGAGAGCGCGCTGGAGCCGCTCGATCGCTTCTTCTACAACCTGGCCGGCGGGGGAGGGAACTTCCACAAGTTCGGGAGAACGCTCCCCATCCGGGGCGACGTGAGCCTGGGCCAGAAAGTGCTCTTCGAGGTGCGGGGGGAGAACCTGGGGCTCGTGCGGGGGACGAGCTACGACGAGTACACAGGGTCGGGCTGGCGCTCCTCGGGGCGGGACGAGGAAGAGGTGAACGCGGGCGATCCGACGACGGCGGACCTGCAGTCGCGCGCCTACCGGGACCGCATCATCGTCACGACCGAGATCGAGGTCTTCGACGACGAGGAGACGCTGTTCTCGATCGGGACGCCGCTGGGGGCGAACATCGACTCGATCGCCGACCTGCCGGAAGACTTCCCCGGCGACATCGAGCGCATCCGCAGCCAGGTGGACCTGCAGGAGGGCGACCGCTATCGCGTCGCCGGCACGGTCAGCATCGCCTCGCCCGACGACCTGCGGGCGGACGGCGTGAACTACCCGGACTGGGTGCGTGAGCGCTACCTGCAGCTTCCCGACGACCTGCCTGAGCGCGTGTACAACGAGACCGCGCGGGTGACGGAGGGGGTGACGAACCCGTACGACCTGGCGAAGGCGATCGAGGCCTACATCCTCGAGTTCGAGCTCGACATGAGCGTGCACTCGACGCCCTCGCGCCGGGACGTGGTCGACTACTTCCTGTTCGACCTGCAGCGGGGCTACTTCGATTACTTCTCGACGGCGATGACGGTGATGCTGCGGACGCAGGGGGTACCCGCCCGGGTGGCCGTGGGCTACGTGCTCGACCCGGAGGACTTCGCGGAGGGCACGTTCGCGGTGCGCAAGAACGACGCGTACTCGTGGGTGGAGGTGTACTTCCCCACGTACGGCTGGGTGGACTTCAACCCGTCGGATGAGCTGACGCTCGTGGGGACGACGATCGAGGACCTGATCGACGGGACGACGCCGGTGGAGCTGCTGGACGTCGAGTTCGAGCTGATCCCGATCGAGGACCCGCTGGGGGACCAGGGCGAGCTTCTCAACCAGCTGCTGGCTCCGATCGAGCTGGAGCGGGAGGCGGGGCCGCCCTGGACCATCATCTGGAGCGTCGGGGGCGTCGTGGCAGCGCTGGCGATCGTCTCCCTCGGGGGCCGCGTGTACTGGGTCTGGGGGTTGCGGGGGCTGAGCGGGATGCCACGGCAGTGGGGCAGCATCGAGCGGCTCGCGGGCTGGGCCGGGCTGCGGGCGGAGGAATCGGAAACCGTGCGCCAGTGGGGTGAGCGGATCGGCGAGACGCTCGAACGGCCGGAGGAGGCGACGGCGCTCAGCACGGCCTTCGAGGAAGCGCGGTACGGTCCGCCCGACCTGGAACGCACGGACCCCGAGGAGACGGGCGACGCCTACCGGATCCTTCGCAACGCCCTGACCGCCCGCATCTTCGGGCGGCGGACAGCGCGCCGGGAGGAAGATGACGAAGATGCGATGGAGGTTCTGGAGGACGAAGGGCTGGAGGACGAGGTCGACGGCGAGGACGAAGCCTGATCAGACGTTGAAGAGGACGTGGACGACGTCCCCGTCCCGGACCTGGTACTCCTTGCCCTCGGTGCGCTGGAGGCCGCGCTTCTTCGCCTCGGCCTCGCTGCCGCACTCGACGAGGTCCTCGTAGCGGATGACCTCGGCGCGGATGAAGCCGCGCTGGAGGTCGGTGTGGATCTTGCCGGCGGCCTCGGGGGCGGTAGCGCCCTCCGTCACGGTCCAGGCGCGGCACTCGTCGGGGCCGACGGTGAGGAAGCTGATGAGGCCGAGGAGGGCGTAGCTGCGGCGCACGGCCTCGGCCATGCCGCTGTGCTCGACGCCGGCTTCCTGGCGGAACTCGTCGGCCTCGTCGTCGCTGAGCTCGTTGAGCTCCATCTCGAAGCGGCCGCCCATGACGGCGAGGTCGCGCCCCGGCTCATCGCGGGAGGCGCGCAGCTCCTCCTCGATAGCGAGGCGCCGGGGCAGGTCGTCCTCGCCCACGTTCACGAGGTCGAGGAGGGGCCTTTCCGTGAGGAACTGGCTGCTGGCGAGGAGGCGGCGCTCATCGTCGGTGAGGTCCATCGCGCGGATGGGGGTCTCCTCTTCGAGCTCGCCCTTCATCCGGTCGAGGAGGTCGCGCAGGGCCTGGAGCTGGCCACGTTCGCCGGCCTTGAGGGTGCGCAGCTCGGGGTCGATGCGCTCGATGCGGCGCTCGATGAGGGCGAGGTCGGCGAAGGCGAGCTCGAGGTCCATGATGCCGATGTCGCGGGCGGGGTCGACGGAGCCCTCGGGGTGGGGCACGGCGTCGTCCTCGAAGGCGCGCACGACGTGGATGAGGGCGTCGACGGCGGCGAGGTCGTTGAGGAATTGCCCGCCGAGGCCCTGCCCGGCGCCAAAGCTCTCGCCGGCGGCGGGGAAATCGACGTACTCGACGGTCGCGTAGGTGCTCTTCTTCGGCTGGTAGATCTCGGAGAGGCTGTCGACGCGCGGGTCGGGGACGGCCACGGATCGGATGTTCGGCTTGCTCGCGCCGCCGTACCCGCCGACGGGGGCGAGTCCACGAGCGACGGCGTTGAAGATGGTGGTCTTCCCCGCCCGAGGCAGGCCGATGATCCCGACGCGCATCGTGCGAACGTACCCGCGCGGGGCTCAAGGGGGTAGGGGCGGGGCAGC
>VXPF01000053.1 GCA_009839725.1 Dehalococcoidia bacterium | reverse complement strand
GCGCGGGGCCGGCCCCGCGCCTCCCCGGGTTCTCGCCCCCCTGCGCCGCCACCGCCGCCCGTACCTCTCCCGCGCCTGCCCTCGATCGCCTCGGCCTCGAGCGCCTCCGCGCGAAGAGCTCCCGCGCCGCCAACTGGGCCGCCGCCCGCGGAGCGGGCCCCGTTCTCTACGCCCTCGCCCTCGAGACGCTCGCCGGCCGCCGCAACCGTGACGCCTTCGCCGAGGTCGCCCACCGCCTGCCCCTTCCCGCCCTCCTCGAGGCCGCTCCCGCGGGCGCTGTCGAGGCGCGCGCGGAGGCCTTCGCCGCCACCCTGCGCGAGGCTGCGCGCGATCTTCCCCTCGTTCGCCATGGCGGCCGTCCCGCCGCCTCCCCCGAGCGCCGGCTCGAAGCTCTCGGCGGGCTTGTCGCCCGCCTCTGGCGCGGTCCTGCCCCGGACTGGCCCGAGGCCCTCGCCGATCCCGTCTCCGTCCCCCGCGCCCTGCGCGCGCCCGGAATCGGCGCCGCGGCCGCCGTCGAGCTCGCCGTCAACGCCGTCCTTCCCGTCGCCCTCGGCGCCCGCCTCTGGCCCGGGAAGGCCGCCGTCGAGCGCTTCCGCGCTCTCCCCGCCCCCGCTCCCTACGGCCAGCTCCGCGCGCTCGCCGGCTGGCTCGGCTCTCCCGGCGGCGATCCCCTCGCCCGCGCCGCCGCGCTCCAGGGCGCGCTTCAGCTCCACGGCCGCCACTGTTCCCGCGGGAACTGCGGCGCCTGCCCGCTCTCGTAGGCCTCCCCACGTGCGGGTTTCGCCCCGGCGGGCCACAATAGCGCCCGCGGCGCGCCCCACCCGTTCGCCGCCGAGGGAAACCGATGCCGACGATCGCCGAGAAGATCTGGGAAGAGCACCTCGTCCGCCGCGAGGAAGGCCTGCCGGACCTCCTCTATATCGACCTCCACCTCGTCCACGAGGTCACCTCCCCCCAGGCCTTCGAGTCCCTGCGTCTGGCCGGCCGCCCCGTCCGCCGCCCCGATCGCACCCTCGCCACCGTCGACCACAACGTCCCCACCGAGGGCCGCGACCGCCCCTGGGACGATCCTCTCTCGATCCAGCAGGTTGAGACCCTCCGGTCCAATTGCGCCGAGTTCGAGGTGCCCTTCTACGACATCGACGATCCCCGCCAGGGCATCGTCCACGTCGTCGGCCCCGAGCAGGGCCTCAGCCAGCCCGGCATGACCATCGTCTGCGGCGACAGCCACACCTCCACCCACGGCGCTATGGGCGCCCTCGCCTTCGGCATCGGCACCTCCGAGGTGGAGCACGTCCTCGCCACCCAGACCCTTCCCCAGGCTGCCCAGCGCACCATGGCCATCGAGGTCAACGGCGAGCTGGCCTCCGGCGTCACCGCCAAGGACGTCATTCTCACCATCATCAACACCATCGGCGTCGGCGGCGGCACCGGCCACATCGTCGAGTACCGGGGCGAGGTCATCCGCTCCCTCTCCATGGAGGGCCGCATGACGATCTGCAACATGAGCATCGAGGCGGGCGCCCGCGCGGGACTCGTCGCCCCCGACGACACCACCTTCGCCTACCTCGAAGGCCGTCCCTCCAGCCCCGCCGGCGGCGCCTGGGAGCGGGCCCTCGACCACTGGCGCGGGCTCATCACCGACGAGGGCGCCCACTTCGACACCACCGTCGACCTCGATGGCGCCGATATCGAGCCGTGCGTCACCTGGGGCACCAACCCCGCCCAGAGCGCGCCGGTCTCCGGGCGCGTCCCCGACCCCGCCGACGCCGCCAGCGAGGCCGGCCGCGAGCAGACCGAGCGCGCCCTCCGCTACATGGACCTCGAGGCGGGCACGGCTCTCGCCGACATCCCCCTCGACCGCGTCTTCATCGGCTCCTGCACCAACTCCCGGCTCGCCGACCTGCGCGACGCCGCCGCCACCGTGCGCGGCCGCCAGGTCGCTCCCGGCGTGCGTGCCATGGTTGTGCCCGGCTCCGGCCTCGTGAAGGCCGCCGCCGAGGCTGAGGGCCTCGACGAGGTCTTTCGCGCGGCCGGCTTCGAGTGGCGCGACGCGGGCTGCTCCATGTGCCTCGGCATGAACCCCGACATCCTCCTCCCCGGCGAGCGCTGCGCTTCCACCTCGAACCGCAACTTCGAGGGCCGCCAGGGCCCCGGCGGACGCACCCACCTCGTCAGCCCCCAGATGGCCGCCGCCGCCGCCATTGCCGGACACTTCGTCGATATCCGCGACTGGGAGATGCGCTGATGCGGAAGTTCGAGACCGTTCGCAGCAAGGCCCTCCCCCTCAACCGCGCCGACGTCGACACCGACCAGATCATCCCCGCCAAGTACCTCAAGCGGATCGAACGCAGCGGCTTCGGCGAGTTCCTCTTCGACGACTGGCGCAAGGACCCCGAGTTCATCCTCAACGAGGGTGTCTTCGAGGGCTCGCGCATCCTCGTCGCGGGCGACAATTTCGGCTGCGGCTCGTCCCGCGAGCACGCCCCCTGGGCGCTTGAGGACTACGGCTTCCGCGCCCTCATCGCGCCCTCGTTCGCCGACATCTTCCGCAACAACTGCGCCAAGATCGGCCTCCTCACCATCACCCTCGCCCCGGAGGACGTCGAGTTCCTCATCGCCCGCGCGGAGGAGCTGCCCGAGGCCGAGACCATCGTTGACCTCGAATCCCAGACCGTCGCCACGGCCGACGGCGCCTTCGTCCGTTCCTTCGAGATCGATCCCGCCGTGAAGCGCAATCTGCTCGAAGGGCTCGATGCCATCGGCCTCACCCTCCAGCACGAGGCCGACATCGACGCCTTCGAGGCGGATCGCCCCGACCGCTACCCCTCCACCGCTCCCGCCGAGCCGCCGGCGTGAGCGGCGGCAGCCGTCCCGGCCCCGCCCGGCGCTGGCGCGACTGGCGCCGCTCCACCCGCGAGAGCATGGAACGGACCCGTATCGCCGCCCGCAACCACTGGTTCAAGATTCGAAACCTTGAGGGGTGCTGCGGGAACTACGGCGAACCGGGCTGCTGAAAGCCGGCGCCGCCGTCCGGTGCGGACGGCCCCGGGAACGCCGCAAGCTAGCCGGGCATGTCCTCCCCGCCAGACCTGGATCTCCACGTCCTCACGCGGCTCCCGCCCCAGCGCCTGCCTCCGCCCCGCTTCGCCTTCCCCGCCCTGTAACTTATAGACCTATACGGGCCCACCAGACCGAGGGGAAGGGGGTGGTAGTGCGGGAGCGGGGTGAAAATA
>VXPF01000129.1 GCA_009839725.1 Dehalococcoidia bacterium | reverse complement strand
CTGCGTGAGGTCGCTCATCTCCTCGTCACGGGGGATGTAGGTCATCACCTCCAGGATCGGGGAGTCGTCGTCCCATTCGATCTCCGCGAAGCTCTCGTCGGCGACCCCGCCCGGGATCTCGGGCGTCTCGTTCTTGTTCTGGATGCGGACCAGAACGCCGACCTCTCTGAAGCGAGGATCGTCCGGGTCGTTGTCGGTCGCCCGTATTCTGATCGCGTACGTGTTGTCGGAGTTGCCGTCGGCGGGCGCCTCGAAATTCGGCCGGCTGCCGGACTTGAACGACAGGAGGCCGGTCGTCGCGTCAATCTCCATGTGACCCACCGAGGCGCTATCCGGCGGGTCCGCGTGGATCGACCAGGCAATCGTGTCGTTCTCCTCGTCGGTCGCGTCGTAGTCGAACACCTCCAGCAGACCCTCGGCGGCCACTTCGGCGTTGGTCAAATCGAACTCGACCTCGTCCAGGTCGACCAACGTATCGCCGACGATTCTCGGCCGCTCGTTGACGTCTTCGACCATGACCTCGACGCCCAGCGTGTCTTCCAGGTTGCCGTCGTCCCTGACGATCACCGTGACGTCGTAGTCGTTCAGCGTGTCGGCGTCGGCCGGATCTTCGAAGTCGGGGCGTTGGCTGAAGGAGAGCACCCCTTCGCCGGCGGCGTTCCTGGTGATCGTGAAGTCGCCCGCGTCATTGCCGCTGAGACGCCAGGACCAGTTCGCCCCGGTGTCGTCCGCGTCGACGTCGCTCGCCGTGTACGTGGCGACCACGAGACTGACAGGCAGCCCCTGGGCATCGGCGTCGTACTCGATCTCGTTGAAGGTGAGTTCGGTGTGGCTGCTCCCCGTGCTCGTGATCTGCGGCGCTTCGTTAACGTTCGTGACGGTAACCGCGAGCTGGTGCGTGTCGCTCATGGCGGGCGACCCGTTGTCGGTGACCTTGACCGTCACGTTGTAGACGTTGTCCGTGCCGCTGTCGGTCGGCATCTCGAAGTTGGGCGAGGTCTTGAAGGTGAGCACGCCGCCGGAGCTGATGTCGAACTTGGCGCCGTCGTCGGCGGTCTCCACGGACCAGCTGTAGGTGGTCGAGGCGTCCGGGTCGGAGGCGGCGAAGGTGATGATGCCGGTCGTGGCGGGCGTGTTCTCCGCCACCGACGCCGCCGTCTGCGTGGTCGTGATCGTTGGCTGCTCGTTGACGTTGGTGAGGCTGACGGTCACGTTGATGGTGTCGTCGTTGAGCGTGTTGGCGTTGCCGGCGGCGTCCTTGCTGTCCCGCACGTGCACGGAAAAGCCGAAGACGTTGGTCCCCTCAAAGTTGTAGGTGACGCCGCTCTTGGTCTTGATCTGCCCGGTGGCGGAATCGATGGTGAAGGATGACGCGTCCTGGCCGCTGAGCGAGTAATGTAGCGTGTCGCCGCTGTCGTCATCCTCGGCCACCACCGGCGCGCCGACGTTCGTCCCCGCTGGACTGTTCTCCGGCACGCTGCGCGAGCCCGTCTCACTGGAAGGGAACTCCGGCTCGTTGTTGCTGGCGCTGATCTGGCCCGTCACCGCGTTGGCGCTCTTGCCCGAGCCCTGGGGGTCCGTGTAGGTCGCCGTGGCCCGCAGGTACCGGTTCACGTCCACGGCCACGGATGTGTAGGTGTTGGATGTCGCCCCGGAGATGGGGGCGAAGGGACCCGAGGCCGAGGCGGCCAGCGCCCACTGCCACGTCACGTTGCTGACGGTCCCGTCGATGTCGCTCACGGACGCCGTCAGCGTCTCGCCGCCCGACTCCGTGCCCGTGATCGTCACCGTGCCGGCCTCGTCCACGTTGTTGAGGTTGATGGTCACGTCGATGGTGTCATCGGTGGCGCTGTCGGAGTTGCCGGCGGCGTCCTTGTTGTCGCGCACGTTCACCGTGACGTCGTAGCTGTTCTGGCTGGCCTCGAAGTTATAGGTGACGCCGTTCTTGGTCTGGATCTGTCCGCTGGTGCTGACGATGGTGAAGGAAGACGCGTCGTCGCCGGTCAACCAGTAGTGCAACGGGTCGCTGTCGCCACCCGTTGCGGATACCGGCGAGCCGACGTTCGTGCCCACGGCGCTGTTCTCGTTCACGCTACGCGTGGCCATCGTGCTGCTGAACGACGGATCGACGTTGCCGGACGCCACCTGGCTCGAGGCGGCGCTGGTTGCCGATTTGCCCGACCCGTGGGGGTCCGTGTACGACGCCGTGGCCTTCAGGTACTTGCCCACGTCCCCGGCCACCGGCGTGTAGGGGTTGGCGGTGGCCCCGCTGATGGGTGTGAACGTCCCCCCGGCCGTGTCGGACCGCGACCACTGCCACGTCACGCTGCTAGGGGTCCCGTCATGGTCGGTGAGCGTCGCCGTCACCGCCTGTCCGGCCGTGATCGTGCCGGGCAGCGTCACCGTGCCGGCCTCGTCGATGTTGGTGATGGTGACGACGACGTTGATGCTGTCGTCGACGGTGTTGTCGCTACCGCCCTGGGCGTTCTTGCTGTCGCGCACCCGAACGGTCACGTTGTAGACGTTGTCGGTCCCCTGGTCCCTGGGATCCTCGTAGTCGGTGAGGGCCTGGAGCCTGAGCACGCCCGCGGAGGTGATGGTGAAGTCGGCCGCGTCGTGGCCGCCCAACGACCAGGTCAGCGTGTCGTCCTCCGGGTCGTCCGCCGCGTACGTCGCGAGCGGGTCGCTGGGCCCTGTCCCCTCCGGCTTGCTGATGCTGGTGTGGGACGAGCCCGTGCTCGTGATGTCCGGCGCCTCGTTGACGTCCTCGACATTGACAATGACGTTAAGGGTGTCGGTCAGTGCGGGAGAGCCACTGTCGGTGACCTTGATGGTCACCTGGTAGGTGTTGGCGGGAGGAGTTGCCAGGCTGCCAGGCGTCTCGTAGTCCGGGGCGTTCTTGAACGAGAGAACGCCTGAGGTCGAGCCGATCTCGAACAGCGATCCGTCCTGGTTCTCGTCAGTGGTGGTGTCGCTGTCGATCGACCATGTGTGGGTGTTCGCCGTGTCCGGGTCCGTCGCCGTGTAGGTCGCCACGGTGGTGGTGTTCTCATCAACCTCGGGGTCGTGGTCGCCGGCGATCGTCGGCGGCTCATTGACGTCGTTGACGTTGATGGTCAGCTTGACGCTGTCGTCCCAGATGCTGTCTCCAACTCCGCTGGGGCTCTTGCTGTCACGAACGTAGAGTGGCACGACGTAGGAGGACGTGGTCTCGAAGTCCAGCGGGTTGAACGTCTTTAGCTGACCGCTGGCGTCAATGGTGAAGTGGAAGAAGGTCGCGGGGAACGAGTAGGTCAACGTGTCGCTTGAGCCGTTGCCCGAGACGGCGATCGGCGTCCCGAAGTTGGTCAGGGACGCCGTGTTCTCGTCGACAGAGACCGTGAGTGTTTCGGACGAGAAGACCGGCCTGTCATTGGTCGCGCTGGTGTGGTTCGTCACTGGTTGGCCGGTAAACGCCGGCGCGTTGTTGGGCGTGGCCGCATCGTCCTGCACTGGGCTTGAACCGATTGTGTAATCCAGCGTTACCGTGTCGCCGCTTGCGGCGCCCGTCGACAGCGTGAGCGCCACCTCAACGCCGCGCACGACGACGCTCGAAGGGGTGTAGTCCGTGCCGCCGATGTCCACGGTGAAGTCGGTCGTCGCCGGGGTGGAGCTTTCGTTCAGAAGCTCGTTGTAGATGATGACCAGGGATGTTCCCTCCACGTTCACCACGAGCAGTGACGGGGGAGTGTTATCGAAGTTCTGCCGGACGGACCGCTCGGCTTGCTGCGGCTCGGCGGTGGGCTCCGGCGTGGGCTCGGGCGTTGGCTCCGGCGTCGGCTCAGGCGTGGGCTCCGTGGTGGTGGCCTCGGGGATCGTGATGTCGGTCCGGCCCGACCGCGAGCCCTGGTCGTTCGAGCGGATGCGGTAGCGGTAGTGCTCGCCGGTGTTCACGTCGTCGTCGGTGTAGGTCAGGACGCCGCCGTCGACGCTGTCGATCTTCGTCATGCGCGCGCCCGTGACGTCCATGTCGCGGCGGTAGACGGCGTACTCGTCGGGCGTGCAGTCGGGCGAGGCTTCCCAGGTCAGCACGACGGCCGAGCCGTCCTCGCTGGCCGCGCTCGTCAGGTTGACAGGGGGCACGCTGCAGGTTGCGTCGGCGCCGGCGCCGGGCGTGCCCGTGAGCAGCAGCCCGAGCAGCACGAGGAGGGCGGTGCCCGGGGCGAGCAGGCGGAGTCCGCTCCGCCCGCCCCGGAAGCCGCGCCACGCCCCTCGTGAGACCCGTCGTGCGAATGGCCGCACGGCGCGCTGAGCCCCTGGAGAGAGAAGACGCAACACGAGTGAAACGATAGGTGAGTAGGCCGCGCATTATGTGAGGGTAGTATGAGATATAGCCGTTAGTGCGTGAGATATCTGTTAGTATTCGGCGGCAACGCCCCAACGAGGGCCCGCTCACAGGGGTAATCATGGGACAGGACGACACGCCGTCGGCGCTCGAGACGCAGGCGCTTCGGGAGCGCCTCTCCAGGCTGAGCGAAGCCAGCGTCCGCATTAACGAGAGCCTCGACTTCAACGTCGTCCTCCAGGAAACCATCGACAACGCCCGTGAGCTCACCGGCACCCGCTACGGCGTGATCGCCACGATGGATGAAGCCGGCGGCCTGGATGCGCTCCTCACCTCCGGGACGACCGAAGAGCAGCACCGCACGCTCGTCGCACTGCCGGGCGGGATGGGGATCTTCGATCACTTCAGCAAGATCGCGGGGCCTCTCCGCCTGGAGGACTGGGGCGAGTACGCGGCGTCGGCCGGACTCGCCGGCCAGCTGCCAATGACCGTCTTCGCCGGCATGGCCACGCCCATACGACATCGCGCCGAACCCGTGGGCATCATCTGGCTGGGGCACGACCAGCCGGATGCGAGGTGCAGCGAGGAGGATGCCGAGACGCTGGTCATGTTCGCCTCACAGGCGGCCTCGGTCATCGCCAACGCCCGGCGGCACCGCGATGTGCAGCGCGCCCGCGGCGACCTGGAGACCCTGGTCAACACGGCCCCGGTAGGCGTCATCGTCGTCGATGCGACGACAGGCGCCCTGGTGTCCGTCAACCAGGAAGCGAGGAGGCTCGTCGACATCCTCAGTCCCGGTCAGCCGCCGCCGGAGCTCCTCACCGCCTTGATCGTGCAGCGTGCGGACGGGCGCGAGATCTCCCTGCCCGACTCCCCCCTGATGGAGGCGCTTCGGGGCGGAGAGACGGTGCGAGGCGAGGAGATCACTCTCACGATGCCCGGGGGCCGCGCGCTCACCGTCCTGCTCAACGCGACCCCCATCCGTACGGAGAATGGAGAGCTGGAGAGGTACGTCGCCACCGTGCAGGACATGACGCCACTGAGGGAGCTCGAGCGGCTCCGGGCGGAGTTCCTCGCCATGGTGAGCCACGAGCTGCGTGCGCCCCTCACCTCCGTCAAGGGCTCGATCACCACCCTCCTGAACCCCTCGAGCCCTCTGAACCCGGCCGAGATTCTCCAGTTCCACCGGATCATCGATTCGCAAACCGACCAGATGCGAGAGCTGATCGCCGACCTGCTCGACGTGGCGCGTATCGACACCGGTACGCTGAGCGTCGCTCCGGAACCGACGGACCTCGCGACCCTGGTCGGCGAGGCCAGGGAGGCCTTCCAGAGTGGGGGCGGCCAGCACACGCTGCTCATCGAACTCGATCCCGAGCTTCCCCTGGTCATGGCCGACAGGCTGCGCATGGTCCAGGTGTTGAACAACCTGCTGTTCAACGCGGCTCGGCACTCGCAGGAGACATCTCCCATCAGGGTGCTCGTTGAGCGGGGGGAGATTCAGGTCACGGTCACGGTGGCCGATGAGGGGAGTGGCGTGCCGGCGGATCAGATGTCAAGCCTCTTCCGGAAGTTCTCCGGCATCACCTCCGAGGACAGGGAGCGCGACTTCGCCCGGACCGGCCTCGGCCTCGCTATCTGCAAGGGCATCGTCGAAGCCCACGGCGGCCGTATCTGGGCGGAGAGCGACGGCCCGGGCACCGGCGCCCGGTTCTCCTTCACCATCCCCACCGTGGGAAGGGTGGAGACCCTCTCGCCGCCCCAGACCGCCCAGCCATCCCCCCGCTCCGCGCGGCCCCGGGAGCAGGAGCGCGTGCGCGTGCTCGCCGTGGACGACGACCCCGAGGCGCTCCGCTACATCCGCGCCGCCCTCACCGATTCCGGCTACGAGCCGATCGTGACGACCGAACCCCAGGATGCGCTCGCCCTCATGAAGGACGAACGGCCGCACCTGGCGCTGCTCGACCTGCGCCTCCCCGGAACCGACGGCATCGAGCTGATGGCGGAAATCACGGCGATGGCGGACGTGCCCGTCATCTTCATCTCCGCCTACGGACAGGACGAGTTCATCGCTAGGGCTTTCGAAGAAGGCGCCGAGGACTACGTCGTGAAACCCTTCTCCGCCACCGAGCTGGGCGCGAGGATCAGGGCGGCCCTGCGCAGGCGAGCGGTGTCCGAGCCCGAGGAGCCGTACGTGATGGGCGACCTCGTCATCGACTTCAACGAACGGCGCGTGGTCCTTGCCGGTCAACCGGTCCCCCTCACCCCGATCGAGCACCGCACACTCGCCGAGCTCTCGGCCAACGCGGGCCGCGTGGTGACCCATGAACAACTGCTGCGACGGGTGTGGGGCCTGCAGGCCGGCGACGATGTCCGGCCCATGCGCACGGCTATCAACAGCATCCGCCGGAAGCTCGGCGACGATGCCGCCAGTCCCACCTACATCTTCACCGAGGCCCGCGTCGGCTACCGCATGGCGAAGCCGGAGCCTTCGGATGAAGGCGACGACGGCGCGCGCTCGACGTCATAGCAGAACCCGGGCGGCTGGCGCGCTGCTATCATCCCGCCAGTCTCCAATCTCGCCTAAATCCCGGATGTCCTTCCCATAGAGAGGCTCAGCATGATCGACGGAATCAAGGTTGCCGACATGGACACCCACGTCGACCCCAACCTGACGGTGCTGGAGAAATACGTCGACCCCAGCTTCAGGCATCGCCTGCCGGAGTTGGAACCGTACAAGCTGGTACGCAAGAACATCCGCAGGGGCCCCGACGAGGAGCTGGTGCCTTCGGTGGGCTTGAGCATGGGCGCCCTTCCGTTCGATCGGTGGCCGGGCACGAAGCTGGAAGCTGGTCACCAGACCATTGGAGCCCCCGGCCGGGCCGGCGCTCGACCCGGGACGGTCAGCATGCATCGGGGACCGGTGACCCCGGGTGTGGAGGACGAGAACTCCGAGGGCCGCCTCATCGACATGGACCTGGAGGGGCGGGACCTGGACTTCATCTTCCCCGGCATGTGGGCCTCCAGCCTGACGGGTATCTACGACAAGGACGTCACCCTGGCCGAGGGGATGTACCGGGCCTACCACAACTACATGGACACCTACACGTCGGTGGCGCCCGACCGCCTGAAGAGCGCCCTCCAGGTGCCCGGCTCAGACCCTGAGTGGGCCATCTCGGAGATCAAGAAGTGGGCCAACAGCAAGTGGGTGGCCGCCGTGTGGATACACCTGCCTCCGGGCCTGCCCGTGGACGATCCCGACCTGGACCCGGTCTTCGCGACTATGAACGACCTGGACCTGCCCCTGGTGCATCACAGCTTCTTCATGGAGCCGCCCTACTTCCCCGGGTATCAGGACATCTGGGGCAATTCCGTCGTCGCTCGGACCGCAGCCCATCCCTGGGGCGCGGCGAGGCTCTGCGCCTACCTGATCCTGTCGGGCCTGTTCGACAAGTACCCCAACCTGCGCGCCGCCGTTTCCGAGGTCGGTCACGGCTGGCTGCCCAACTGGGTGATCCGCCTGGGCTTCAACAAGACCTACGCGCAGGGGCTCACGCCCAAGCTCAAGTACACCCCCCTCGAGTACGTCCAGATGGGACGCTTCCGGTGTGCTGCCGAGCCGTTCGAGGGGCCGCTGATGACCGAGGCGTGCGTGAAGATCCTGGGAGAGGACTGCCTGATGCATCAGTCGGACTACCCCCACGGCCAGGCATTCTTCCCCGAGACCGCCAGGGAGGTCATGGAGTGGGACTTCTGGGGCAACTTCAGCCCTGAAGCCCTGCAGAAGCACATGTACGGCAACGCCGTCAGCTTCCTGCGCATGGCCTAGCAAAGAGGCGCCGGCTCTATCGGGCTTGAAGCTGGTCCGCGACGTTGGCGCGCGCGGAGTGATCGCGGTCGGCGCCGGCCGGAGTGCAGGTGCTAGTGCCCGAGGGCGCGTGTACGATTCGGCCATACCCTGAGAGCGCCTGGAGGCAGGGCATGACGGAGCAGGCCACCATGCGAGGCAAGGCCGCCATCGTGGGTATCGGCGAGACCACCTACTACAAGCGCGGCCAGTCGCCCGACCCCGAGATCAAGCTCGTGCTCGACGCCGTCCAGCTGGCGGCCGAGGACGCGGGCATCGACGTGCGCGAAATCGACGGGTTCGCGGCCTACGCGAACGACCGAAACGACCCGTCTCGGCTCATGACCGCGCTCGGCAGCAAGGACATGACCTTCAACAACATGGTCTGGGGTGGCGGCGGAGGCGGCGGGTCCGCGGCGGTCGCGAACGCGGTCGCGGCGGTCGTCGCAGGCTACTCGAAGTACGTCGTGGTGTACCGGGGGCTGGCCCAGGGGCAGTTCGGGCGGTTCGGGCAGGGGCCGCAGACACCAACGGCGCCCGGCGCCGCCGCCTTCACGGCGCCGTACGGGCTGCTCTCGCCGGCGCAGTCGTTCGCGATGCGCATCCGGCGTTTCATGCACGAGCACGGAGCCGAGCAGAGCGCGCTGCGGGCGATCTCGCTGGCCACGTACCGGCACGCGCAGTCGAACCCGCGGGCGGTGATGTACGGGCGCGAGCTGACGGAGGAGATGTACGACAACTCGCGCATGATCGTGGAGCCCTTCCACCTCTTCGACTGCTGCCAGGAAAACGACGGCGCCGCGGCGCTGATCGTCACGAGCGCCGAGCGCGCGAAGGACATGCAGCAGAAGCCGGCCTGGGTGCTGAGCGCGGCCCAGGGGTCGGACTTCCGGCAGGCGGCGACGGCGCACAATTCGCCCGACTACCCGACCTCCAACTTCAAGACACTGGCGCCGCGGCTGTACGCGATGGCGGGCGTCGGTCCGGAGGACGTGGACGTCCTCCAGAGCTACGAGAACTTCACCGGCGGGGTGCTGATGAGCATCGTCGAGCACGGGTTCTGCGAGCCGGACGAGGTGAACGACTTCTTCACGCTGGAGAACTTCTCCGCACCCGAGGGGAAGCTGCCGCTCAACACGAGCGGGGGCAACCTCGCGGAGTGCTATATGCACGGCCTTGAGCTGGTGCACGAGGCCGTGCGACAGGTGCGCGGCGAATCGACCTGCCAGGTGCCGGACGCGAACATCTCCATGGTGACATCCGGGCCGATGGTGCAGCCGGTGAGCAACCTGATCGTGGCCGCGGACCGGGGGGTGGACGCGTGAGCGCCGAGACCGGCGCCTACCTTCCCGAGGGTCTGCCGCGCCCGGCTCCGGCGATCGACGGGCTGGGGGCGGAGTTCTGGGAGGCGGCGAAGCGCCACGAGCTGGTGGTGCAGCAGTGCCGTGCCTGCGACGGCTTCCAGTGGGGGCCGGAGTGGATCTGCTACCAGTGCCACTCGTACGACCTGACCTACACGCAGGTTTCCGGGCGGGGGGTCATCTACAGCTGGGAGCGGGTCTGGCACCCGGTCCATCCCTCGCTGCAGGAGGCGACGCCGTACATCGTCGTGCTCGTCGAGCTGCCGGACGCGGGCAACGTGCGCATGGCCGGGAACCTGCTCGGAGACCCCAGGCAGGACGTGGTCATCGGCGCCGAGGTGGAGGTTGCGTTCGAGGACAAGGGCGAGGGCGACGAGGCGTACACACTCGTGCAGTGGCGGGTGGTCGAGTAGAGACGCTCGGCCGCTACCTGGTGGGCGCCACCTCAGAAGGGCGGCGTCTCCCGACCGAACGGGCCTACCGACAGGGTCGACTCGGGTATCAGGGGAGGGGGGCCAGCGGCGAGGGTGTCGAGGACTCTCAGCTCGTGCGCTGTTCCCGACTCCGAGGTGAACAACCCGAGCGAGGCAAGCTGGGACGCGCTGCGCCAGCCCGTGAACCACGAGGCAAGTGAGCGAATGTCAACGCGCCACGTGCCGGGGCCGCCCGGCGCCAGGGCTCCCTTTCCGTCGACGACCTGGAGCTCGAAGCGACCGTCGTTGTGCGACAGCGTGGAGTCGCTGACGTGAAGCGCGACCGTCGCCGTGACGGGGGGCCAGCCCCGTTGCTCAATAGCCTTCGCGAGGTCCACGAGGCGCACCATCCAGGGGATGCTCTCCCTCGCCTTCCAGCGCTGCCCATGGTCGGTGAGCGTTTCAAGCACCCACGGTGGCTGAAAAGC
The DNA here is from genome assembly GCA_009839725.1 of Dehalococcoidia bacterium. Classification (GTDB taxonomy): domain Bacteria; phylum Chloroflexota; class Dehalococcoidia; order Tepidiformales; family Tepidiformaceae; genus UBA2991. The sequence goes on along the minus strand of VXPF01000129.1, from coordinate 18,081 downwards.
GGTCACGGTGCCGGTCACCGTGCCGAAGCGAGTGATCGCGGTCCCGAGAGCGCGAAGGGCCGCCCCGTTCTCGGCTCCGAGATCGTCGATCCTTAGATCCATGAAGCTGCGTTCGGAAGGCTGGGCCCCCATCACGACGTACCCGAAGCCGTCAGCGACTTGCACCCTTACGAGGAAGACGCGCACGTCGGCATGCTCCGTCCGGCCCCGCCGCCGCTCCCACCAGTCCTCCCCGCGCGCAACGGAACCCGATGAGAGCCGGGCCAGTGCATCGTAGGCCGGCGCCAGGGACTGGAGGTCATCGGCTGTGAACGACTCGACGTCGGCGTCAATGTTCGCGGTTGCGAGGTCGGTGAGTGGGATGGTGCGCTTGACGTAGTCGCCGGCCATCTCGTAGCCGACCGATCGGTAGAGCGAGGCGGTCGTCGGAAAAAGCGTGGAGAGCGCCACGCCACGCTCGTGCATGAGTCTCAGGGCCTCAACCATCAAGGCTTTCGAGATCCCCTCGCCGCGACGATGGGGCGCGACCCCGACCGCGCTCACCGCTACGCCATCAATGGGGCGGCCCCCAAACCACTGGCCCCCGGGAATGAGCGTCGCGGTGGCGACGAGTTCGCGCTCGTCGTAGCCGGCCAGTACCTGGTCCGGGGGTAGGGCGCGCTCGGGGTCGAACGCACGCGAGGAACCGAAGGCCGCACCGACCAGGTGGTGATTCGCCTCGAGGTCCCCCTCACGCAGCGGGCCAAGGGACAGGCTCATCGAGAAGCCTTTCCATAAGGAGGCGGCCCGCTACGAGGCTGTACTACTCCGCGAGCCTGACAGGGCTGGCCGCTCGTTCCTGTCCTCATATATCCCCTCCGCTAGGCGGACCGCAATCGCGGGTCCAGCTCGTCGCGAAGCGCATCGCCAAACATGTTCGTGGCGAACACGACGAGGGTGAGGGCGAAAGCCGGGGCGATGAGCAGCCACGGCGCGGCGAGCATGTAAATCCTTCCGTCCACGCTCAGCATCCCGCCCCAGGATGGCGTGGGAGGCGGCACGCCAAACCCCAGGAAGCTCAGCGCCGCCTCGGCCACGATCAGGCCGCCGATGGTGGTCGAGACGAGGACGATGATCAGCGCGAAGATGTTCGGGAGAACGTGGAAGGTCAGGATCCGCGCGTCGCTGGCGCCGAAGGAGCGCGCCGCCTCGACGAAGTCCTCGCCCTTGATGTCGATCACCGAGCCACGCACGATGCGGGACAGGCTCAGCCCAGTTCGAAGGCCGAGCGCCAGGATGACGTATTCCGTACGAGGACCGAGGACGAGCAGGACGCCCAGGAGAAAGATCAGCGGTGGGATCGCGTGTGCCACATCGACAAAGCGCTGCACGAAGTAATCGAACTTCCCGCCCAGGTAGCCGCTGATCGCGCCGAGCAACGTGGCGGAGAGCACTCCCAGCACGTTCGCGCCAATGCCGACATAGAGCGATGTCCGGGCTCCGTGCACGATGCGGCTGAAGACATCCCTCCCGAAGTGGTCGGTGCCGAAGAAGTGGGTGCCATTTGGCCCCTCCAGGCTCGGACCTACGTTATTTCGAATCGGATCGTAGGGGACGATCACTTCCGCGAGCGCCGCGGATAACACCAGCACCACCAGGACCACCCCCGAGAAAGCTCCAAGCGGCTGACGGCGGCTGAATCGCACGAGTCTCGACGGCAGCCGACGCAAAGCGTTCGCGTCTGTGGCGCTCGGGGCCCCCGCCGCCCTGAGGTCCGGCGCCGTCGTCATGCCCCCAACCTCACCCGCGGATTCAGCCACCCGTACGAGATGTCAACAATCAGATTCGCGAATATCACGAACATGCCCGAAACGACGGCGATCCCCTGGATAACCGGATAGTCGCGCTCGCTGATGGCCGTCAGCAGCATGCGGCCCATGCCGGGAAGCCCGAAAATCGCTTCAATCAGTACCGCGCCCGAGATCAGGGTGGCGACCTCGAGCCCGAGCGTGGACACCACCGGGATGAGAGCGTTTGGCAACGCGTGCCGGAGCACGGCCGTCCGCTCGGGCAGGCCTTTCGCACGCGCCGTCCGGACGTAGTCGTGGCCGAGGACTTCGAGCAACTGGGTGCGGGTCAGACGCATGATGAATGCGCTCAGGGCGAGCCCCAGGACGAGGGCGGGTGCAATGAACTGGGAGAAATACGTCCACATGGCTGAGGTGTCGAACGAGGTGTACGTGACCGGCGGCGACCACTTCCACCAGATGGTGGACATCACGATGACAAGTGTGGCGAGCGCGAAGTTCGGAACGCTGAGGCCAAGGATGGAGATGCTCCGCAGGACGTAGTCCATCACCGATCCGCGGATGACAGCGGAGATGAGACCAATAGCCATCCCCGCCACAGTGGCCCAGACCAGCGCCATGATCCCCAGCACCAGCGTCACCGGCAGCGTGCGCTCGATCATGCTCGTCACCGGTTCCCCTCTCAGGACCGACTGACCCAGATCGAGCTGCGCCGCGTTCCACGTGTACTCGACGTATTGCAGGGGCAAGGGGTCATCGAGTCCGAGCCGCTGCTCGAGCGCTGCCCGTGCCTCCCCCGTGATACCGCTGGTTCCGGCCACGGCCGCCTGGGCCTCGAGCGCATCGATGGCGCTGCCGGGCAGCAAGCGGACAAGCACAACGACGGTGAGCAACAGCAGCAGCGTCGTGGGGATGATGCCGGCGAGGCGGGCGATGATGTATTTCGTCATGCCTCCCCCAGCGACAGCGCGGAACGCTTGAGGGATGAGTCGTGCTCGTCGGGTCGACCAGGCGGCTCATCCCGCATCAGGCATCGCCGCGATGCCTCGGCAGCATACAGCCTGCTGCTGGCGCGGGGACGATCGGGTACTGGCGCGGAGGAGTCCCTGAGCCACCACGCCGAGGCCTGCGTGAAGTGCAAATGGACGCGTCAGTGAGCCTTGAGCAGTGCCCGCACACGGGCATGCCTGTGTGTGGCGTCGCTGTCGATGATGACCTGGAGGTCCACTCCCTTCGGCGTCTGCCAGCCGAGTTGCCACTCTTCCCTCTGCATGTTGTCGAGGTGGCAGCCGAGGGCCTTGACCGTGGGTCTACAATGCTCGCAATCGAATGTTGGCAATTTCAAATTCGCATGCTGACAGACAAGGGCTTGAGAGGGGGCCATGACATGAGGGACAACAGCTCGTATTGGAGCCGGCGCTACCCGGGAACACGGCTGGGGCGACGCGCCTTTCTTGGCAGTTCGGTGGGCCTCGGCGTAGACCCGTGACGGTGAGCAGATGTTTGGGAGGATCCGGACCGATCTGTGCTTTCCGGGGAAGGCCCTCCACGACTACAAGCCACGACATCGAAACGTTGAGTACGAGCTCTTTCCCTTGGGCCGGCCGCGCTCGCAGACCAACGGTGAGGGCGAGGATCCCCCTGCAGAGAGTTTCGTCCTGCGGGCGGATGACCTTGGACTGCCCCAGGCCCGACATCGCGTCATCATCGTCGGAATTCGCCGTGATCGCGCGGCACGAGCGAGAGACGCGCTAAACCCACTCGACAGCGCAGGCGAGCCTGCAACGCTGGCCGATGTGCTACAGGGGCTCCCACAGCTGCGCTCGGGGCTGAGCCGGACGACAGATTCGGATCGCGCGTGGGAGGATGCTGTTCGCGCTTCTGCGGACCGCCTCCTGAAGAGCGATGGCTTCCTGCCGTCACCCATGAGGGATGAGTTTGCGCGAATAGCTGCGGAACTCCGAACACCCGCGAGCGGGCGCGGCGGGCGCTTCGTGCCTGCAACCGAGCTGTCCCCGCTATACGAGCCGTCGTGGTTCGTCGATCCGAAGATCGAAGGCGTGCTCAATCATGAGTCTCGGGGGCACATGTCGGAGGACCTGACTCGGTATCTCTTCGCCGCTGTGTTCGGCCGGGTTGAACAACGCTCTCCTACGCTTGCCGACTTCCCGACCGGGTTGTTGCCGAACCACAGGAACGTGCGGTCTGCGCTCAGGGGAAGCCTGTTCTCCGATCGGTTCAGGGTGCAGTTGCTCGACCGCCCCTCGACCACTGTCACCTCGCACATCTCCAAGGATGGCCACTACTACATCCACCCTGATCCGGCCCAGTGTCGGAGCCTGACCGTCCGTGAGGCAGCAAGGCTCCAGACATTCCCGGACAACTACTTCTTCGAAGGGCCCCGCACCAAGCAGTATGTCCAGGTAGGGAACGCCGTTCCGCCTCTGCTCGCGCGGCGCATCGCCTGCGTGCTGGCCGATGCCCTGGGGTTGGTTCCGTCGTGATCGCCCAAGACCAGGATAGTCGAGCCGCACCCCCTGACGAGTGGGTCGCGAAGATTCGCGACACCATCCTCAGTTGGGGAGCCGAGCACTCGCAGAGCTACCCGTGGCGGGCTCCCGGCCTTCCCGTGTGGGAGGGCCTCGTGGCCGAGTTCCTTCTCCTGCGGACCCGCGCCGGCCAAGCTGCCCCTGTGTTCGAGGAGATCCAGCGTCAGTACCCCGAAGCGCGCTCGTTCGGTGATGCCACAGAAGACCGATTGAACGAGATGATCGCATCGCTCGGTCTTCGGTGGCGGCAGCCGCTATTCGTTCGGCTGGCCCGCGCTATCGCTGACTGTGGTGGGGATGTCCCGACGACCGTGGAAGGGTTGAAGGAGCTGCCTGGCGTGGGGGACTACGTTGCAGCGGCGACTGCCGCGTTCCACGGGGGCACTCGTGCCGCGATAGTCGACGCAAACATCGTTCGGCTCCTTTGCCGCCTGACAGGAGAGCAGCAGGACGGCGAGACGCGTCGCAAGCGATGGTTGCTTGACCTTGCGGATCGTCTGACTCCGGAGGTCGAGTTCCGGGACTACGGGTACGCGGCGCTTGACCTGTCAATGACTGTCTGCCGGCCGCGCCGGCCTCTTTGTTCTCACTGTCCTCTAGCCGCTCTCTGCGTTACCGGACAGGGCCGAGCAACTGCACGCGAGCCCTCGTCGAGGATGCTTCCGTTGTCGCGGTAGTCCGTCTTGTATCAGCCTGTCTACGTCGGGGACCCGGCGAGGTCGAGGCGGGTCTGCACGAGCCGTGGATGGCAGACGAGCACGTCGACGCCCTCCTCTTCTCGCTTTGCCCCGCACGCTTCGCGGCGCTCAGGCGGCAAGGCGCCAGCCTTCATGGCCGAGACCCGGAAGCCGTGGCGGGAGGGGAATCCTCCATCCGCCCCGTGATGTCGCGGGTTCCTCGCGTGGATGACGTGGACGAGCACCCCGCGGCCTAACACAGGACGCGACCGAGCCCGCTACCTCGCCGCCGGCTGGGGCCCTGACACATGGCCAGTCGTTTTAGACAAGCAGCGCCTCGGCAACGCCCTGCCACGCCTGCTCGAAGACCGACTCGACGGGAGTTGCATCTCCTCGACCGCGACGAGAAGGTGAGACACGAGCCATAGGCAGGCTCCGTCGACTTCTTGTGGCCTTAACTCCCGCACCACGGCGGTGTCCACGTAGAGTGTCGGTACTTCTTGACAACCTCCGACGTATCCAAGACTATCGAAGCATGAGCCGGACCGGGGCGGAGGAGATTCTCGAACTCGTGCGCGAGGCCGGACTCGTCCGCCCACGCGACCTTGAATCCGCGGGCCTCTCAGGAGGTGCCCTCGCGCAACTGGCGAGTAGAGGTCTCCTGACAAGAGTGGGGCGTGGCCTCTATTCGGCGCCTGACGCCGTACCGAGTGAGCACCGCTCACTCGCAGAGGTCTCGAAGCGGACGCCCCGAGGGGTGATCTGCCTGCTCTCGGCACTGCGCTTTCACGGACTCACTACCCAGGCGCCGCCCGAGGTCTGGCTGGCGATCGGCCCGAAGGATCGGGCGCCGAGGCCGGACGGCGCTCGCCTCCGAATCGTGCGCGTCTCGGGCGAGGCGCGCGACGCCGGCATCGAAACGCACGTCGTCGAGGGCGTACCCGTCCGTGTCTACGGGGTGGCGAAGACCGTCGCAGACTGCTTCAAGTTCCGGAACAAGATTGGCATCGACATCGCCGTAGAGGCCCTGCGCGACTGCCTCGAACAGCGCCGCTGCACCGTCGACGAACTCTCCGAGTTCGCTCGTGTGTGCCGCGTCTCGCGAGTCATGCGGCCCTACATGGAGGCTCTCGCGTGAGTCCTGACCGGCCGCGGAACCTTGCCGCCTCGGTCCGCCAGCGTCTCCTCAATCGAGCGCGCGAGCGCCGCGAGGACTTCAACTATCTGCTGACCCGCTACGCGAACGAGCGCCTGCTGTTCCGTCTAGCGGAGTCGGCCCACCGCGACCAGTTCGTCCTCAAGGGGGCGACCCTGTTCGAGCTCTGGCACGACGCGGTGCATCGCGCTACGCGCGATGTGGACCTGCTCGGCTTCGGCGAGCCGGCCGTGGAGCAGATGCAGGCGACCTTCCGCGAGCTTTGCACGCTCGACGTGGAGCCCGACGGTCTCGAGTTCTTGGAGGAGTCGGTGCGCGCGGAGCGCATCCGCGATGGCCAGGCCTACGGCGGCGTCCGCGTTCGCCTGACCGCCGATCTCGACGGAGCCCGGATCGCCATCCAGGTCGACATCGGCTTCGGGGACACTGTCACTCCCGGTGTCGTCGAGGCCGAGTTCCCCACGCTCCTCGACTTCCCCGCCCCGCGACTGAGGACGTACCCGCGCGAGACGGTCGTGGCCGAGAAGTTCGAGGCGATGACTCGCCTGGGTATCGCGAACACCCGGATGAAGGACTTCTATGACATCTGGGCAATGGCCACGACGCTCGAGTTCAGTGGGGAACCGCTGGCGGCAGCGCTGGCAGCCACCTTCCAGCGTCGCGGAACTGCGCTGCCGTTCGAGCCGCCCGTCGCGCTGCGTCCAGACTTCAGTGCCGACCCGGACAAACAGAGCCAGTGGTCGGCCTTCTCGCAGCGTGTGGCCGGCCCTCCGGGCGTGCCCCTACAGGCTGTCATCGAGATGCTCGGCCGCTTCCTGCTCCCGCCCGCCTACGCCGCCGGTTCTGGAGCGTCCTTCAATCAGGAGTGGCCGGCGGGAGGCGACTGGCAGACTGGATAGCCGCCACGAACGCCGACGAACGGTTCCCACCACGCGATGAGAGTAACGCCCGCGTTGCCGTCTCCCCCGAGGCGGTACCGGCTGCGGCCCGTAGGTGGCTTCACTGTGCCCTCGATCACTCAGCTCTCGGGAGGGGCCGACCCCCAAAGTGACGCAGCGCCCGGTGGCCGACCCGGACGCTCCACACGTCTACAACGTCGGGGTGCCGGGACCGGAGGTCGCTTGCCGCCGCGAGCAAGTCTTCTGCGACGGCCCAGGAGCCGCTGTTGATGTCGATGGCGACATACTCGCCGTGGTGGTCGACCTCGACCTGAGCGCGGATATCGCGCTCGTAGATTGCCGCTCCCAGGCGGGCGGTCTCCTCGGTGGGTCGGCGTACGGCCATGGCAACTCTCCCGCCATGAGGATAGCGCCCCGGCAATCCCACCCAACGCCAACGTCACGCGCCGGCTCTGGGGCGGCCCGCTCAGCGAGCCCCTGTCACGAGTGCCGTGCGGCCTCCTGTGTCGTCGTTCGCGCGGCGCACTGGTCCACCAGGGGGTGTTTACCGACTTCCGTCCCACGGAACTTTTGAGTTATGCAGTGGAATACGGACTTCCTCACTAATTCCTGCCCAGCACGTCCTGTAGGGGCGTTTTCCCTTGACCTGCCTACGTTCTCTGGGACTTCCGTCTCACGGAACCTACGTCTTTTTCCTGTACACGCCCATGACACCCGGCGGGCCCCTCTGGTGCCCGTGTTGCTGGGCGCCGTCGAGCCGCAGCACACTCGCGTGTCGAGGCCCGGCGACACCGCTCGCGCCCGTCACTTCGCCGGCTGCGCCGCCCCGACCACGCTTCCGTCTGACCCGATTTCGGAGTTCTGACGCATCAGGTCGGTCCGTGTCTGCGCCTGAGGACCCGAATCGCGGGGTTTCTGACCCGTCGCGGCGGAATGCGCCTCGGACCCGGATTGCTCACCCAATCACGTCCTGTAGAGGCCGCCGTAGCGGGGGGCGCGTGCGCCCTCCCCTACCGGGCATTCCGCCGCTCCGCAGCGCTCGACACACTCGATCACCACCGACGGCCGCGCGGCGTGCCGCCGGGGACACGAGTGGCAGCATGCGGAACGGCAGAGATCACGACGGCGAGGCTGGGCGAGGGCCAGCCCCGGGGGTGGAAGCGCAGGACTCGACGTCGAGCGGGTTCATCGTCTCGACCGACTGGCGGACCGGGCCGCGTACGCGCGCCTGGGACGAACTGTGGCGCTGGCTGCTCGCCCCCGAAGAGCTCCATCCGTCCGGCTCGGCGGAAGCGCCCGCGACCAGTGATGCGGAACGGCAGCGGGGCCGCTGACCGGCACCCCTCTCCTTCTCGCCCCGCCGCTCCCCCTTACCTTGCCTCGGCCGGTAGGCTGGAATGAGCGATGCCGACGGCTCACATCCCCGACCCGACGGAGACTGCCATGCGAGCAATCATCTACTCCCGCGTCTCGACCGACGCCCAGGAACGGGACGGAACCTCGCTCGACACGCAGGAGCGCGCCTGCGACGAGCTGGCCGCCGACCGCGGCTGGAACGTAGTGCGCCGCATCCGCGAAGCCGCGAGCGGCGGGGTGCTCGAGCGTGACGGTCTCGACGAGCTTCGAGCCGCGCTGCGATCAGGGGAAGCCGAGGTGGTCGTCGCCTTCGCCGTCGATCGCCTCTCGCGCAGCCAGAACCACATCGGCGTGCTGTTCGACGAGTTCGAGCGCGCCGGCGCACGGCTGGAGCTCGTGACCGAGCGGTTCGAGGACACGGCGGTCGGGCGCTTCATCCTCGCCGCCCGCGCCTTCATCGCCGAGGTCGAGCGGGAGAAGATCGCCGAGCGCACGATGCGCGGCAAGGAGGAGCGGGCGCGCAGTGGCCGCATCCCGCAGGCGACCGGGGCGGGCTGCTACGGCTACACCTACAACCCGGCCAGCGGGCGCCGGGAGATCGAACCCTTGCAGGCGGCGGTCGTGCGCCGCATCTTCGAGCGTTACGCCGAGAGCCGCAGCTTCGTGGCCGTGTCCAGCGAACTCAACGATGCAGGGATCCCCGCCTTCGCCGGCGGCCCCTGGTACCCGATCACAGTACGGCGCACGCTCCTCAACGAGGTGTACATCGGCCGCACGGTCTACCGCCGCACCAAGCGAGTGCCGGTCCGCGCGCCGGGCGCGCGACGCCGCACGCGTGTCGTGGAGCGGCCCGAGAACGAGCACATCGAGATTCCCGGAGCGACGCCGCCCATCATCGACGAGGAACTCTGGTCGCGCGTGCAGACGATCCTGAACGACCCCGAACGCATCAGCCGCCGCCCGGTGCCGAAGCGGCGCTACGCGCTCCGGGGACGGCTGCGCTGCGGCCTGTGCAACAGTGCGATGGTCGGGCAGACGCTTTCCCCGAAGGGCAAGCGCTACACCTACTACCGCTGCCGTCACGCATACACGAAGAGCACGTCGCGCGCCTGCGCGGCGCACTACATCCCGGCCGAGGCACTCGAGCAGGAGATCAGGGACGAGGTTCGCAAGGTGCTGACGGCGCCCGAGGTGGTCCTGCGCGAGCTGAGGCAGCCCGACGACTCCGCCGCCGACCGCGAGACAGTCCAGCGCTTGGAGTCAGAGCTGGCGACGCTTACGAAGCGTGAGGAGCGGCTCGTCCGCCTCTTCGGCTACGACGAGGTCGACGGCTCCGTGGTGCGCGCCGAGCTCCGCGAGGTGCAGCGACAGCGCGAGGTTCTCAGCGCGGAGCTGGAGACGGTCGCCCGTCCGGCCTCGGCGCTTGCCGCCGGCGTCGACGAGGACGGCCTCCGGCAGGTGTGCGCGACTATCGCCGCGCGGCTCGACGGCACCGAGCCTGAGCAGTACGAGCGCGTAATGGAGGCCGTGCAGCTGAGCGTGGCCGCCACCCGGGACGAGGTCACGATCGAGGGGCTGCTCCCGACCGAACCTCCAGAATCCAGCAAATCTCCCGAGTGTCCCCCGGAGTGCGCAGATTCTGACGCAAATTTATCACCACTGAACAAACATCGGCATGACGACGTGCACGTAGCCGTCCTCCTCCGCCGGGCGAAACACGCCCTGGCTTGAGGGGCTTGTCGTCTCCAGCCGGACCTCGCCGTCCAGCACGCCCAGTACATCCGCCAGGTATCGGCTGTTGAACGCGATCTTCGCGGCCTCGCCGTCCACCTTCACGTCGATCTCGCCCTCGTTGTCGCCCACCTCGTCGGCCCGTGCGCTGATCGTCAGCTTGCCCGAGGAGCCGTCGCCCGCCGGTTGCACCTGCAACCGGACGATGCCGCTCCCGTCCCGCGCGAAGATGGCGGCGATACGCGCCCCCCGCATGAAGTCGTCCACGTCCACCACCGTTGCCGTGTTGTACTCACCCGGGATGAGCTGGTTGTAGTTCGGGAACGTCCCCTGGATGAGCTGCGCCACGAGCTCCACGTCCGTCATCGAGAACTGCACCTGCGTCTGCTTGTCGTTGAAGCGCAACTCCACCGGCGCCGCCCCGTCACCGATCAGGCGGCCGACCTCCCGTAGCGCCCGCGCCGGCACGATCAGATTCAGCTCCGTCACCGGAAACGCCTGCTTGGCGCCCAGTTCGATGTCCGAGACCGCCAGCCGGAAGCCGTCCGAGGCCGCGAAGGTCAGCTTGCTCTCCTCGCCCTTGACGCTCACGCCCGTGATCACCGGACGCGAGTCGTCCGTCGCCGCGGCGAACTCGACCCGGTCGATCGTCCGTCGCAGTGTCGCCGCGTCCAGCTCGATCGAGGGGCCTTCCTCGATCGTAGCGATGCGGGGGAAGTCCTCGGCGTCCATGGTGTTAATGGTGGACTCCGTGCGTGCGCACTCCAGCTTCGCCTGGCGCGTGCGCTCCGGGACCTCGATGGACACGGTCGCCGGCGGCAGCTGGCTGACGAAGTCGGTGATCAGCCTCGCCGGAATCGTCGTGGCTCCCTCCTCCTCGATCTTCGCCCCGATCCAGGTGCTGATGAAGATATCGAGATCGGTGGCCGAGAGGCGCAGCCGTCCCCCGTCCGTCGCCATCAGGACGTTCGATGTGATGGGCAACGTCGACCGCGTGGCGACAGCCCGCCCCACGACCGCGAGCCCCCGCTGGAGGTTCTCCTGCAGGACTTGAACCTTCATCCGTCTACTCGCTTGTTCTTGTTGGCCGGGATTATAGGAAGCTGCTTATCCCCCCACAAGGCGAATGCGTAGGCGCGTAAACAGTTATTGTTCCATCCTCCCGGCGGATGGAACATAACCCATAACGTAAAGAGCCCTATACTTGATTATCTCGCGCCCCTCCCGGGACGGCGACAGGCACGTTTTGTACATAACGAACCTCCACCTCACCAACTTCCGAAACTACGCCGAGGTCGACCTGCCTCTTGAGCGGGGCCTCAACCTCTTCGTTGGCGAGAACGCGCAGGGCAAGAGCAATCTGCTCGAGGCCATCTACCTCCTCTCAACCCTCCGCTCGAGCCGTGCCAGCAGCGACTCCGACCTCGTCCGGCGCGATGTCTTCGACTCCGAGTTTCCCGTCGCCCGTCTCCAGACCGAGGTGCAGCGCGCCGCTGGTCGCCTCAATCTCGAGGTCGCCGTTGTCGGGCGCAGCGGCGAGAGCCAGCGCGCGGGCAAGCGCGTCCGCGTTAACGGCCTTCCCAAGCGCACCTCCGACGCCGTCGGGGAGCTCGCCGCCGTGCTCTTCACCACCCTCGATATCGAGGTGGTCGCCGGACCTCCCATCCTCCGCCGCCGCTACCTCGACATGATGGCCTCCCAGGTCGATCGCGGGTACCTGCGCGCGATGCAGCGCTACCAGCGCGTCCTCCAGCAGCGGAACGGCCTTCTCAAGCGCATCCAGGCTCGCGATGCCGCCCCGAGCGAGCTCGGCTTCTGGAATCAGGAACTCTCCCATGCAGGCGGCATCATCATGAAGGGCCGGGCTGATGCCCTCGGCCTGCTCATGCCCTACGCCTGTGAGCAGATGGGCCGCCTCAGCGACGATGTCGAGACCATCAACCTCACCTACAAGCCCGCGCTCGGCGATGCCGTCGAAGACCACCTCCCCATCGACGAGGCGGAGTGGACCAGCCGCATGCTGCAGGCCCTCAACGATGGCCGCCCCCGCGAGATCGGCGCCGGCGTCACCCTCTTCGGCCCGCACCGTGACGATGTCGAGGTGCTCATCGATGGGCTCCCCGCCGCCTCCTTCGCGTCCCGCGCCCAGCTCCGCACTGCCGCCCTCTCCCTTCGCTTCGCCGAGGCCGCCTACCTCCAGACCTGCCTCGGGGATGAGCCCGTCGTGCTCCTCGACGATGTCCTCAGCGAGCTCGATGAGCAGCGCCGTCGGGGAGTCCTCGAGTCCTTCGAGATCTTCCAGCAGGTCATCGTCACCACCGCCGACCCGGACCGCGTGCGCGATGTCCTCACCAGCGCGACCGGCCGCTTCGTGGTCACGGGCGGAGCCATCGGCCGGTTTGAGGGCGAGTAACCCCCCCTAGGCCCGTAGCGCCGGCGTGAGCGGCCCCGCGGGCACGCTCATGGTGATCGCTCCCTGCTCAACCGTGAGCGCGACCGGCGTCTCCCCGACCACGTCGCCGTCCAGCTGCACCGGGATTCCCGGTGTCGTCACCTCGAACCGCGAGGTTCGCAGATCGCGCACGCCCGCATCGCCGGCGTGCCGGCGCACGACCACCTTCAGCGCCTGCCGGAGCGCTTCCACCGCGTTCGCGGGCGTGAAGATGCAGGCATCCAGTTGCCCGTCGCGCGCGCTCGCCTCCGCCGAGAACGTGAGGATGCCGCCGTAGAGCCGTGTGTTGCTCACCACCACCAGCCCAACATCCTCGACTGCCGCTGCCTCCTCCCCTTCCCAGGCGAGGTTGGCCGTCCGCAGCCGGTGCAGCATCGGGATGCCGTGGAGCACGTACGCCAGCACCCCCAGCCGTCGCTTGAGCGCAGGCGTCACGGTGGCCGCGATCTGTGCGTCCCAGCCGATGCCCGCCATCAGCAGGAACGGCTCGCCGTTCGCTCGTCCCAGGTCCATCGCCACTTGCTGACCGTCGAGGTGTGCGTCCAGTGCCCTCAGGAGGTTGCGCGGAATGCCCGCTTCCTTCGCCCAGACGTTCGCGGTCCCTCCGGGCAGCACCGCCAGCGCCGACTCCGATCCTGCCAGCTCTCCTGCCGCCAACCGCACCGTCCCGTCGCCGCCCAGCACGAACACGAGGGCGTCCCCCCGCTCCGCCGCCTCCCGCGCCGCCGCCGCCGTCCCCGCCGGCGAGTCGGGCAACTCAAGGCGAGCCTCGAAGCCCTGCGCCTCAAGGCGTCGCAGCGCCTCCTCACTGTCGAAACGGCGCATCCCTCGAGCGCGGGGGTTCGCCACGATCGTGGCGCTCTTCGCTGCCATCGTTGCCCGGCGGCTCCTGCCTTCCTACCATACCGCCCCACACCTCTTCCCCCGGGGGCTCCGTGCTCACCCTCACCCGCTTCGACCACATCAGCATGGCCGCCCACGATTGGCGCGAGCAGCGGGAGCGCTTCGAGCGCCTCTTCGGCTTTCGCTACCTTCGCCGCTTCACCCCCCACCCCGGGACCCCCTTCGAGGGCTGCGTCACCCGCATCCGCAACACGAAGATCGAGTGGGAGCTCCTGCAGCCCGACGGCCCCGAGAGCTTCGTGCAGCGTTTCCTCGACCAGCGCGGCCCCGGCCTCCACCACCTCACCGTCCAGGTTCCCGACATCGAGGAAGCCGTCGCCGAGCTCGAACGCCTGGGCATCACCCCCTTCGGCGGCATCAGCGAGGACACGATGTGGTGGATGGCCTACATCCATCCCCGCGACAGTGGCGGCGTCCTCTGGCAGCTCTACCAGGCCAAGAGCGATCAGGCCGTAAACGGCACGACCGGCGTCGCCGGGGTCGTCGGCTTCCGCCGTCTCGACCACGTCTCCCTCGCCTCTCCCGACCTCGAAGCGCAGGCTGCCTGGCAGGAGCGCGTCTTCGGCATGGAGGTCGAGCGTCGCTGGGACGTATCCGACCAGGGTTACAAGGGCTGCCTCATGCGCATCCCCAACACCGAGCTCACGCTGGAGATACTCGAACCGCTCGGGGAAGAGGGCTTCCTTCAGGACTTCCTCGCGAATCGCGGGAAGGGTCTCCACCACGTCTCCTGCGAGGTTGAGTCCCTGGACCGCGCCCTCGATGCCCTGGCTGCCGAGGGCATCGAGCCACCCGGGGGGGTGGGCGGCGAGCACTGGAAGCGCAACGTCTTCCTTTCGCCCCGCGACACCAACGGCGTCCTCTTCCAGCTCTTCGAGGAGCCCTCCGCCTAGCCTCTGCCTTCCACGCTGGCGCCGCGCCGGCTGCGACGCCGGGGGATCCCTGGCGCTCCTATCGGGTCGGCGAATCGGCTCAAGCGCGCTGGCCGATAAACCATTTTCCCGTATCGTGGATGCTGGCGGGGTCGCAGGGAGTGCGGCCCGTGGACTGGGTAGCGATTGCCTGGATTGCTTCCTCGCTCTGGGGCGGGGCCAGTTTGATTGTGCGCTCCGCCCTCGCCTCCAGAAACGGCCTGGCTCTTCGTCTGCAAGACGCCCGCGTGCGGAACGCGTCGGATCCTCGCGCCTGACCCGCGGTCGAGCGGAAAGTCCTCCCGTCCGCTACTATCACCCGCACGGATGTTCGAGCGCGACCCCGCAGCCACTCCGCCACTGCCCGCCGGCGACCCGCTTGCGGCCTTCCACCCGGTCGTGCGCGCCTGGTTCGAGTCGCGCTTCTCCCATCCCACCGACGCCCAGGCTGAAGGATGGCCCCGCATCCACGCCGGCGAGACCACCCTCATCGCCGCCCCCACCGGCTCCGGCAAGACGCTCGCCGCTTTCCTCGTCGGCATCGACCAGCTCATCCGCGAGGCCGAGGCCGGCGAGCTTGAGGATGCCACTCGCATCGTCTACGTCTCGCCCCTCAAGGCCCTCAGCAACGACATCCAGCGCAACCTCGAGGAGCCCCTTGCCGAGATCCGCGCCCTCGCGAAGGAGATGGGCTACGACCTGCCCCCCATCACCAGCGCCGTCCGTACCGGCGACACGCCCCCTTCCGCTCGCCAGACCATGGTCCGCCGCCCGCCCCACATCCTCGTCACCACCCCCGAGTCCCTGTTCCTCCTCGTCACCGCCCAGCGCAGCCGCGAGAACCTGCGCGGCGTGCGCACCGTCATCGTCGACGAGATCCACGCCCTCGCGCGCGACCGCCGCGGCAGCCACCTCACCCTCACCCTTGCCCGTCTCGATCGCCTTGCCGCGACCCCGCCCGTCCGCATCGGCCTCTCCGCCACCCAGCGGCCCATCGAGCTGATCGCCCGCTTCCTCGCCGGAGCCGATCGGGACGCGACCATCGTCGACCGGGGCCACCAGCGCGACATCGAGCTCCATGTCGAGACGCCCCCCAGCGACCTTGAGGCCGTTCCCCCCAGGGAGCAGTGGGGCGACATCTTCAACCGCCTCTCCGAGCTCATCGGCGAGCACCGCACCACCCTCATCTTCGTCAACACCCGCGCGCTTTCCGAGCGTGTCGCCAAGGAGCTCGCCGAACGCCTCGGCGAGGACGCCGTCGCCAGCCACCACGGCAGTATCGCGAAGGAGCGCCGCCTGCACGTCGAGCAGCGCCTCAAGGCCGGCGAGCTGCGCGCGCTCGTCGCCACCGCCTCCCTCGAGCTCGGCATCGACATCGGCGCCATCGACCTCGTCTGCCAGGTGGGCTCGCCCCGCAGCATCGCCACCCTGCTCCAGCGCATCGGCCGCTCCGGCCATGCCCTCGGCCTGCGTCCCCACGGCCGCCTCTTCCCCACCACCCGCGACGAGCTCCTTGAGTGCTCGGCCCTCATCAGGGCGGTCACGGCGGGACGCCTCGACCGTATCAACCCCCTCAGCGCTCCTCTCGACGTGCTCGCCCAGCAGATCGTGGCCGAGACCGCCTGCGAGCCCTGGTCCGAGGACGCCCTTTACGACCTCGTTCGAGAGGCCGCCCCCTTCGCGGAACTTGAGCGCGAGCCCTTCGACGAGATCGTCGCCATGCTCGCCACCGGCATTGGCGATGGGCCCGGCGCGGCCGCTCCCCTCATCCACCGCGACCGAATCAACGGCATCGTGCGTGGCCGCCGAGGCGCGCGCCTCGCCGCCCTCAACAACGGCGGTGTCATCCCCGAGATGGGCGACTACCGCGTCGTCGCCGAGCCCGAGGACATCCCCGTCGGCACCGTCAACGAGGACTTCGCCATGGAGAGCGCCGCCGGCGACATCTTCCTCCTCGGCTCCACCTCCTGGCGCATCACCCGCGTTGACCAGAGCACCGTGCGCGTCATTGATGCCCACGGCGCGCCCCCGACCGTGCCCTTCTGGCTGGGCGAGGCGCCCGGCCGCACCATCGAGCTCTCCGAGGAAGCAGGCCGCCTCCGCCGCGAGATCGCCGACGGCCTCGACGACTCCGAAGCGCTCGTCGCCCGCCTCCAGGAAGAGTGCCGTCTGGTCGAGAACGGCGCCCGCCAGATGGTCGACTACGTTCGCGCCACCCGCGACGGCCTCGGCGTCGTGCCCTCCGACACCGATGTCGTCTTCGAACGCTTCTTCGACGATGCCGGTGGGATGCAGCTCGTCGTCCACGCCCCCTTCGGCGCGCGCGTCAATCGCGCCTGGGGACTCGCCCTCCGCAAGCAGTTCTGCACGACCTTCGACTTCGAGCTCCAGGCCGCCGCCAACGACGACGCCATCCTCCTCTCCGCCGGCCCCCAGCACTCCTGGCCCCTGGCCGAGGCCTTCGGCTGGGTGAACCCCCGCAACGCCGCCACCCTCGTAGAGAAGTCCATCTTCTACATCCCCCTCTTCCCTACCCGCTGGCGCTGGAACGCCTCCCGGGCCCTCGCCATCGCCCGCCAGCGAAACGGTAAGCGCGTGCCCCCCTTCCTCCAGCGCATGCGCGGCGACGACCTCATGGCCGCCGTCTTCCCCGCCCAGGTCGGCTGCCAGGAACGCCTCGACGAGCCCCTCTCCCTCCCCGACCACCCCCTCATGCGCCAGACCCGCGACGACTGCCTCTACGAGGCGATGGACGTGCACGGTCTTCAGGACGTGCTCACCCGCATTGAGGACGGGGCCGTCCGCCTCCACGCCGTCGATACCGTCGAACCCTCCCCCATGGCCCACGAGATCGTCAGCGGGCGCCCCTACACCTACCTGGACGACGCCCCCATCGAGGAGCGCCGCACCCGCGCCGTGACCCTCCGCAAGACCCTCCCCGACTCCGCCCGCGACCTCGCCGCCCTCAGCCCCGACGCCATCGCCCGCGTCCGCGAAGAGGCCTGGCCCGAGCCCCGCGACGCTGAAGAAGCGCACGACGCCCTCCTCGGCTTCGTCGTCCTTGCCGAGGAGCAGGCTGCTTCGTGGGGCGAGTGGCTCGCGGAGCTGGAGGCGGGGGGGCGGGCCGCCCGCGTGAACCTGGGCGAACGCGCCTGCTGGTTCGCCGTCGAGAACCTCCCCTCCATCCGCCTCCTCTTCCCGGACGCCGCCATCGCCCGTCGCACCGGGCTGACCGAGAAGGACGCGGACTACGGCCTCCGCGCCGCCGAGGCCGCCGGCTACCTCGTCCGCGGCCGCTTCACGCCCGAGGCTCCCGAGGACGAGCTCTGCGACCGCCGCCTCCTCGCCCGCATCCATCGCTACACGCTCGAGGGGTTGCGCAAGGCCGTCGCGCCCGTCTCCCGCGCCGACTACATGCGCTTCCTCACGCGCTGGCAGGGCCTCGCCCCCGGCGCCGTCTACGGAGGCCGCCCCGGACTCCGCCGCGCCCTCGAACGACTGCAGGGCTTCGAGGCCCCCGCCGGCTCCTGGGAGGACGACCTCCTCCGCGCCCGTGTCCGCGACTACGACCCCGCCTGGCTCGACGAGCTCTGCCTCGCCGGCGAGATCGCATGGGCGCGCCTCAGCGGCCGCAAGGCCTCCCCCGACGACGCCCCCTCC
>VXPF01000042.1 GCA_009839725.1 Dehalococcoidia bacterium | reverse complement strand
GGCTACACGCGCATGTCCTTCCATGTCGACGACTTTGATGCCGTCCGCGCCCGTATCCCCACCGTCGGCGCCTCCGCCATCACACCCCCCATGGGTCCCGACGGCGACCGGCGCGTCTGCATGCGGGATCTGGACGGCTTCATCATCGAGATCATGGAGCGCGACCCCCTCGATGACCTGCGGCCGGCCCGCTGGCCCGAGGCCGGTTCCGCCATCCGCGCCGTCAGCCTCTCGGTGCCGGACCTGGAGAAGGCGAGGCGCTTCTGGGTCGAGACCCTCTCCCTCGAAGTCGTCGACCCCACCCTCCTTCACACGCCCGAGATGGAGGCGCTCTGGGGCCTCCCCGGCGCCAAGTCCGAGACCCTCCTCCTGCGCGCCGGCGACCAGCTCATCGAGGTCCAGCAGTACAGCGACCCCGCACCCCGTCCCCGCCCCCTCGGCTACCTCCTGAGCGACGTCGGCATCCTCAACATCGCCCTCGGCTACCGCACCCGCCCCGCCTTCACCGAGGCCTTCACCCGCCTCATCGAGAACGGCTACACGGCCAACGTCCAGCCCAACGACGAAGGCCCCTTCACCTCCTCCTACGTGAACGACGACCAGGGCTTCTCGCTCGAGATGTTCCACTGCGCCGAGGAGATCGACGCCTACCTCGGCTTCATGCCCGAGGGCACCTGGCGCTCCGCCACGGGACGGCCGCCCCGCTAGCCGCCTACGTAAAGGGTCCCGCGAACCAGTCCGCGATCGCCTCCACCGCCTCGATTGCGGTGAAGCTGTCGAGCCACTTGCCGCCGTGCAGGGCGTACTCCTGGAACACCTTGAGCGCCGTCAGCGGGATGAGCGCGAGGATGACATTCCGCTTCGAGAACTCGAAGTCGGGCCGCCAGTGCGGCAGGCTCGCCACGAACAGGAACCACACCTCGAAGACGTTCGGCACGGCCAGCAGCACGTACCGCTCCTCCGTGAACTCGAAGATCACGAACCCCACCAGCCGGAACGCGAACAGGCCCACCGCTACGTTCCGCGCCGGCCCCTTCCATCGCAGCGCCACCAGCAGGAAGGCGACCATGTAGACCTGGTCGAGCCACTTGTCGAACGCCTGGTAGTTGCTGACGCCGCCCAGGTCGAGCAGGTTCCGCAGGAACAGGTCGCTCAGGTCGATCAGGATGGCCGCCCAGCCACCCACGAACGCCCACTTGAACACCAGCAGCGAGCCCAGCACGCGGACGACGGCGATGATCAGCTCTTCGAGGGACATGCCCGCTCCCTGTGCAGGCCTTTCCGGCTGCTTCCGGACGCCCGCCTATACTACGGTTGCGGGCTCACCGCTCACAGGGAGTGTGATGAAGACCGAAGCCGGTAACCTCCTCGCCGACGTCAACGCTCAGTTCGAGCGCGCCTCCGTCTACAGCGAGCACCCCCGCGGCCTCCTCGACCAGGTCAAGATGTGCAACGTCGTTCACCGCATGAGCTTCCCCGTGCGTGACGACGACGGCTCCATCCGCGTCGTCGAGGCCTACCGCGCCGAGCACAGCTTCCACCGCCTCCCCACCAAGGGCGGCATCCGCTTCAGCCCCGACGTCACCGAGGACGAGGTCTGCGCCCTCGCCAGCCTCATGACCTACAAGTGCGCCATCGTCGAAGCGCCTTTCGGTGGGGCCAAGGGCGGCGTCTGCATCGACTCCCGCAACGAGAGCGAGGGCTTCCTCGAGCGCGCCACCCGCCGCTACGTGGCCGAGCTGAACCGCAAGAACATGATCGGCCCGGCCGTCGACGTCCCCGCCCCCGACTACGGCACCGGCGAGCGTGAGATGGCCTGGATCGTCGATACCTACACCGCCCTCAACCCCGACCAGCTCAACCCCTTTGCCTGCGTCACAGGCAAGCCCATCTCCCTTCACGGCATCTCCGGCCGCACCGAGGCCACGGGCCGCGGAGTCGCCATCGGCGTCGCCGAGGCCACCGACTCGGCCGTAGACATGGAGGCCGTCGGCCTTACGCGCGGCATCGAGGGCAAGCGCGTGATCGTCCAAGGGCTGGGGAAGGTGGGTTACCACGCCGCGAGGCTGCTGCAGGAAGCCGGCGCCCGCATCGTCGCCATCGCCGAATACGACGGTGGCGTCGCCTCCGACGACGGCCTCGACGTCGAGGCCGTCCAGCGCCACCGCGCCGAGACTGGCTCCATCCGCGGGACCCCCGGAACGCGCACGATCGAGCGGCCCCTGCAGGTGCTCGAGCTGGACTGCGACATCCTCGTCCCCGCCGCCCTCGAGAACCAGATCACCGCCGACAACGCGCCCCGCATCAAGGCCCGGATCGTCGCCGAGGCCGCCAACGGCCCGACCGACAGCGCCGGCGACGCTATCCTCCGCGAGCGCGGCATCCTCGTCATCCCCGACCTCTTCCTCAACGCCGGCGGCGTCACCGTCTCCTACTTCGAGTGGCTCAAGAACATCCAGCACGTCTCCCCCGAGCGCCTCACGAGCCGCTACCAGGAGGTCGCCACGACGCGCGTCGTGAAGGCGCTAGAGGGCGCCACCGGCGCCCACCTGAGCGACGTGGACTTCATGAAGGCCGTGAAGGGCCCCCAGGAGATCGACCTCGTCGAGGCCGCTCTGGCCGACACCATCATCCACGCCTACCACTCCGTCCACGACAAGTGGAAGTCTCGCGCCATGCCCGACCTGCGTGTCGCCGCCTACCCCCTCGCCATCGACCGCGTAGCCCAGTCCTACGCCGTGCAGGGCATCTTCCCCTAGGGGCCACCGACATGATCACCTTCGACGACATCTACCACGTCGGCATCATCGTCCCCAACATGGAGGCCGCCATGGACGAGCTCGGCCGCCGCTTCGGCTGCGGCTGGCGCGATCCCTCCACCGCCACCGTCCGTGTCCGCGATGAGGGCGGCGACCGCATCCTCTCCCCCCGCGTCACCTTCTGCGACCGGAGCACGCCCATCGCCCTCGAGCTCATCGAGGCCATCCCCGGCACCGTCTGGCACGTGGGTGAGCGATCCCAGCTTCACCACTTCGGCCTCTACGTCGACAGCGTCCAGGCCGCCATCGACGAGCTCGGCCCCGGCATGACCCTCGAGATGGGCGGCCTCGACCGCGACGGCGTGCTCGCCGGCTTCTGCTACGTCAACGACGCTCTCGGCGTGCGCATGGAGTTGGTCGAACGCGGCGGCCTCCCGCCCCTGGACGACTGATGGCCTCGGCGCGAGGCCTGCTGCCCCTCCTCGTCCTGCCGGCCCTCCTCGCCGTGGCCTGCGGGAGCGGCACCACCCCTCCCGATCCCACGCCGGCGCCTACTCCAGCAGCCACCCGCGCTGCCCCGACCGCCACGCCTCACGCCGACCT
>VXPF01000120.1 GCA_009839725.1 Dehalococcoidia bacterium | reverse complement strand
CTCGGGAACGAAGTCGGGGCGCAGGCCGTAACCGGCCAGCGCGGCGGCGGTCGCCTCGCCGACGGCGGCGAGGCGGCGTCCGGCGAGGGCGCGCGAGTCGAGGCCTGCCGCGGTGAGGGTCTCCATGGCCACGTGGACGCCGTTCGCGCTGCTGAACGCCCACCAGTCGGCGGGCGCGGCCACGGCCTCGCAAAGGTCGGCCGACCCGGCTCGCGAGACCAGCTCGATGGTCGGGGTCTCGGTCACGAAGGCGCCTTCGGCCTCGAGCAGATCGACCAGCTCGCTCGACTGCGCGCGGGAGCGGGTCACGGCGATCTGGCGCCCGGCGAGGGGGGCGGGGTCGAACCAGGCGAGCTCGCCGGCGAGTTCGGCGACCGGCCCCACGACCGTCACGAGGGGGGCGGACAGCCCCGCCTCCGCGACGCGGTCGGCGATGTCCGCCAGCGTGCCCGTTACGACGCGCTGGTCGGGGCGCGTTCCCCACTGGACGGAGGCGGCGGGCGTCTCCGGCGCGCGGCCCTCGGCGACGAGGCGCCCGGCGCACTCGGCGAGGTTCTCAGCGCCCATGAGCAGCACGAGCGTGTCGACCTCGGCGGCGGCGCGCCAGCTCGTGACCCCGTCGTTCATGCTGCGGGCGTTGATGACCATGAAGGCGCTGGAGAGACCGCGATGGGTGACGGGGATTCCGGCGTAGGCGAACGCGCCGATGGCGGATGTCACGCCCGGGACGACGGTGCAGGGAACCCCCGCCTCCCGGCAGGCACGCATCTCCTCGGAGCCGCGCCCGAAGACGAAGGGGTCGCCGCCCTTGAGTCGCACGACGCGCTTGCCCGCGCGGGCGCGTTCGAGCATGAGCGCCTCGATCTCGTCCTGGGTGGCGGCGTGGGCGCCGGCGCGCTTGCCGACGTTGCGCACCTCCGCCCCGGCGGGTGCCTCGCGCAGCAGGGCGCGCGGGGCGAGGGCATCGTGCAGGACGACATCGGCGTTCCGCAGGGCCTCGAGGCCTGCGACCGTGATGAGGCCGGGGTCGCCCGGGCCGGCGCCGACGAGGGTGACGTGACCGGTGGTCGGTGGCCGGCGGTCGGTGGTCGGTGGGTCGTCTGTGGGGGGCACTGCGTGGGAACTCCGGCCTCTATTATGGGCCGGGTGCACCGAGTGGTTGGTGACCGGACTAGCCACCAGCCACTAACCACCAGCCACCAGAAGCCAATGGCCAATAGCCAACAGCCCACCCAGCACTTCTTCGAGTCACAGCGCCTGCGGCTCTCGTACTGGGCGTGGGGCGACGAAGACGCCCGGCCGCTCATCCTCGTGCACGGTGGGCGCGACCATGCCCGCAGCTGGGACGGCATCGCGGAGGAGTTCGCCGGCGACCACTACGTGGTCGCGCCGGACCTGCGCGGCCACGGCGACTCCGACTGGTCGCCCGGGAGCGAGTACACGACGGCGCAGTACGCCATCGACCTGCTCACGCTGGTCGAGCGGTTCGACCGCCCGGTGCGCGTTATCTGCCACTCGTTCGGAGGGCAGGTCACGTTCATCGCGGCGGGGACGTACCCGGAGCGGTTCGACTCGATCGTCGCGATCGAGGGGCGGGTGCCGGGGCTGTTCGAGGAGCCGGAGCCGATGACCCCGGAGCGCTTCCGGAAGCACGTCGAGCAGCGGCGCTCACTGGAGACGCGGCAGGTGCGGCGCTACCCGGACCTGGCGGGCGCCATCCAGCGCGTGCAGGAGATGAACCCGCGGCTCTCGGCCGAGCAGGCGCGGCACATCGCCGTCCACGCCGTGCGCGAGGACGGCGACGAGCTGATCTGGAAGTTCGATAACTGGTCGCGTCCGGGGGTGCGTCGGGACGAGTACACGCTGTCGGAAATGCGCGGATTCATCGAAGCGATCGCGTGCCCGGTGCTCTACCTGGTAGGGAGCGAAGCGGGGGTGATGCGGGGGATGGAGCGCTGGGTGGAGGGGCTGGAGGGGGTGCGTCCGGTGAAGGTCGAAGGGGCGGGACACTGGGTCCACCACGACCAGCCGCAGCGGGTCATCGCCCTGGCGCGGGAGCACTTCGGGGCGGAGTAGGAGCGATCAGTCGAACAGGTCGGTGTGGGTCCCCGTGCGCACGAGGGTGATCGCATCGTCATCCTGTTCCCAGATCAGGAGCCAGTCGGGTTCTACGTGGCACTCCCAGCTCCCGGAGAAGTTCCCAGACAGCCGATGCTGCCGGTGGCGCGCCTCCAGGGGCTGCCCCACCGCAAGTCGGCCAACCACCGCCCACAGTTTGTCCAGGTCTTTGCCGCGACGCTGCGCGAGCCGAACATCTCTGATAAACCGCGAGGTTCTCCCGAACTCCACGCGTTAGTCGAACTCGGCCTTCAACTCCTCTAGCGTCGCATACTTCTTGATGTTTCTGCCTTCGCGGGCATCGCGGAGCGCCTCCAGGGTCTCCGCATTCGGAAGCCGTACGTCGAAGGGAAGCCCGCGATGCATGGTCACCTGCCGGTAGAAGAGCGTGATCGCCTCGGTCGCCGACATCCCCAGCTCGAGGAAGAGGTCCTCCGCCTCGCGCTTCAGTTCCGGTTCTACACGGGCCCGGATCATCGCCGTCTTCGCCACTGGTCCGTCCTACAGTGTTGTCGGCCCAGTGTATCACATTCGGGATACACTGGGCGCCAGGCCGGTTACTGTTCAGCAGATTCGCTTCCGCCGAGCACTTCCAGCAACGGCTTGAGCCGCCCGCCCGGGTCTGCCCTGGCCGCAAGGGTAGCGAGATCGCCGGCAGACACGACCAGGGGATTGCGCTGGAATCGCCCGTCGTGGGTGTAGGAGCAGAAGCGAAGGCTGAGGTCGCCATCGTCCCACTCCAGTAGCTGGATCGTGGGCTGGTGCCAGCGGGACTGACACGAGACCTCCTCAACGATCTGCCCCTGCCCGAAGTAGAACTTGAAGGGCCGGGGTGTCGGGCGTTCGACGTTCGCATCAAGGTCCGAGGCCATAGCACCACCCATCGTGTGAGGGGCTACCTGGCCCCTTTCGGCGTCACGCACCAAGCCTGCCAAGCGCGTCGGGTGGTCCGCAAGGCGTTTCCAATCGGGGCGTCCACCAACCACTAGCCACCAGCCACCACTCCCCCGTACCCTCCCGCGACAGGCGGAGGGCGCGCGTGAGCGACGCGGACCAGGGGACCGGGGACAGCGAGGCGGTGTTCGCCATGCTCGAGGAGCTGGGCGTGGTCAGCGCTCGCACGCTGGGGCTCGACCACCCCGGCGTCGTGGCGCTGTGCGACGCCAACCGGCAGCTCGAAGAGGGGCAGCCGGGGCTGGCGATGCACACGCTGGAGGTGGAGCTGGGCGAACCGGACTCGCCCCAGCCGATGGAGATCGGGGCGGCGGCGTTCGTGCTACGGGGGAAAGCGCACGAGGCCCAGGACCGCGCCTACCACGCGCGCATCGACTACGAGTACGCCCTCAAGATGCGCGCCAACATCCCCTACGCGATCGAGGCGATCCGGCGAATCGACCAGCGGGGGTAGGCGGCGCGCCCCCCGCTTGCCCTAGAATCGCCCGACCAGCGAGCGGGAGGCGGCAGCGATGGTGCGAGCCGAGATCATCGAGCGCAGCAAGAAGCTGCAGGAGACGGCGCCGGCCCTCGAGCGGTTGCTGGGCATCAAGGAGGCGCTGCTACAGGCGGGCGACGAGGCGCAGGAGCTGCGCCACATCCCCGCCTGGGCCTCGAACGAGATCGCCGACCAGGGGCTCTACCGCTTCGCCCTGCCCGAGGAGCTGGGTGGCGAGGACCTGCCCGCGAGGGACCAGATCGACATCGTCGAGGCGGCCTCCGCCATCGATGGCTCGATCGGCTGGTGCGTGCACATCAACTCGGAGATCAACAGCCTCGTGCTGCGACGCATGAGCATGGACCTGGTGCACGACTACTACGACGACTGGCGCGTCCTCACGTGCGGGGGCGTGGGGCCGGGACTGCAGACCGCCCGCGCGCGTCCGGAGAACGGCGGCTGGCGGCTCTGGTGCCAGGGCTCCTTCGGGAGCGGCTGTCATAACGCCACCTGGACGCTCGTGCACTTCGGCTCCGACGGCGTGCCCCAGGAGGGCGGCGGCTCCTCCGACAAGGCGTTCCTCATCCCCCGCGAGGACTGGGAGATCGTGGACACCTGGAACACGGCGGGGCTGCGCGGCACGGGCAGCGCCGACGTGAAGGTCGACGGCGCCTTCATCCCCGAGCGGGCGACGCTTCCCAAGGACCTCTTCAGCAACTGCGACACGTTCGCCAGCCCGACCCTCCGCAACCCCATGCAGGCGCACTACAACAAGGGCGCCGTGGCGCTCGGGATCGCGCGCGGGGCGATCAACGACCTGATCGATCTGGCCATGGTGAAGACGCCGTGGATGACGGCGACGCCGCTCTCGGACATGCCCGAGCTGCAGTACCGCCTGGGCGAGGCGGAGGCGACGGTCTCAGCCGCGCACGCCTTCATGGTCGACGCGCAGGAGGAGACGGAGCGGCACCTCGGGCCGCTGCCGAAGGACGGGGGACGCTCGGCACCGGACTGGGAAGTGACGCGGCGCTCGTACCTCTCCTGCGTGCACGCCGCACAGGTGTCCCGGCACGTGGTCGACACGATCCACAACACGGCGGGAACGACCGCGAGCCGGATGGACTCGCCCCTGGAGCGACGGTTGCGGGACTCGCACCAGGCGGCCTCGCACGCAGCCATCTCGTGGCGGCACTACCGCAACCTGGGGAGCAACTACCTGGGCAACGACCCGCCCCCCTTCGCTACGTTCGCTCGGGCGTAGGGAGCGGGCGGCTCAGGGCTTCGTCGGGGGCTCCTGGCGGAAGAAGCGGCCCAGGGCGCTGCCGAGGAAGGGCCGCAGCGGCCGTGGCAACACGCGCCAGGCGATCGCCTCGCCCGCCACGCTGCCGACCTGGCGAATCTCGTCCTCGTGCTCGCGTACGTATTTCGCCGCCTGCTCAGCGGCAGGGCGGGCGGCTTCCACGGCATCGTGCGCGAGCCGCTCGGCCTCGGGGCGGGCGGCGGCGATGGTTTCGCGTGCAATCTTCGCGGCGCGGCGGGCGTGGAGCTCGGCTTCGGGCTGGGCCTCGAGGGCGGCGTCGTGGGCCTTGCGCACGAGGCGTCCGAGGGAGCGCCCTATCTGGGCGGCGACATCCTCGCCGGGGGATGGGTTCTGTCTTTCTGGCACGACGCTATGAGTGCCTGTTGATCCACTCGCCGATCTTGAAGAGCCAGCGGATTCGGGAGGGATTCTCCTGCTCGTAGCGGCGGCGCGCTTCCTTCATGGCGTCGCGCGGGCCCAGATCGGGGGTGCCGTCGGGGGCTCGATTCGGGTTGATCGCCTTCTGGATATTTCGGCTGGCCCTGTCTGCCGCGTGGTCCACGTCAGGACTATTGCCCGGGAATGCCACTTCGCTCCTCCTGAATCAGGAATTGCCGCCCTGGGTGCAGGATACCGGGCGGCGTAGGGCCCGTGCTGGGAGGCCGGCGGGTCGAACCCTCCGCCGAACTCCGCCATGTCCTCGCTCTCCTACCGCCTAGCCCATGGCTAGTCGCCGCCGCCGCGGATCAACCGGACGATGCGACGCAGGAAGCCGAAGCGCGGGCCCTTCGGACGTTCGGGCGGGCGGTGGCCATCGTGCTTCTGGCGCTCGCGCAGCATCTCGTGGGGCTGCTTCGCCAGGTCTTCCAAGCCGGGGGGCATGACCGGAGGGGCGCCACCGAAGTCCGCCATGTTGCGCCTCCGCCGCCACTGTACCGCAAGCGAGCCGAGAACCGACTGTGCTAGTCGCCGCCGCCGCGGATGGCGCGGACGACGCGGCGCAGGAGGCCGAAGCGCGGGCCTCGCGGGCGCTTCGGGGGGCGGTGCTCGCCGCCGTGGCGGCGCTGCATCTCCTCCCTCTTGGCCTCCGCGAGCATCTCCAGCTCCGGTCCTGGATTGGGGGGGATGAACCCGCCCCCGCCAAAGTCCGCCATCGTTCGTCTCCGCCGTCACTGTAGCGGATGTAAGAAAAGGGTGAGGAGGCATTGAGGAGGCCGGGGGCTGTGGTACGTTGCCCGCCCACCGTGTCGTCAAGAATCCGGGGCATCCGCATGCGACCCGTACCGCTGCTGCTTGCCTGCGTTCTCGGCGTATCGGCGCTGGCGGCATGCAGCGGTGGCGCGGAGCCGCAGCCCACCCCTGACGCCCCCTCCCCGACGCCGACGGCGGTACCCGCACCGCCCGAGACACCTGTCCCTCCGCCCACACCGACCCCGAGCCCCACGGAGGTTTCGACGCCAACGGCCAGGCCAACGGCGACACCCGTGCCCACGCTGACCCTGTCGACCCCCGCCGAGCGAGAGGCGCACGAGCGCCTCTCGGACCTCGTGCCCTGGATGGCGAAACCGCGCGATGCCCTGCGGGTGCAGGCAGCCGAGATCGCCATCCAACTCTGGCTGCAGGATCCCGCCATGACGGAATCCGTGGTGAGGTCGAAGTGGTTCCAGGACGGCACCACCGCCCACGAAGTCGATGTCCTGCGGCGCTTTGCCGATCTGGCCTCGCGAAGTTCCGCGGTTGCCGCGATGATCGCCGAAACCCCCTGGTTCAACGACGTCGTCACCGAGCGGGAGCGCGACCTGTTCGACCTTCTCGCACGCGGCGATCTGTCACCCTCGTTCCTGGACGAGCACCCCGAGGACGCGGGCAGGTTCAGCGACCACCTCGTGCGCTTCTTCATCAGCGCCCTCTCGGGCATGACGCCCGGCGCCCTGGCGACATTCGAGCGTCAGCCCTGGTTCGCCGACGGACTCGCCCCCCTGGAAGCCGCTTTCGCCATCGCGGTGAGCCGCCTGCCCCATGACAACCCGATGCTCTTGAGGGATCTGCTTCAGCGGCGATACATCGCCACGCGGAGCACGTCCCTCCCTCTCGCGGGAGAGGTTTCGCTGTATCTCGTTCAGAACAGCCCCATCCCCGACAGCGAAGCCATCCTCGACCGCATCGAGGCCACGGCCCGACTCATGGAAGAGTGGCTGGCAGCCCCGTTTCCGACTACCGACATCATCCTCCTCCTCGGTGACGCGACGGCCGTGGACTACGGGATCTATCGGGGCGGACACTTCGGGAGTCACATGCGGCTGACGCGCTACGAATACGGCGTCCCCAGCATCCCCCACGAGACCGCTCACTACTATTTCCAGGGGGTGGGCGAGACCCGCTGGTTTGTTGAAGGAGCCGCCGAGCTCACCGAGCGGTATCTCGATGACGCCGTGGACATTTCCGTGTACGTCGTGGACGGGCCCGGGGACGGCCCTGCTCCGGAGGAGGCGCCACCACCCCATGCGGTGTCCTGCCTGATCGACGACGGCGCGCAGAACATCCGCCACTTCGATTCGATGGCCCACGAGAGACACGGTGTGTTGATCGGTGACTACTGCACCTACAGTCTCGGCGAGTGGTTCCTGACTCACCTGTTCGACGCCATCGGCCCAGAGGCCCTTGGAGCGGGGCTGGGGCATTGGTACCAGCAGCAAGAAAGCCTCGCCGAGACGTTCGGCCAGAGCCGGACCTGGAGGGTGGGCCTCGTCGACACGGACCCTGACATTCCCAACCCGGAGCGGGTCATCTACGACTCCCTCTCCCAGGCCGTTCCGGAGCACGCGCGGGACGCGTTCGAGAAGGTCTACCGCGAGCTTCACGGAGGCGTCTCCGGTGGGCCGCTTGACGATATTCCCGACGACGTCGGGGACACCATCCAGACGGCCTCGCCCCTCTCCCCGGGGGAGCTGGTCGAGGGCGCCCTCGAGCACGCCTTCGACTTCGACTACTTCGTCTTCAAGGCGACCTCCGGTCAGAAATACGAGCTCCGCTTCGAGCACGCCACGCCAACGTCCAGCCTCGCCCTCTACAGCATGCCCCTGACGAACCCCTACCTCGGCAGGCAGTTCTACGAACGCTGGGGCACCGTCCTGAAGAGGGTCACGTCGGCGTCGGGTGATCTGACCCGAAGTGCGGTCTGGGTGGCGCCCCGGTCCTTCAGGTACTACGTCGCGGTCCAAAATTTCGGGGGGCCGCCCGGGCCCTACCGCATGAGCATCGTGGCGCTGAAGGAGACTCCCGACGATCACGGCGACAGCCAGGCCACCGCCACCGAGGTGACGCTCCTGCAGCCCGCCGAGGGCACGCTGGAAGGCGAGCAGGACATCGACTACTTCCGGTTCCAGCCGGTCGAGGGCCAGCGATTCCACGTCGAGGTCGCCCCCCTGGAGGGTGAGCCGCCTCGCGTGTGCGTGTACAACCGCGAAGGCAGGGCCACCACGGGACGAAGCGAGGATTGCAGCGTCCGCCGTGACGGCGGCGTCGTATCCTTCGAGTGGACTGCCTGGTCTCCCTACGACTTCTACCTGGCCGTCAGCGGGGGTACAGGCGTTGTCAGCTACACCCTCCTGATCACGCCGGTCGAGGAATAGGCCCCGGGGTGCGCCGGGCCCGGGTCACCGGACGGCCCGCGATCGGGCGGCTCCACTATCACCGTGGCGCAAGCAGCGATTGACAGAACGGCGTACCATCGGCGCACGTCCCGAAACGACCGGAGGAACCAGATGGTCCAGGAGAAAGTTGCCCACACGACGCCCACGACGAAGGCGCCCGAGCCCTACATGGGCACCGACCTCATCCCCAAGGAGCGCTACACCTCGAAGGAGTTCATGGACCTCGAGTGGGAGCGCATGTGGACGAAGGTCTGGAACATGGCCGGCCGCGAGTCCGACATCCCCACCGTGGGCGACTACTTCACGACCGAGCTGGGGCCGGAGTCCCTCCTCATCGTGCGCGAGGCCGAGGACAAGGTGCGGGCGTTCTACAACGTCTGCCCCCACCGTGGGAACCAGATCCGCAACCCCGGCATGGGGCACGCGGAGAGCTTCCAGTGCGCCTACCACTTCTTCGAGTTCAACCTCGACGGCTCAAAGAAGTTCGTGCCGGACGAGGACACCTTCACCCAGGGCGTTCCCCAGGAGACGGCGCTCGTCGAGGTGCCCTGCGACACCTGGGGCGGCTTCGTCTTCTTCAACATGAACCCGGACGCCGAGCCCCTGCTGGAGTTCCTCGACCCGGTCGCGCAGCACCTGGACGCCTACCACATGGAGGAGTTCTCGATCGTGTCCGACAAGACGGTCGAGTGGGACACGAACTGGAAGGCTTCCGTCGACGCCTTCAACGAGGTCTACCACGTGCAGGGCATCCACCCGCAGCTGCTCGAGGGCCTCGACGACATCCACGTGCAGATCGACCTGTACGAGCGCCACAACCGCTACCTGGTGCCGATGGGCATCGTGAGCCCGCGCTACCAGAACCCGGAGGAGGTCACGGACGGGCTGAAGGGGCGGCTCCGGAACGCGGGCGTCGACCCGCAGGAGTTCGAGGGCCGCAGCGCGGAGGTGCGCCCGTTCCTGCAGAAGCGCGCCCGCGAGGTCGCCGAGGAGCAGGGGATGGACGTCTCACAGCTCAACGACGACCAGATGTCGGACGACTACCACTACTACATCTTCCCGAACCTGACCTTCAACACGCACCACGCCGGGTTCGGGTTCTTCCGGCAGCGGCCGCACGCGACCGACCCGAACAAGATGTACTTCGACATCCAGAGCTACGCCCGCCTGCCGGCGGGGAGCGAGGCGCCGCGTCCGATCCACAGCCAGCACAAGCACGGCGAGATCTCGCTGGGGC
Source organism: Dehalococcoidia bacterium (assembly GCA_009839725.1). GTDB lineage: Bacteria > Chloroflexota > Dehalococcoidia > Tepidiformales > Tepidiformaceae > UBA2991. The sequence goes on along the minus strand of VXPF01000120.1, from coordinate 19,666 downwards.
TGGTGATGGACCAGGATTCGTACAACCTGCCGCGCGTGCAGAAGGGGATGAACTCGCGGGCCTACCCGGGCCTGCTCATCAACTACCGCGAGCGGCGCATCCGCCACATGAACAAGGTGATCGACGACTACCTGTACGGCCCCGACCGCTAGGGAGGGGCTGCCGCTCAGGGGGAGTCATCCCGATGGACGGCAACCAGCAGTACTGGACGAAGCGGCGACGGCGCGTGAGCCGTCGCCGCTTCCTGATCGGGGCGGGGAACAGGACCGCACAAGGAGGCACGCATGGACATCGGATTCGCGGTTGGACCCTGGGATGTGTCGTTCGAGGACATCGCCTCGTCGGTCGAGGCGGCGGAGCGGCATGGGTTCGCCTCGTACTACCTGGGGGATCACTTCTACGTGGGGGAGCAGCTTGATTCGCTGGAGCCGTACCTGCTGTTCACGCTCATGGCGCGCGAGACGGAGCGCATCCGCTTCGGGCCGCTGGTGACGCCGGTGATGTTCCGGCCGCCCTCGAATGTGGGGCGGCTGGCGGCGCAGCTCGACCTCCTCAGCGGCGGACGCTTCGTGCTCGGGCTCGGGGTCGGCTGGGGGGAGGCGGAGCACCGCACCTACGGCGTCGACTGGCCGCCCCTGCGCGAGCGCTTCGACCGGCTGGACGAGTACATCCAGGTGATGCGGGGCATGTGGGGCGAGGGACCCGCCTCGTTCGAGGGCGAGCACTACCGCCTGGACGAAGCGGATTCGCTGCCGAAGCCGGAGGCGGGGCGGCCGCCGGTGCTCATCGGGGGCGCGGGCGAGCGGCGCACGCTGCGGCTGGTGGCGCAGTACGCTGCCGAGTGGAACAGCGTCGACCTGACGCCCGAGGCGTACCGGCACAAGAACGAAGTGCTGGCCGCGCACTGCGCCGACGTGGGTCGCGACCCCGCCACCATCCGGCGCTCGATGACGACGATCGGGTTCGTGGGGGCGACGGACGAGGAGGTGGAGGCGGCGACGCTGACGCAGATGCAGCGCACGCCCCCGCCCGGGAACCCCACCCCCGCCGAGTACCGCGCCGCCCTGCGCGAGGGGGGCGCGATTATGGGCACCGCCGGCGAGATCGTCGACCAGCTCGGGCGGCTGGCGGAGGAGGGGCTGGACGAGGTGCAGTTCGTTTACTTCGACCTGTCGTCGGACAGCCTGCCGGCATGGCTCGCGAGCGAGGTCATGCCGCAGGTCGCGGACCTGTAGCGCGGGGACGGGCGGCATGAAGATCGGAATCGTCATCGGGCCGTGGGGGCACTCCATGGAGGAGACCATCGCCACGATGCGGACGACCGAGGAGCGTGGCTTCCACTCCTGGCACATGGGCGACCACTTCTTCTCGGTCAACCAGATCGACTCGATCGAGCCGTACCTGCTCCTGGCGCTGGCGGCGCGGGAGACGGAGCGCGTCCGCATCGGGCCGTTCGTGACGCCGGTGATGTTCCGGCCGCCCTCGAACGTGGGGCGGCTGGCGGCCCAGCTCGACCTTCTCAGCGGCGGGCGGTTCGTCATGGGGCTGGGGGCGGGCTGGCACCCGGGCGAGCACGCTGCCTACGGCGTCGACTATCCGTCGATCGGGGAACGCTTCGACCGGCTGGACGAGTACATCCAGGTGATGCGAGCGATGTGGGGCGAGGGGCCGGCCTCCTTCGAGGGGCGCTTCTACCGGCTGCAGGAGGCCGACGTCCGGCCGAAGCCCGCGCCGGGGCGCCCGACCGTGCTCATCGCGGGCGGGGGCGAGAAGCGCACGCTGCGGCTCGTGGCGAAGCACGCGCACGAGTGGAACTGCGTCGACCTGACGCCCGACGGCTACCGGCGCAAGTGCGAGATCCTCGCGGGGTACTGCGACGAGATCGGGCGGGACCCGGGCGAGATCCGGCACACGATGATGACCATGGGCCTCATCGGGACGACGGAGGAGGCGCTGGAGGCGGAGGCGGCCCTGCAGATGCTGCGTCGGGCGCCGCCGGGCCCCATGTCGGCAGCGGACTACCTCGCGCAGCAGCGCGGCAGGAGCGCCGTCATCATGGGGTCGCCCGACGAGATGGTGGACAAGATCGGGCGGCTCGGCGAGGCAGGCATCGACGAGATCGTCTTCATCTGGTTCAGCCTCTCTTCGACGGCCGTGCCCGACTGGCTCGCGAGCAACGTGCTTCCCCAGGTCGGGGACCTGTAGGGGCGCGGGCATGGACATCGGACTGGTCGTCGGGCCCTGGGGGGTGACGTTCGAGGAGGCGGTCGCCTCGATGCGGGCGACCGAGAAGCACGGCTTCTCCTCCTACTACCTGGGCGACCACTTCTACACGGTCAACCAGATCGACTCGCTGGAGCCGTACCTGCTGTTCGCGCTGGCGGCGCGCGAGACGGAGCGCATCCGTTTCGGGTCGCTGGTGACGCCGGTGATGTTCCGGCCGCCCTCGAACGTGGGGCGCCTGGCGGCGCAGCTCGACCTGCTCAGCGGCGGGCGCTTCGTGCTGGGGCTGGGCGTCGGGTGGAACGAGGGCGAGCACCTCGCCTACGGGATCGACTACCCCTCGCTGGGGGAGCTGTTCGACCGGCTGGAGGAGTACCTGCAGGTGCTGTGGGCCATGTGGGGCGAGGGGCCGGCCTCGTTCGAGGGGCGCTACTACCAGCTTCGCGAGGCGCAGGTGCTGCCGAAGCCAGCGCCCTTCCACCCCACCGTGCTCGTCGCGGGCGGGGGCGAGAAGCGCACCCTGCCCCTCGTGGCGAAGTACGCCCACGAGTGGAACGCCGTCGACCTGCCGCTCGATGCCTACCGGCACAAGTGCGAGGTGCTGGCCGGCTCCTGCGAGGAGATCGGGCGCGACCCGGGGCAGATCCGGCACACGATGACGACGATGGGACTGATCGGCTCGACGGACGCGGAGGTGGAGGCGGCGACGCTCCTGCAGATGGAGCGCATGCCCCCGCCGCCAGGCATGTCGCCGGCGGATTACCGGGAGATGCTGCGCGGCATCGGCGCAATCATGGGGACGGCCGACGAGATCGTGGACAAGCTCGGGCGGCTCGCGGAGGCGGGGGTCGACGAGGTGCAGTTCACCTACTTCGACCTGTCGTCGGACAGCGTGCCGGCGTGGCTCGCGAGCGAGGTGCTGCCGCAGGTCGCGGACCTGTAGCCGATCCGGTCTGCCCTACGGCTGGTTGACGGTGCGCTGGCTGCCCGCGCGCACGAGCTCATGGCGCTTGATGCGCCACTGGCCGTCGGCGCCCCGGACCATGTCGTCCACGTAGGTCGCCCAGAGGGTCATGATCGCGTCCGGGTCTTCCTTCAGCACGTGGGTGGCCTGGACGTCGGTCCGAGTGTGGGCGGTATCGCCGTCGATGTCGACGACCTGGTTGCCCATCATGTGCTGCGTGGCGGGGAAGTTCTCGAGGGCGGTGATGACGTAGTCGAGGTAGGCGTCGGCGCCCTCGATGTCTTCGGGGCCGTAGCCCACGACGAGCACGTCGTCGGTGAAGCAGGAGCGATAACGGTCCATCTCGCGGGCGTCGACGGCGGTGCCGTACTTGACCAGGACGTCCATGAGGGCGATGCGGTCGGCGAGGTACTGGGCGTCGGACATATGAGGGCTCCCTTCGGGTTGGGGCGCGATTCTAGCGCGAGCCGGGAGGCTCGCCACCACCGGGGCCGCGAATCAGGCCCCGGTCCATCGCCTCCAGGAAGCCGAGTAGGGCGACGAACACGGCGGTGATGACGACGTCGGTCCAGTCGGCGCGAACGATCTGCGTGATGAGAATGACGATGAGGACGATCATCAGCGCGAGCCGGATGTAGCCCCAGACGCGCCTGGCCCTTGGACGTTCCTGTTGTGTCACGCTGCGAGTGTAGCCTCTCGCGCAAGGAAGCGATCTGCCAGAATCCGGAGATGGCAGAAAAGGTGTACGGCTTCGTCCTTCGCGATGGCGAGGAGGAGCGGGAATTGCTGGTGTTCGAGCACGCGGGCATACCCGAGGCGGGCTTGCAGGTGCCGGGCGGCACGGTCGAGGTCGGGGAGACGCCCCTGCAGGCGGTCTCGCGGGAGGTGCTGGAGGAGAGCGGCCTGCCGCTCGGCGGCTGGGAGGCGGCGACGACGTTCGAGGCGAACGGGCAACTCTGGCGCTGCTACGTCACGACGCCCGCCATGGTCCTGCCCGATACGTGGCGCTGCGAGCCGCTGGGGCCTGAGCGGGCGCAGGGGCTGCGCTTCGAGTACCGCTGGACGCCGCTGGAGGGTGGGGACGAGCTGGCGGGCGCGCAGGAGGAGGCGCGGCGGGCGGTGGCGGCGTTTGTCGCGGGCCGCGGGGGCTAGGCGGCGAGGGGCAGCTGCTCGGTTGACCGGTTGGCGAGCGCGGGATCTCCGATCTCGTAGTCGATGCGGTGAGCGTCCATGAACTCGGCCAGGGCCACCAGGCCGAGTCGCTTGACGCGGCGGACGAGGAGGATGTGAGCCTCGCCGTTTCGCGCCTCGGCCTCGTCCCTTGTGGGGCCGGCGGTCACGATTCCAGTCTCCAGGGCCTTCGTCGTCCAGTACCCCTCGTGTTCGACGCTTCTCACCGTCACCTTGAAGTGCACCACCGCCTCGATGGCCTCACTCATGAGCGCCCTCCTCACCCCGTCACCAGCAAATGTACACCTTTCATATCCATAAGGCAGATAGTTTCGGTTAAGCACACCATCCCTTCACGCGCCGATCGCCGCCTCTCCTATACTGGAAGGTGGACTCACGGAGGACTTCCCACACCCATGAACGGCATCAAGACAGGCTTTCTGCTGATGGTTCTCACCGCCATCCTGCTCGTGATCGGCTACCTGATCGGCGGTACCGGCGGGCTCATCGTGTTCCTCATCATCGCCGGGGTCATGAACTTCTCGGCGTTCTGGTGGAGCGACAAGTTCGCCCTGCGCATGGCGGGCGCCCGCGAAGTGTCGGCCGACGAGGCGCCGGGGCTGTACGCCATGGTCGAGGAGGTGGCCTACGCCGCGACCATGCCGATGCCGAAGGTCTACGTCATCGAGAGTCCCACGCCGAACGCCTTCGCCACGGGCCGCAGCCCGGAGAAGGGCGTGGTGGCGGTGACGACGGGCATCGTGCAGCTGCTGACCGAGCACGAGCTGCGCGCGGTCATCGGGCACGAAATGGCGCACGTGAAGAACCGGGACACGCTCACGAGCTCGATCGTGGCGACGATCGCGGGGGCGATCTCGATGATCTCGTTCATGCTGATCTTCTTCGGCGGCAACCGGAACGCCTTCATCGCCATCGCGATCGCCATCCTCGCGCCGCTGGCGGCCTCGATCATCCAGTTCGCCATCAGCCGCACGCGCGAGTTCGCCGCGGACGAGACGGGGGCGCGCATCGTGCGCGACCCGTGGGCGCTCGCCAGCGCCCTGGAGAAGCTGCACCGGGGCGTGGAGCAGATGCCGATGCAGGAGACGCCCCAGCAGGAAGCGGTGGCGGCGCTCTACATCGTGCACCCCTTCTCGGGGGGCGGGATGGGGAGGCTGTTCAGCACCCATCCGCCGCTGGAGGATCGCATCGCGCGCCTGCGGAACATGAGCCTGTAGCTGGTCGGAGCCTGGGACTGACATCCGGGTCGTGACTGTGTAGAACAATAGTTCTATTCTGCCTCCCCACCTTCGCTGGAGGCAGAGCCCGTGGACGAGAGCCCGATCCGCCGGCCGCGTATGGATGCGCTGCCGGAGAACACTCGCTACCGAGATACCGGCTGCGATCTGTATCCCTCGTGCCTGCGCTGCCCGCTGCCCCGCTGCCGCTACGAAGAACCGGGCGGCGCCCCCGCGATGCTGCGCACAGGCCGCGACGCCACGATCGTGCGGCTCTCGCGGGAGCAGGGGCTGTCGGTCGATGAGCTGGCGGCACGCTTCGGGCTCTCGCGGCGGACGATCTTCCGGGTGCTGCGCGCGGCCCGGGAGCCCGCGGAGCTGCAGGCGACGGGCTAGCAACCGCCCGCGCTCGAACATCCGTTCCCGTACGGGTAGACTTGCCCCATGGCGCCCGAGGAACGCGAGATCGACGGGGCCCTGCAGGACGAGGAAGAGCTCCGGACGGAGCAGACCCTGCGGCCGCAGCAGCTCGCCGACTTCCCCGGACAGGAGCGCGTGAAGGAAGTCCTTCTCATCGCCATCGAGGCGGCGAAGAAGCGCGGGGAGCCGCTCGACCACCACCTCTTCTACGGCCCCCCGGGGCTGGGCAAGACGACGCTCGCGCACATCCTCGCGGCGGAGATGGGGGCGCCCATCCGCACCACCAGCGGCCCCGCCATCGAGCGCCCCGGCGACCTGGCCGCGATCCTCACCAACCTGAAAGAAGGGGACGTCCTCTTCATCGACGAGATTCACCGGTTGGCCCGGGCGGTCGAGGAGATCCTCTACCCGGCGATGGAGGACTTTGCCATCGACCTCGTCATCGGCAAGGGGCCGGGGGCGCGCTCCATCCGGCTGCAGCTCCCGAACTTCACGGTCATCGGCGCGACCACGCGCTACGCCATGATCAGCGCCCCCCTGCGCGACCGCTTCGGCTCCGTCTACCGGCTCGACTTCTACGAGCTGGACGCGCTGACGACGATTGTGCGGCGGTCCTCGGCGCTGCTTGGGATCGCGCTTGAAGGCGAAGCGGCGGAGGAGATCGCGAAACGCGCGCGGGGCACGCCGCGCGTGGCCAACCGCATCCTGCGGCGCGTGCGCGACTACGCCGAAGTGCGCGCGGGCGGGGCCGCCACCCTGGAGGCGACACGCGAGGCGATCGACCTGCTGGAGGTGGACGCGCTCGGGCTGGACGTGAACGACCGCCGCCTGCTGCGCGCCATCGTCGAGCAGTTCGAGGGAGGGCCCGTGGGGCTGGAGACGATCGCGGCCGCCATCAGCGAGGAGTCGGACACGGTCTTCGACGTGTACGAGCCGTTCCTGCTGAAGCGCGGGCTGCTGCAGCGCACGCCCCGGGGCCGAATGGCGACGGCGGCGGCCTGGCGCCACCTCGGGATCGACCCGCCCGCGACGGCGGGCGCGGGCTCGCAGGGCGAGCTGTGGGGAGAAGCTGACGCGGACGAGAGGTTGTCCCTCAACACGCCCGCCGCCCATGATTAGCGCCGCCACACGACTGGCGGGGAGATAAGACGATCGTGTTCCAGCGAACGGTGCTGCCCAACGGGCTGCGGATCATCACGAGCGAGATGCCGCAGACGCGCTCCGCCACGGTCAGCGTGTACGTGGGCGCGGGCAGCCGCTACGAGGAGGATGCGGAGGCGGGTCTCTCGCACTTCCTCGAGCACATGCTCTTCAAGGGCGCCTCGCGCCGGCCCACGGCGCAGGAGATCGCGGAGGCGATCGAGTCGGTCGGCGGGCTGCACAACGCCGCCACCGACCGCGAGCTCACGGTCTACTACGCGAAGACGCCCGACTTCGCCGCCCTCGAGACGATCGACATCCTCTCCGACATGGTCACGGCCCCGGAGATGGACCCGCTCGAGCTGGAGAAGGAACGGATGGTCATCCTCGAGGAGCTGGCGAGCGTGGAGGACAACCCCGGGGAGCTGGCCGCCATCCTCGCCGACGAGACGCTCTGGCCCGACCAGCCCCTCGGGCGGAACATCGGCGGCGCGATGGAGACGGCGCGCTCCCTGCCGCTCTCAGCGGTGGAGCGCTACTTCCGGGCGCAGTACGTGCCTTCGAACATGGTGCTTTCGGTGGCGGGCAACATCACGCATGAGGCGGTGGTGGAGGAGGCCTCTCGCTGGCTCGGTCCCGCGCCGGAGGGAGAGGCGCACGCCTGGCACCCCGTCGAGCCGCGGGGCGAGCGCCCGCGTGTGGGGGTTCGCACCAAGGCCACGGAGCAGGCGCACCTGTGCCTCACGTATCCGGCCCTGCCCCTGGGCCACGACGACCAGTACGCCGCGGGCCTGCTGAGCGCCCTCCTGGGCGAGGGCATGTCGAGCCGCCTCTTCCTGGAGCTGCGCGAGGAGCGCGCGCTCGTCTACGACGTGCACTCCTACCTGAGCGAGTACCGGGACGCGGGCGCCCTCACGGTCTACGCGGGGTGCGACCCCTCGAACGCGCGCCTCACGCTGGAGGTCGTGCGGGAGGAGATGGAGCGCTTCCTGCGCGACGCCACCGCCGAGGAGCTGGAGAAGGGCAAGCGCATGGTGGCGGGCCGCATCCAGCTGCGCATGGAGGACACCCGCGCCGTGGCCGCCTGGATGGGCGGCCAGGAGCTCGTCCTCGACGAGGTGCTGACGGTGGATGAGGTGGTCGCGATGATCGAGAGCGTGACCCTCGACGACCTGCGCCGGGTGGGGTGCGACCTGCTCCGGGGGGAGGCGGCGACGATCGCGGCGGTCGGGCCGTTCGAGGACGACTCGGTCTTCGCCGGCGTGATCTGATGGCAAGCGGGGTCCTGCTCACGGTCCATGTGGCGCCCGTGCTGGAAGGCCGGATCGTGGCCTTCGTGCTCGAAGCGGGCGGACCGAAGGGCAGCTGGCTGCCCTGGACCGTGCTGCCGCAGGGTGGCAACCCCTACGAGATCGCCTCGACGATCGTGGACCAATGGTGCGACGGCGCCATGTCAGACCTGCGCCTGGTCGACGTCATCTCGCGGGAGAGTGACGACGGCTGGGAGCTCGCCGTCGTCTTCCGCGCGGAGCTCACGGCCCTGCCCCGCGGGGAGCGTGGCGCGCCGCGCATCTGCGAGGCGCCCGACCTGGCGGCCGTACAGGGCTTCGAGGCGGTGGACCTGGAGCGCTGGCTGGAGAGCAGGGCGGAGGTGGGGCCGGACGGAGACTCATCGAAGCTCGTGTTCTAGCGGTCCGCTGGCGGTCAGGCCAGCAGTGTCGCGGCCACGATGCCACCGACCACCACGAGCAAGGCAAGCCCGGCGAAGAGCGCCCCTCGCCCCACGCCGTGGGACGTGACAGCCATCTCGGCGGATGGCTCCGGGGGTTCCGCCTCGGCGGCCCGCTCCGCCAGCTCCTTGATTGCCCGCTGCATGGGCGCCGAAGTCAGGCTCACGCGGGTGCTTGATCCCGCGTACAGGATCTCCCGCAGTCGCTTCGCGGCCTCTTCGGGGGTGAGATCCTTCGCGTCCTGCATGGCCGTCATGCTACGCCCGTGGGGCCGAGCGCTCCCCCGTCGTTGGCGGCGCTCCTGTACCCTTAACGGTCCGCGGGCGCCGCCCGCCACAAGCACCAACCGTCAGGAGAGACGCTATGACCGACATCGCCAGCCGTGGGTACTCCAACCCCGACGTTCTTGTCAGCACCGACTGGGTCGCCGACAACCTGGATACCGCCGGAATCCGCATCGTTGAGTCCAACGAGGACCAGCTCCTTTACCCCGCCGGCCACATTCCCGGGGCCGTGCAGGTCGACTGGGCGGCGGACCTGAACGACCAGCTCCGGCGCGACTACCTGAACCGCGAGGGCTTCGAGGCGCTCATGTCGCGCAACGGGATCACGCGGGACACGACCGTCATCTTCTACGGCGACCGCAACAACTGGTGGGCCTGCTACGCCTACTGGGTCTTCCAGCTCTTCGGCCACAGCAACGCGAAGGTGATGGACGGCGGCCGCCAGAAGTGGGAGCAGGAGGGACGCGACCTCGTGCGCGAGGTGCCCACCTACGACGCGACCGACTACTCCGCCCCCGACCGCAACGACGCGCCCGTGCGCGCCTTCCGCGAGGACGTGCTCGCGCACCTGGAGGCGGGCGGCCAGCTCGTGGACGTGCGCAGCCCGCAGGAGTACTCGGGGGAGCGCCTGCACATGCCCGAGTTCCCCAACGAGGGCGCCCTTCGCGGCGGACACATCCCCACGGCGAAGAGCATCCCCTGGGCGCGCGCCGCCAACCCCGAGGACGGCACCTTCAAGACCGCCGCCGAGCTGCAGGACATCTACCTGAACGAGCAGGGCCTCGCGCCCGACGGCGACACGATCGCCTATTGCCGCATCGGCGAGCGCAGCAGCCACACGTGGTTCGTGCTCACCCACCTGCTCGGCTTCGGGAACGTCCGCAACTACGACGGCTCCTGGACCGAGTGGGGCAACCTGGTGAACGTGCCCATCGAGAAGTGACCCACGAGGGCATCCCCCAGCCCCTGAACGAGTTGCTCGACGAGTTCTCGTTCCTGGAACGCGGCGAGCGCGTCGACTACCTGATCGAGTACGCCGACCAGTTCGTGAACGTGCCCGAGCGCGTGGCCACGCGCCCCTACCCCGAAGAGCGGCGCGTGAAGCGCTGCGAATCGCAGGCGTACGTGTGGGCCGAGGACCACGACGGGGGCACGCAGAAATACTGGTTCGCGGTGGAGAACCCGCAGGGCATCTCCGCCAAGTCGTTCTGCGCCATCCTCGACGACACGGTTTCGGGGGCGTCGCTGGACGAGGTGCTGCGCATCCCCGGCGACGTGGTCTTCGACATCTTCGGGAAGGAGATCTCGATGGGGAAGGGCGAGGGCTTGCTCGGGATCCTCACCTCCGTCCAGATGTTCGCCCGCGAAGCCGCCGCCCGCCCGGGGGCCTGACCCGTGCCCGAGATCCCCGACCTTGAGGCGATCCGCGGCTTCCTGAACGAGCGCTTGCCGGGCCAGACGGTCGACTCCGTCGAGGTGAAGATTCCGCACGTGGTGCGGACGGGCGCCAAGATCCTCGCGGAGTCGCTCCCCGGCGACGCCTTCGGGGAGACGGAGCGGCACGGGAAGTTCCTCCTGTTCGCGCTCGCCTCGGGGCGGGTGCTGGCCGTCAACCCCATGCTCACGGGCCGGTTCCAGTACGCGCCGCCGGATGCGAAGCGGGAGGGACGCACCTGCCTGCGACTCTCGCTCTCGAGCGGCATGGAGCTGCGCTACGCCGACCTGCGCGTGATGGGCCGCATCTACCTGCTGCCCCTTGAGGAGCTGGAGGCGATCCCGAACTGGAGCGCGGGCGGCCCCGACCTGCTCGACCCCGCCCTCACGGAGGATGTCTGGCTGGAGCGCATCGGCAAGTACCGGGGGCGCATCAAGAACATCCTCACGAAGGCGGAGTTCGTGCAGGGCATCGGGAACGCCTACAGCGACGAGATCCTGTGGGAGGCGCGCATCAACCCGTTCGCGGCCCGCAAGGACCTCGAAGAGGAGGACCTGGTGCGGCTCTTCGCCTCAGCACGGGAGGTGATGGCGTGGGCGACGCCGCTCGCGCGCGAGCGCATGGTGAAGGGCGACTCGCTGGACTACCGCGAGCGGCGCGACTTCTTCCGGGTGCACCGCCTCGGGGGCGACGCCCTCTGCCCGCGCGACGGGGCGAAGATCACGGACATCGAGGCGAGCAAGAAGGTGACGAGCTTCTGCCGCACCTGCCAGCCGGGCGGCCCCGCCTTCTCCTAGGCTATGCCGGTTGGCAGGTTGGTCCTGCCTGTTCTGCCGATCGGCTCAAGCCGCTTACCACTTTGCACGAGACAACGTACACTCTGGCGCATGGCCGACGCAGTCCGCGACACCGTGCACTTCCGCCTGACTGTCCAGAGCATTGAGCACGATGGCCACTGGACCACGAGGGCGCTGGAAACCGGCGTCATCACCGCGGGAGCCACGCGGGACGAAGCGGAACGCAAGAGCGGCGCTGCCCACGTCATGCTCGTCCGTCGCATCAAGCAGGAAGGGCTGGCCGCGCTCGATGCGTACCTGACCGCCCGCGGGATCAGCTACGAGCTTGGCGACCCGCCTCACCGGGAACCTGCGCCGGCGCTGGCCAACGAGTCCGTCGAGCAGCTCCCTATTGCCGCATAGCCGGGCGTTTACGGTTCTTTCCGCCGCCCTCGAGGAGCTCGGCTACCACGAGCACGGGGAATCGAACGGCGTCTATCTCCTTACGACCTACCGGAACGTTCACTGGGTGCTCCTGGAAGACAACGAGAACCTGACGATCGAAGAGCAGATCGCGGCGCTCCTCAGGCAGGGGATCGAGATGTCCGCCCTCTACGGCGCCATTGTGCGCCTGAGCGAGGACCCGGGCGGTTCGTGAGCGGGGAGCCCCGCGTAAGGCCGGAGGCCACTACACTCCCGCACGCCATGGAGCCAGAGTCCCGCTACGTCGTCTCCCAACGAGTGAAGCTGCACTACGTCGCCTGGGGCGAGGGGGACAAGCCGCCCCTCGTCTTGCTGCACGGGGGGCGCGACCACGCCCGCTCCTGGGACCGCACGGCGCTGGCGCTGTGCGACCGCTACCAGGTGTACGCCGTCGACCTGCGCGGTCACGGCGACTCAGACTGGGCGCTCGGAGGGAACTACTCGATCATCGACTACGGGCTCGACCTCCACGCCGTCGTGGGCGAGATCGGGCGAACGCCGGTGACGCTCGTGGCACACTCGCTGGGCGGCAGCATCGCGCTGCAGTACGCGGGCACGGTCCCGGAGAACGTGCACGCGGTGGTCAGCATCGAGGGGCTGGGACGGCTGCGGACGGGCTCGGAGCACCGCCCCGCGCACGAGCGCATGCGCGAGTGGCTGGCCGACATGCGCGACCTGGCCGGTCGCGAGCCGCGCGTCTACCCCACCTTCGAGGACGCCGTGGCACGCATGCGCGAGGCCAACAGCCACCTCTCTCCTGAGCTTGCTCACCACCTGACGGTGCACGGGGTGCGCGAGGTGGAGGGCGGCTACGTTTGGAAGTTCGACAACCACGTGCGCTCGCACTCGCCCTACGAGTTCAACATGGAGGACGCGCGCGACATCTGGAACCAGATCCGGGCGCCCCTGCTCTTCATCCAGGGCGCCGAGAGCTGGGGGAAGCAGGAAGCGGCGGACTACAGCGCCTTCCACAACTACCGCGCGGAGACGGTCGAGGGCGCGGGGCACTGGGTCCATCACGACCGCTTCGAACGGTTCCTGGAGCTGGTCCAGGGCTTCCTCGCCACGGTGGATGGCTAGCCGCTAGCCCGGGTGAGAAACAGTCTGGCTAGCCGACAAGCGCGTCGATCGCGGCAAAGGCTCCGACAAGAACCCCACCCTGGATTAAGAGCGCTCGGTACAGGATCGCTTCCGTCACAAGTTTCTGGGTGCCCTTCTCGACACCCTCCTCCACTACTTCAACCGTAGCACGCGCCAGCGGCCCAGGGGCACCGGCGTCCTCAAGCTGGGTAACCGCCTTCTGGGTGTCCAACGTGACCAATGCAAACTTCTTGCCAAACACTACTTTTATGTAGAACACTTGTCAAGACGGGATGCCATCCAATTGAAGGCGCTTGGTGTACCGAAGGCACATCCTGCATCGACTCAATCCCCCTCTCCTTAACCCTGCCCCGATGCCCCTAGCGGAGCCTTTGCTATCCTCGACCCGATGTCGAACCGGCAGGCACGTCGCGAGCAGAGCCGCCAGGCCCGCCGGCAGGCGACCTCCTACCGGGGCGGCCGTTCCCGGGGCTCGTCGCAGGGCGGTGGCGATGGCGGCGGTGGTGGCGGACGCGGCACGAACTTCCTGAGCTGGCCCTTCCTCGCCGGCGTGAGCCTGCTGGCCGCAGTGCTGCTGGCCCTCGTCATCGTGCTCGCCCTCCGCAACGGCGACGATGGCGACGACGACGTGACCCTCTCGATCATCGACCAGGCGCTCGCGGACCTGCCCACGGAGATGCAGAACGGCAACAAGCTGGGCAGCGACGACGCGCCCGTGAAGCTGATCCAGTATGAGGACTTCCAGTGTCCGGCCTGCCTGAACTACACCCTGAACATCGAGCCCTTCCTGGTCGAGGAGTACGTCAAGCCGGGGCTGATGCAGATCGAGTTCCGCCACCTGCCGGTGGTGGGCCAGGAATCAGTGAGCGCGGCGCAGGGGGCCTTCTGCGCGGCCGAGCAGAACCGCATGTTCGAGTACGCCAACGTTCTCTTCGCGAGGCAGGCCAGGGGCGACTTCCGGCCGGACCGGGGCGCGTTCAGCAAGGAGGCACTCGTCGAGTTCGCCGACGCCCTGGGCCTTGACACGGTCGCCTTCGATGCCTGCCTGGCCAGCCCGGACTCCCTGGGCGCCGTCTCCGCCGACCAGGACGCGGCGAACGCGATCGGCTTCCGGGTGACGCCGAGCTTCGTCATCAACGGCGCTCCCCTCCAGAGCCCTCCGCAGAGCACGGAGCGCTGGCGCGACATCATCGATAGCGTCATCGAGGCCGCGACCGCAGAAGACGAGGCGGAGAGCGACGCCGGGGAGGATGGCGACGCAGGCGATGGGGACGAGAGCGGGGCAGAGGCCGGGGACGCGGATGAGCCCGCGACCCTCTCAGTCATCGACCAGGCGCTCGCTGACCTGCCAACCGAGATGCAGAACGGCAACAAGCTGGGCAGCGACGACGCGCCCGTGAAAGTGGTCCAGTACGAGGACTTCCAGTGCTCGCACTGCCTGAGCTACACCCTGAACATCGAGCCGTTCCTGGTGGAGGAGTACGTCAAGGCGGGGCTGCTCCAGATCGAGTTCCGCCACCTGCCGGTGGTGGGCCAGGAATCGGTGGATGCGGCCCGGGGGGCTTTCTGCGCCTCCGAGCAGAACCGCATGTTCGAGTACGCCAACCGTCTCTTCGCGCGGCAGGCCGAGGAGGGCTTCCGCCCCGACAGCGGCGCGTTCTCGAACGACGGGCTCGTGGAGTACGCCAGCGACCTGGGTCTCGACACGGACGCCTTCGAGGCCTGCGTGGCCGACGCCGACACCCTGAGCGCGGTCGCCAGCGACCAGGCCGCGGCCTACGAGCTCGGCTTCCGGGGGACGCCGAGCTTCGTCATCAACGGCGCTCCCCTCCAGGATCCTCCGCAGACCACGGACGGGTGGCGGAGCGTCATCGATGAGGCCATCGCGGCCGCAGGCGCCGGGGACGATGGCGGCAGCTGACCCAACCCCGCCGCCGAGGGGCACGCTCGTTCCCCGCGTCTGGATTCCGATCGTCGTGCTGCTCGCGGCGGCGGTGGTGGCGCTGGCCGTCCTGCTCGTCCTCAACGGTGGCGACGACGACCCCGCCCCCGAGCCGGCTGCGCCGACGCTCGGCGGCCAGCTGCGCCAGGAGGTGCACTGGCACGCCGACTTCGCCCTTTACATCGACGGCAAGCGGTACAACTTCGACCAGGATCGCTTCTACTCGACTGCGGAAGTGAAGCTCAGCGAAAACGTTCACCTCCACAGGCCGTGGCACGTGGTCGTCCACGTGCACCGGGAGAGCACCACCTGGCGGGAGTTCTTCGATTCCCTCGGCTTCGAGCTCACGGACCAGTGCATCACGCTCCCCGAAGGGGAGCGGTTCTGCACCTCCGGGGCGAAGCAGCTCTCGTTCATCCTGAACGGCGTCAGGGTCGACACGCTGGCGTTCGAGGACATCACGAACCTCGACCGCGTGCTCATCTCCTTCGGGGATGAGAGCGACGAGGAGCTGATGGAGCGGTTCGCGGAGGTCACGGACGAGGCCTGCATCCTGTCCGGGCTTTGCGAGGAGCGCGTCCCTGAGGAAGGAATCCCGGACGAGGCCTGCGGCGAGCGCGTGTGCAGCTAGTCCGGGCAGCCGGAGTGTCGGCAAGCGCCGGCAGCAGGCTCGCTACCTGCCACTCCATATGAAGAAGTTGTTCAAGTAGCTCGACCCGGCGCATTCGGGCACCGCTTCCGCTGCTTCCATGAGGCGGTCGCGCACAGTCCCGGGCGGCATGGCGGGCCGTGTGCGCCAGAGCTCGCGAAACGAGCTGGCGAAACGCTCCTCCGCCTCGTCCAGCGTGAGGCCCTCGCGCTCCATCGCTTCCGGCACCGCCTCGTGGATGCGCAGCAGCTGTTCCTCGTAGGCGAGCACCGCGTCGTGGTAGGACGCCACGTCTTCGGGGGGCTTGGCGAGGCGCAGGGCGGCCACCTGCCTCCGCAAGGGCTCGACATTCAGACGCTCGTACCCTTCGGGGTCCTCCGAGCTGATGCTCACGCGGGTTTCCCCCGTGCTCACTATGCTGAAGGTGCCGGCCTCTCCCGCGTGGCAGAGGTCCCGCACGTAACGCTCGTCTGCGATGTCCGGCGCCCGGGCGGCGGGGGTCGGCGTTAGCGTCGCGGTGGACGGCTCCTCCACACGCCCCTCGCCGAGGAACGTGAGCAGGAAGGTCGATCCGTAGCACTCGGCAACGCCCGTTGCAGCCCGGGCCATGCGGTCGCGGACCTCGGGGGCCGGGACGGGGAACTGGAATCCATCCCGCGCGAGCGCTTCCAGGCGGGCCTGGTCCTCGGCGGGCCCCGAACCGGTGTTGATGCCCCCGAGGATCTCGAAGAGCAACGCCGTGGTCAGGTGGTGGTCCTCCGCCCAGTCGGGCGGCGAGAGAGCGCGCAGGTCGATCGCCAGGCTCGCGAGCGACTGCTGGGAGACGATGAGAAACTCCTCCGGGTTGTCCTCGTCCATGTCCGCCAGTGCGGTCACAGTGGAGTCCTGGTACGCCCTGCCAACCCTGCAGATGCTGCGGGCGTAGGCGACGTCCGTGAGGGGCGCTTCCTCCTCCCCCGGGGCCGCGGCGCGGAGGAACCCGAGCAGGGACGTGCCGACAGGGCACGCGGGTATATCTCTCGACGCCTCCGCGAGCCGTTCCCACGTTTCCGGGGCGAGCCTTGGCACATCAATAGCGCCCGCGAGGCTGCCGAGACGCTGGAGGAACGTGTCGGTGGGCTCCCCTTCCGCCAGAGCCGTCGACAGGTCTTCAACGAGCACGAGCAGCTCTTCGTACGCGGCCAGAATGGCGGCGTGGTACTCCTCAACCCCGGCGGGAGGGGTGGACGCCGAGAGGGTCGCGAAAACGCCCCTCGTGGCCTCGCCGATCAGCTCCAGCGACTCCCCGATGACTTCATCGCCACCTGGCTCCTGCTGCAAGCGCAACAGATCGGCGTTCGCAGCCTTGAGCAGGCCCTCGGCAGTGCAGATGTCGGACAGGTACTGGCGCTCCACCTCGCCTGACGCCTCCGGCGTCGAGCCGCCGCCACAGGCAAGCACCGCAAGAGCCAGCAGCACGGCGAGCGCGAGGACCACAACGTGCCGACGAGAGCAACAAAGACCGCTCACGGTGCGACTCTACCCGCTGACTCCGGGCATTACCCTGCCCCGGGTTGGCTGGCTCCTACGGCCCCCCGGCAAGGAAGCCGTAGAGGAACCCGGAGCCGAAGCACTCGACCACGTTGTTCGCGGCCTGGCCGAGGCGATCGGCGTACTCGAAGGGCAGACCCGGCAGCCCGATACCGCCTGCGAGCAGCGCCTGGAAGCGGCCAAGCTGCTCGGTGGAGACCTCGTCTCCCGCGTCCAGCGTCGCGAGAATGTCCTCGAGGACGTTGGCCATCTCGTGGAAGCGCACACCGCCGGCGTCGTGGTATTCGGCGATCTCCACCGGCGGCGTCATCTCCAGCATGGCCAGGGACAGGCCCCGCATGGCTTCCGCGAAGACCGTGGCGAACACCTCGGGATCGCTTTCGTCGAGCTCGGCCTCCGGACCGAGGCCGGCGATGGCCTCGTCGATGGTCGCCATGTACGCGTCTCCGGCGAGGCACAGCTCGCGGACGTACGCCTCGGCCTCGGGATCGGCCTCGCCCTCATACATCCCCGGCTCATCAATGATCTCGCCGCCGCCCGACCCCAGGAACTCATCGAGGATGATCGAACCGGCGCAGTCGGGGATGTCGGCGGCGACGGCGGCGAGCCGGGCGCGGGTGGCCTCGGAAATGACGGGAATCGCCTCGGCGTCCTGCAGCATCCCGCCGAGCAGGTCCAGCGGGCCACCCTCGAGCTCCTCGCCCTCTTGCACCGAGGCGAAGAGCTCGATCAGCGCCTCGTAGGCTGCAAGCGCCGCGTCGTGGTACTCGGCCATGTCGTCGGGAGGCGTTACGTCCCGGATGGCCTCGAGGAAGCCCGCCAGCGGCTCCACGAACAGCTCCCCGAAGGCCTCGGGGTCGTCCTCCGGATCCCCGCCTTCGGTCTCCATCCTGACCAGTGCGGCGAACATCGCGTTCTGCAGGTCGTTGCCCGCCACGCAGATGGCGCGCAGGTAGCGCTCGTCGACCGAGCCGCCCTCGGCGGCCGGTGGCTCTGTGGGGGCCGGGGTCGGCGGTTCGGTGGGCGCCTCCGTGGGGGTCGCCTCGACCGACTCCGGGGTGGCGGTCTCCTCTGGGGCCTCGTCGCCACCGCCACAGGCGACGGCGATCAGCGCGACAAGGCCAAGGATCAGCAGCAGGGACGTTCGCGGGGAAGGGAACGCAAGAACGCGCATCATGGTTCAACCCTCGCAGACCGGCGGGGGCTGCACAACCTCGCCTTGCCGGGGGGCTTACGGGAGATGGGGGCGCGCCCTACAGCTTCTCCACCTGGAGGAAGTCGAGCTCGACCGGCGTCTCCCGCCCGAGCATGCTCACCAGCACGCGCACCTTGCCCTTCTCCGTGTTGATCTCGTCGACGGAGCCGACGAGGTCCTCGAAGGGGCCGGAGGCGATACGGACGCTTTCGCCGACCTGGAAGCCGACGCGCACGCGCGGCTGCTCCATGCGCATGGCGCGGAGAATGTTGTTGACCTCGTCCTGGGTGAGGGCGACGGGCTTGGGCGTGCCTCCCGCATCGGAGCCGGCGCTGACGAAGCCGGTGACGCCGCTGGTGTTGCGAATCATGTGCCAGAGGTTGTCCGACTCGGCGTCGCCTTCTTCGAGCGTGATCGTCTGCACGAGCACGTAGCCCGGATAGAGCTTTCGCTTGACGGTGCGGCGCTGGCCTTCGCGAATCTCGATCTCGTCCTCGGTGGGCACGATCACGTGGAAGACGCGGTCGCCGGCGTCCATCTGGTCGATGGTGGCCTTGATGGCGTGGCGAACCTTGTACTCGTGGCCGCTGTAGGTGTTGACAAAGTACCAGGAGCGACCAGAGGCGCTGATCTCCTCGTCGCTGATCTGGTCCTGCTCCTCGTGCTCCTCGCGGCGCCCGCGACGGCGCGTGGGCTGCAACCCGACTTCCTCGGGACCCGCTTCGGGCAGCGACTCGTGGCTGGTCGTGTCGGTGTCGTGGAGTTCCACGTTGTCCTCACTCATGGCTAGTTGAAGAAGAGCTGCTCGATGATCCAGCCGAACAGCAGGTCGAAGAGGCCGAGAATGACGCCGATGACGATGGCCACGACGGCGACCACGAGGGTGAGGTAGCGCGTCTCGGCGAACGTAGGCCACGTCACCTTGCGCAACTCGGAGATGACATCGGCCACGGCGCGTGGCTGGAGTCGCTTCAGGAAGCCGAACGGGTTCCAGCTGCGGCCCCGCTGGGGCTGCAGGCGAGGGGTGGTAACCGCCTCGACGACGGGAGCGCCGCCCTCAGGCGCCTCCTCGGTCCCACGTGACTGACGCCGCTCACGGGCAGCGCGACGACCGCGCGAACCACGTCGGCGTTGGGCGCGTGCCATCTTCGCTACCTTGTCTCCCTGTACAGCTTGTGTTCCCGGCAGCGGGGGCAGAACTTGCGGAGCTCGATCCGGTCCGGATCGTTGCGCCGGTTCTTGGAGCTAGTATAGGTGCGCTCCCGGCACTCAGTGCAGCCGAGGGTGATGATCTGCCGATCGCCCTTGCCTTTGGCCATCGCGATGCCTCCTACTCGAGCACCTTGGTGACGACGCCGGCGCCGACCGTGCGCCCGCCCTCACGGA
>VXPF01000030.1 GCA_009839725.1 Dehalococcoidia bacterium | reverse complement strand
CCCCGCGCCCGCACCGCCTCCACCGTGTCGCGCACGCTCCCCCCTGTCGTGAGCACGTCGTCGACCACCAGCACGCGGTCGTCCGGCCCCAGCTGGAAGCCCCGCCGGAACTCGCGCCCGGGGCCCTCGTCCTTCCGCTCCGCGATGATCGCCGTCAGCCCCATGCGTCGGGCCACCTCGAAGGCGAGGATGACCCCGCCCGTCGTCGGCCCCGCCACGATGTTCGCGCCCGCGTGCGCGAACCGTTCCGCCATCTCGGCGCAGAGTTCGCCGGTCACGTCCGGCCACTGCAGGATGCGGAACTTCTCGATATACAGGTCGGCGTGGCGTCCGCTCGCGAGCTGAAAGTGCCCCTCCAGCATCGCGCCCCGCCGCTCGAGCTCCTCTCGGAGGATGGCGCTCACCGCCCTACCCCCTCCGCCAGCGTCGTCTCGGTCAGCTCGGCCCCTCCGTTCGGCGCCAGCCCGAACGAACCCAGCGGCCAGTACCGCAGGAGCGCCTTCCCCACGATTCGTTCTCTCGGAACCAGGCCCACTCTCCCGCTGCGGCTGTCCTGGCTGCTGTTCCGGTTGTCTCCCAGCACGTAGTAGTGGCGCGCCGGCACGACGACATCGGGACGCGTGTCGCTCCAGGCCTCCGTGATGTACGGCTCATGTAAGAGCAGGCCGTTGATGTACACCTGTCCCTGCACGATCGAGACCCGCTCCCCCGGAAGCCCGATGACGCGCTTGATCAGGTCGTTCCCGCTCCCCGCCGAACTCTCGAACACGACGATGTCCCCCCGCCCGGGGCCGCCGAACACCTCCTGGATGTCTCCGTCCTCCGCATCGACGAAGGGAACGAAGTCGGTCAGGCGGTCCATGTTGATCTCGGCGTACCCGAGCTTGTTCACGAGGATGTGCTGGCCGTGGTCGAGGGTCGGGAACATCGAGTAGCCCTCGACGAGATAGTTCTGCAGGCTCGCCCGCACCGCCAGGAACACCAGCAACGCCAGGAGCGCTGTCTCGATGATCTCGCGGATCCACTTCCGGCTCCGCTCCTCCCTGGCCGCCTCGACCGTCGGGACGGCGCCCTCCGTCCACGATGGCACGAGGAATTCTTCGGCCTCTCGGGCCGGCAGGGCGTCGATGACCGGCTCGGGCGGGCTGCCGGTTCGCGCCTCCGCCACCGGTGGCAACGCGCCGCCGATGATCGGCCCCGTGTCGCTCACGGGGTCCGATTCCTCCGGCGAAGGGGCCGGGCTGCTCTCACCGCTCTCGGAAGGCACCTCCTGAGCGTATCACCGGCATAGGCCGAGCCTCTAGCGGGTCGCCTGTCCCGCAATAGTCCCCTACGCTCGAAGGAGCTCGCTTCGAGTGCGAGTGGAGGAGCGCCCATGACCCGTCCCCGCCTGCTTGCCGCCCTTGGAGCCGCGGTGGCGTTCCTGGTCCTCGCCTCCGCCTGTTTCGAGACCTCCGTCGACGAGACGGGTCCGGAGCCGCGGTCCATCAGCGTCACCGGCACCGGCGAGGTTCAGGCCGAACCCGACATCGCCACCGTGAGCACCGGCGTCGAGGTCCAGGCCGACACCGTGGCGGAAGCGCGCGCCGGCGCCGCCGAGGCCGCCAATGCCGTGGTCGCGGCGCTCCGCGCCAGCGGCGTCGAGGACTCCGACATTCGCACCGTCGACTTCTCGATCCGGCCCGTCTACGACTACAGCCGCGAGACGCCCCGCATCATCGGCTACTTCGTCTCGAACAACGTCCTCGTGACCGTCCGCGATGTCGAGAGCGTCGGCGAGCTCATCGATGCCGTTGCTGAGGCGGGCGGCGACGCCGTCCGGTTCAACGGCATCTCCTTCTCCCACGAGGACCCGGCGGCGCTCACCGAGCAGGCGCGCGCGCTCGCCATCGAGGACGCGCGGGCCAAGGCCGAGCAACTCGCTGAGCTCACGGGCGTCACCCTGGGCTCCGTCCTCAGCGTCGTCGAGACGAGCTGGGCGGCTCCCCTCCTGGGACAGGCACGGGGCATGGAGTTCGCCATGGCCGATAGCGCCGCCACGTCGATCCAGCCCGGCACGTCGGCGGTGACCGTCACCGTCCAGGCGGTCTGGGAGATCGAAAAGCCGGAAGAGTAGCGGGCTAGCCCTTCAGCTGCCCCGTCCGCTCGAGGATCGTGTACCGGTTGAGCCCTGTGAAAAGGTGTTGGGAGAGCAGCAGGTAACGGTTCCGCAGCTCGTTCTGGAATTGGTTCATGGGCAGACGTCGCCGGTGGTAGCCGGTCTCCTCCGGAACCGGGTTCAACTCGCTCGCGACGGCCACGTACAGGGGCCGGACGGAGCGGAAGTGCGTCTCGTACTGCTCGTTGTTGCTGGTTGCCTCGCAGTCCAGGAACCCAACGAGCAGCGTCTCCGAGATCGTTGCCCCGATCTGCTCGTACGACGTCCGTGTCACGAACTCCTCGGCGCTCTCGCCCTCGGGAACCTCGCCCTCCACGATGTTCCAGCCGTCGCCCTCCTCGTGCTCCGTCAGGTAGCCGTAGTCGCCCTTCACCACGCAGGCGTAGGCGTAGAGCGCGGGGACGCCCTCGGGCAGTGGGGTTTCTTCGGCGTCGAAATACTCGGCGCTCCAGTGGTCGCCAAGGATGATCTCGGTCTTCCCGTGGTAGTGAGTCTCGGGAACGGGGATCTGGGGCATGGGGATGTCGCCCAGTGGCATCGCTACATCTTCCTCCGGCGGTAGAGCGGCTTCTGCGCGACCAGTGCGCGCTCCCCGCCTACCAGAATCGGTGTGCCTGGATGGCTTCGGTTGCGATTGAGTATTGCCAGTCCTGCCGAAGCGTCAAGCGCAAACGAGCGGGCGCAACTGCGCAGCTCACCTACGACCTGCTCGTCTGCCAGGGCGGGCGTGCCCACGGGCGGCGTCGCAGTCCCCTCGAACAGCAGCGCGCTCAGCATGCGCTCGGGCTCGTCCGGGGGAAGGCCGAGCACCTCGCCGAGCCCGGCCTCCGCCGGCGTGAGACCGGTCTCGAGGTCCGGCGTGAAGGCGGGCACTCCCGCCTCGATGCGCGCGATCTCCTGCGCCCCCATCCCCGCCAGCCCCACCCCCGAAGCCTCGAGTAGTCCCAGCAAGTGCTCCGCCACCGGCGGCGCCACCATGAACTCGAACCCGTCCTCGCCAACGCTGCTCGTGCGAATCGCCAGCGCCCGGTACCCGTGGAACTCGAAGGGCGATGCATGCATCGAGGGGAGTCGTGGCGGGAGCGCTTCGTTCACGTGTTGCGCCGCCGCCTCCGCCGCCCCCGGACCCGCGATCCCGACCAGGCAGGTTGTCGCCGTCCGATCCTGGACGACGGCGTCGTACCCCTCTCCCACCGCCCCCTCCAGCATCGCGCTGTCACTTATAAAAAAAAGACCCTTCCCACCATCTTACGCGTGTAGATATCGCTGGGAGGCGGATCAATTATAAAAATATGGGGGGGGGGGGG
>VXPF01000144.1 GCA_009839725.1 Dehalococcoidia bacterium | reverse complement strand
CTCCCGCCCACCCGCACCGCCGCATCGGCCACTTCGCCGAGCTCCACGCCGCCCTCGACGCTGCGCGCGGCTAGGCCGCACATCGTGGGGAAGCGGCCTTACTCCGCTCTAGCGAAGTGTCGCGATACGGTACCAACACGAAGCTATCGATCCTGAGGCAGCTATAGATGTCCTACCTGAAGCAGAACCTCCTGGCGGGCGCGGTGCTCGTCGGGGTTGGCCTTGCCGGCGCCGCCCTCGTCGTCGGCATCCTCGCCTTCACCCAGTTCGACGACCGCGACGAGGAGCGCGCCCCTTCGCCCTCCGACCCGGACGCATACGCGGTCTGGCTCGTCGAGGAGGCGCTCGATCTCTACGAAGCAGAAGGGCTTGAGGCGACGCTCGACCACTACAACGCCCCCGAGCGGGTCGATGGCCCCTGGTACGTCTTCGTGCTCGAAGAGCGCGACGATGGCATCTATACGATCGCGAACGCCGCCCGCCCCGAGCTCGTGGACACCACCCGGGAGCGCATCGACACCCGCGGCTTCGACTACGGCGCCGCCTTCGCCGAGACAACGGAGGCGGGGCACTGGGTCACCTACAGCTTCATCAACCCCCAGACCGGTGGCGTGGAGCTGAAGCACTCGTGGACCGTCCGCCGGGGCGCCTACCTGTTCGGCTCCGGCTGGTACGAAGCCACCTCCGTCGAGCCCGCGCAGCCGGCCGCCGCCCCTGCCCCCACGACGGCCGAGCCCGGCGCCTACACGAAGGCCTTCGTCCAGCAGGCCCTCGACCGCTTCGAGGCCGACGGGCTCGAAGCCACGCTCGACTACTACAACTCCCCCGAGAGCGTCGACGGCGAGTGGTACGTGTTTGTGGGGGAGGAGCGCGAGGACGGCCTCTACACGATCGCGCATGCCACCCGCCCGGAGCTGGTAGGGACGACGCGGGAGCGTATCGACCGGCGCGGGTTCGACTACGGCGCCGCCTTCGCCGCCACCACCGAGGAAGGCCAGTGGGTCGACTACATCTACCTGAACACCCTCACCGGCCAGGAGGAACAGAAGCACACCTGGATCGTCCGGCGCGGCGACCTCCTCTTCGGCTCCGGCTGGTACGAGCTGGCGGACGACCAACCGGCCGTCGCTCCTGAGCCGGCCACGAAGGCCGAGCCCGGCGCCTACACGAGGGCGTTTGTGCAGCAGGCCCTCGACCGTTTCGACGCCGAAGGCCGCGAGGCCACGCTCGACTACTACCGCTCCCCCGACAGCGTCGATGGCGACTGGTACGTCTTCATCCTCGAGGACCGGCCCGACGGGCTCTACAACATCGGCAACGCCACGCGGCCGGACCTGCTGGGCACCGTGCCGAACCGCATCGACCGGCGCGGCATCGACTACGGGGTCGAGTTCCTCGCCACTACCGACGCCGGCCGCTGGGTCGACTACGTCATCCTCAACCCCGCCACCTGCGAGGAGCGTCTGAAGCACAGCTGGGTCGTCCGGCGCGGCGACCTCATCTTCGGCTCCGGTTGGTACGAGGACCGCGTTGCCGACCACCCCCTCATCCCCACCAAGTGCGAACCCGCCGCCTATACCGTCGCGCACGTCGACGCCGCCATCGCCCGCTACGAGGCAGGAGGGCGCGCGGCGGCGGTCGCCTGGCACAACGACTCGGCCAACAACGACGGCCGCTGGTACACGTTCATCGTCGACCCCGCGGCCGAGCGGATGATCTCACACCCCGCACCGGGCTTCATCGGGTACGACGTCGTGAGCGGCAGCGCGACATGGGACGACAGCGGCTGGCACTACGCATCCGACCTGCTGCGGGCGACGGAGGACGGTCTCTTCGTGCACGACACGCTCGTTGTGCCGCCGACGGACGAGATCAACCCCTTCTTCTCGAGGGAGGAGCTGAAGCATTACTACGCGAAGCGTCACGACGGGCTCATCTTCGTCTCGGGGTGGTACAGCGACGTTCCGACCGCCGAGGACGAACCGAACTACACGCGCCTGCTCGTCGCGCGGGCGCTCACGATGCTCGAGGACGAGGGCATCGAGGCGGTGCTCGACTACTACAACACCCCCGAGAGCGCGGACGGCGAGCGCTACGTGTTCGTGTTGGAGGACCGCGAGGACGGCATCTACACGGTCGCCCACGCGGCCATCCCCATCCTGGTGGGGACCACCCGCGACCGCATCGATGCGCGCGGGTTTGACTACGGTGCGGCGTTCAGGGCCACCACAAGATCGGGGCGCTGGGTGCAGTACGTGTTCCCCAACCCGGACACGGGCGGGGAGGAGCTGAAGCACACCTGGGTCGTGCGCCGGGGCGACTATCTGATCGGTTCGGGCTGGTACGAGCCGCTACCCACCCAGGCCGACCCGGAAGGGTACACGCGCCTGCTCGTCGCCGACGCCCTCGCCTTCTACGAGAGCGAGGGGCTCGAAGCCACGCTCGACCGTTTCAACGCGCCGGAGAGCGTCGACGGGCCCTGGTATGTCTTCGTCGGGGATCCCGATGGGATCCTCATCGGGCACTACGACCCCGAGGTCCGTGACCGCAGTCTCCTCGGCTCGGTCGGTACCGACATCAACGGCTACGAGTTCGGCTCGGACATGGTCGCCATCGGGCAGCAGGGCGGCTGGGTGAGCTACGTCTTCCTCAATCCCAACACCGGTGTGCTGGAGCGCAAGCACACGTGGGTCATCCGCCGGGACGGTCACCTGTTCGGCTCGGGCTGGTACGAGACGGTCGAGTAGCGCCTACGGCTCCAGGACGATCTTGCCGAAGTTGGCGTTCTCTTCCATGTGCGCCTGCGCCGCCGCCGCCTCCCGAAGCGGGTAGACGCTGTCGACCACCACCTTGATCCGCCCCGAGGCGATGTGCGGGAGCACGCTCTTCTCGAAGGCGCGCGTGGCCGCCGCCTTCTGTTCGAGCGGACGCGCGCGCAGCGTCGTCCCGCGCACCTGCAGCCGCTTCATCAGCAATGGACCGAGGCTTGCGCCCCGAAGCTCCGCGCCGCTCATCAGCCCCACCTCCACCATCCGCCCCTGCCGCGCGAGCGCCCGCAGGTTCTGCTCCCAGTAGTCCGCGCCGATCACGTCCAGCACGACATCGACGCCGGCGCCGTCGGTTGCCTCCCGCACGACCTCCGCGAAGTCCTGCTCGCGGTAGTTCACGCCCACGTCCAGCCCCAGCGCCGCCGCCTGCTCCAGCTTCTCAGCGCTCCCCGCCGTCCCGAACACCTGCGAGGCGCCCATCATCTTCGCGATCTGCACGCCGGCGACGCCGACACCGGACCCGACCGCGTGGATGAGCACGCGCTCGCCCGCCTGCAGGCCGCACTGCAGGAGCGCGTCGTGGGCCGTGATGAACACCTCAGGCGTCGCCCCCGCCTCCTGCCAGCTGAGCGAGTCCGGCACCTTCACGGCCAGCCGCTGGGGGACGCTGACCATCTCCGCGTACCCCCCGCCCGCGACCAGCCCCATCACCCGGTCGCCCCCCGCGAACC
>VXPF01000011.1 GCA_009839725.1 Dehalococcoidia bacterium | reverse complement strand
GGCGATGCTCTTCTGGCAGTGGGTGTACGCGTCCTCGCTCTACGTGGTGAGTTTCTTCGTCGGCCGGAAGCAAACCCGCATCACGAAGCGGGAGTTCTGGATCTACATCTTCAACCCGAACGCCATCTGGGTGCTGTTGCCGATGCTGGGCCTGTACGTCTCCATCCGCCTGATCCTGGATGGCGACTACAGCGTCCTGGGCATCTGAGGCAGAAGCTCCGCTAGCTGCCCCCAGCCGCCAGCAGGTCCGCGACCGCGTTCGCCGCCTTCTCGCCGCTGGAGAGGGCGCCGTTGACCGACGGGATGCCCATGTAGTCGCCGGCTAGGAACAGGTTGTCGATGCGCCCCGCGAGCTGCTCCGGCACCTCCGCCAGCGCCGCCAACATCCCGGGCGTCCCCATGCACAGTGCCTCTTCCCAGCGGTACACGCGGTAGAACAGGCCCTCGTCGTCGCCGGGAAGGGCGGAGCCTGGAGGCGCCTTCTGGCGGGCAGCGCCCAGCAGCTCGCGCTTGACCTGCTCGTCCTCGAGCGGGATCAGCTCCTTCGCCCGCTCGCGCCCGATGAGCAGGTCGAGCAGGCTCTTCCCCGGAGGCGCGCAGGCGGGCAGGAAGACGGATCGGTCCAGCAGCAGCGGGGTGTCGTCGTCCTCGGGGAAGAGCGCGCCATGCCAGCC
This sequence comes from Dehalococcoidia bacterium, assembly GCA_009839725.1. Taxonomy (GTDB): domain Bacteria; phylum Chloroflexota; class Dehalococcoidia; order Tepidiformales; family Tepidiformaceae; genus UBA2991. The sequence continues at coordinate 29,617 of VXPF01000011.1, read as the reverse complement.
CGGAGGGAGCGGGGGGTGGTCGAGGCCGATCACCACCCGGCATCCGGTCGAGTAGCTGATGGTGCTGAGCGCGCGACGAGTCGCTTCCGGCAGCTCGGGAATCAGGTCCGGGACCTTCGTGCCCGGAACGGCGCAGATGACCGCCTCCGCCTCTATCGTTTCGCCGTCCACGACCACGCCGGTCGCCCTCCCCTCCGAGACGACGACTCTCCTGACGGGGCTCGAGACGCGAATCGCATCGGAGCAGTGCGCGGCCAGCGCTGCGCTGAATGAGCCGATGCCTCGCTCGGGCATGGAGACCTTGCCATCGTTCAGCATCGTTTCGCCGATGTACGCCCGCATCAGCGCCTGCCCCGCGGGTTCGGGGTCGCCCAGGATCATGTCGAGCGGCCCCTTCAGCGTGACCCGCAGCTTCTCGGGGACGCCGTGCCGCTCCAGGTAGTCGCCGAAGCTCTCGTCGTCGTCGATCTCGGCGAGGGGGCTGTCGCTGGCGAAGCTCATGTAGGGCTCCTCGCGGTACATCTGCCGCATCACCCTCGAGCCGGCCCGCAGGCCCGAGGGTGAGAGGAAGCCCATGGTGATGGCCGTCCGCAGGGACCGGACGACGTTCCGGACCGATTGCTCCGGCGTTGTGGTCACCCACCGCCCATTGCGGTAGTGGCCGAACTTCATCTGCGAAGGCACGAGCGGCAGCCCCAGCTCCTCGCAGATGCGGAACGCCGTGTCGTAGGTGGAGGTGAATACGAACGCGCCCATGTCCAGGGAGAAGCCATCCACCGTCTCGCCCTTGCCCCGTCCCCCCGCTCGCTCCCCCGCTTCGAGCAGCAGGGGCGTGATGCCCCGCTTCATCAGCGTGTACGCCGCGCTCAGCCCCGCGAAGCCCCCACCGACGATGACAACCCGCCCGTCACTCATAGACGCGGCTCCCTTCGCCACCCTCTATCTATACGCAGGCGTCGTGCCCGCAGGGGCAGGCGCCTCGTGGGCCTGCACGTACTGTACTGGGAACTTTCCGCTGGGCGGTGACGCTGCACGCTGAGTCCTCCGGAGGTGATACCGTGCCGCCGGGTGAGATCGGTGGCGACCCCGTGGCGGGCCCACAAGAAGGACTCGAGAATTGCTCACGATCGACTGTCAGGTTCACGCGTACGAACGCGACCGCCCCGAGCGACCCTGGGCCGGGACGCTCGCCGGCCCCTCCGAGGTGACCGGTGACGACATGGTCTCGGCGATGGATGCCCTTGGCGTCGACGGCGCGCTCCTGGTCTCCCCGCACAGCATGTACCGCTACGACGCGAGCTACGCGCTCGAAGTGCACGCCCGGCATCCCGGGCGCTTCGGTCTGATCAAGCCGATCGACCCGGAAGCCTCCGACATCGGCGACGAAGTTGCCCGCTGGGCGGCGAGCCCTGGGGTCGTCGGGGCACGCATGATGTTGACCTATATGGATCCCGACGTGACGGCCGATCACCCCGGGCTCAATCAGATCCTGGCCGCGGGAGCGGCGAACGGCATTCCGATCAACGTGTTGTGCTGGCGGAAGCTCGATCTGATCAAGGAGCTCGCCCGGCGCCATCCCAACACCCGGGTCGTGATCGACCACCTGGGCCTCCCCCAGCCCTTCGAGCCGCCGCTACTCGAGCAACCGTTCGCCGACCTGCCCGCCGTCCTTGAGCTGGCGGAACTCGACAACGTCGCCATCAAGGTGTCGGGGGCCTGCACGCTGTCGCGGGAACCGTTTCCCTACGACGACATCTGGGAGCCCCTGGGTCAGGTCTTCCGGGCATTCGGGTTCGAGCGGTGCATGTGGGGAACCGACTGGACCCGCGCGGTCGAGCTACTGACCTACGAGCAGGGTGTCGAGGCGTTCCGCGTCACCGACCAACTCACGGAGTCAGAGCGAGCGGCCCTCATGGGGGGCAGCGCCGCGCAGATCTACTCGTGGACGCCGGGTAGCTAGGGGGCGGAGGGGTGGCGCTCGCTGCCTACGGATCCGGCTGACGGACGACCAGGCGCTGGTTCGCCTCGACGTCGGGGATCACGGTTTCGCTGCCGTCGGGCCACTGCACACGCAGTCCTTCAGGACGGGCGATGTCTTCCAGCCGCGGCAGCCAGGGGAGGGTAGCGATCGGTTCGCGGTACGCTGCGCGTAGCCGGAAATGGTGGGCCTAACTTGACGGTAGACAGTACCACCTTCGAGGTGCTGTTCAGCCTATAGCCGTAGGCTCGATGACGACGCGCCCACCGTCCTCGGCATGCGCCTCCACATGTGCCTAGTCCGGTCTGATCTGGGCTTCTGTTGGTGATTCGACACTGCTACTCATACGACGATGCCAGCCTCGACGAGGAACTGCGACGGATCGGCGTCGCGCTGACTGTAACGTGTTCGCCGCACCCGGGGCCAAGTGAGGAGCAGCGCACGCGAAGCTCGTGTCACGGACACATAAAACGTCCGGCGCTCCTCATCAATTTCCTGCTCGTCGCCCAGTGCGCGGTAGTCGGGGAATGCCCCTTGGGTGAGCCCTACGACAGCCACAGCGCGAAACTCGAGCCCTTTTGAACGGTGGGTCGTCATTAGCCGGATGCCAGGCTGGTCTGGTCGGGTCTGTTGAACGCGAAGCAAGTACCTGAGGAACCCTCCCACGTCCCTGTCTTGGTACGCGGTGCTCGCCCGATACTCCAACCACCAGCCGACAAGTTGCTCCAAGTCCGGTTCGGCAATGTATTCATGTGCGCCCAGTCCCGCCATGATCCCTTCGAGGCCGTCGGCGTCCGCGGTGCTGCGGCTAACGGTCTCGACCAAGCTAGAGCTTGAAGTTCCAGAGACAGCCTCGAGTAAGTCATCAAGCTCGTACTCATCGCCAGCAATCGCAGGGGTGCTGCCTAGGATGTGCACCAACTCTTCCTCGATCCGGCGCCACGCGGGTCGGTTGTTGCTATTCGCTTGCACCTCAAGGAGCGCGTGGAACAGACGCGCCTCGGGACTCCTCAGAAAGCTAGCTGCGTCGACTTGAACCGAAACCTGGTGTCCGCGCCTAACCAACTCGGCTTGAACATCATCAAGCCCATAGCGAGTCCGGGCGATCACAGCGATGTCTTCGGGTACGACACGGGGTTCTTCCCCAGGAATTAGGCGAGTGGAATCTAGGCCGGTCGAGATCAGACCTTCGATCCAGGCGACGACCCTGCGGGCTTCTTCTTCGGAGTCTTGAGCCTCATAGGAAAGCACTAGCCCCTCGGGTGCTCCCGGGGGTGGCTCTGCATCTGTGCGAGGTGGATTGAAGTGCTGTGCAACCTGCCGAGCGAGCGCTAGGATTCGAGTTGCACAGCGGAAGTTGTGCCGCAGCTCGAGTCGCTCGCAATCCGGCCCCACAAGCATCTCGGCCCACTTCATACCGCCGCCTGCCCAGCCATTAATCGACTGCCGAGCATCAGCGACAACGAACAGTTCCAGTCCATCCCCGACGACTCTGCGCAGCAGCTGTGCTTGAGCCTTGGTGAGATCCTGGCCTTCGTCAACCAAGACCTGTCGGTACGTCCGCTGCACTCTCCTGAGCACCGCAGGGTCAGCCTCGAAGAGGTCCAGTAACTTCGCCAGCATCCCTGGAAAGTCGATCCCCCCGGCGTCGTCTAGGGCAGTGAGGTAGGCTTCATAGAGTTCTCGCAGTCGGAACGACGATCCCCTGAACGACTCATCGGGAGCCTCCCATGGCTTCACGAGATCCGTCCGCAACTCATCGATCCGATTCAGAATGTCGAGCAAAGTCCCCTCGTCGAGATGCGCTTCCTCAACGGAATCGAGGAAGCGCCGTAGCAAGTCGACGCGATCACGTCTTTCGGTGTAGACCACAACATCCGGTGAGACTCCAACCATCTGACCGGATCGCCGTAGCCAGTCCAGCGCAAATCCGTGGATCGTGTCCGCGTCGATCCGCCACGCTTCCTCTCCAATGGAGCGCGAAACACGGGTCTTCAGTTCCTCTGCAGCCTTGACTGTGAATGTTACCGCCAGTAGCCGAAAAGACTCGCCCGGGCTCTCCTCTAGCAAGCGCTCAATCCGCCGGATCAGTACCTCGGTCTTGCCGCTACCTGCTGGAGCGATTGCCATGCATACACGCGCCTGCGTGTTCACGACTACTCGCTGATCGTCCGTGAGCCGCTTCGATACCACCTTAGTCAAGCTCCCCCGGAGGCCGCTCGATACTCGTCCGTCACAGGCTCGTCGATACTGAGGGTTTCTCGAATTCGGCTGGCCAACTCGATCACCGCAAGGGGCGCTTTGCGACCGTTCTGCATCGCTTCTCGAGCTATCAACTCTCCAGACCACCCCTTGGAACTCTTTAGGAACGCCATGTACTCCGCTTCCACTTCGGGGAGATAGGGCGAAAGACGAGGCTCACCCGCGCGGGGATCCGGCGCGAGTCGAGGGTCGTGGCGATTCGCTACGGCTTCGATCTCCTGAGCATACCCGGCGTCGAGCAGCAATTGCTCCAGTTGCTTTTCACCGCTAATCACCACCTGATGGTGTTCGGGAGATAGGGGCACACCGTCCGAACCGACGCACCCGTCTATTGCCTTCATCCCGCTGGAGTCGTTGTCGACGAAGGCAATCCAGAGAATCCCCCCGAGTTCATCAAGCGCAGCGATGACTTTCTGGACCCACTCTTTGCTCGGCCCTTGCATATCCAGGATCGTTACGCCAAGACCTGCAATGTCTCGACCCAGCAGCGGGCTGAGCAGGACCGGCAAGGTGATGCGCTCAGCGGCCCCATCCACGAGTATGACCATTCGAGCGAAGAAAAGCTCTCCGAGCGGGCGGGATATGTAACGGCGAAATACGGCGAGCTTATCTGCCGTCTTGCGTTCTAGAGCGTGTATCTGCGTCCCTTCCGCGGAAGTGCGAAGTATCCGCACCGCCTGTAGGTCGATCTCCCCAATCAATGCGTTCGAGTGAGTTGCGACGACGACTTGGCCAGGAAGCTCCCGAATGAACTGCTGCATGGCCGTCTGCGCCTGTGGATGCAGATGAGCCTCGGGTTCCTCAAGCAATGTAACCACCTGCGGACGCACACCCCGGTCGACGCCGATCCGAAGTTCTAGGAGAGCATTGAAGACCCTTAGCGCAGCGACACTCCTGCTGCCCAATCCCTGGAGGTGCATGGGAAGAGCGGGCGTTCCGTTACCGGCGCCCACAAGGATATCCACGGAACGTGCCAACTCTTCCAAGCGGCCGGGAAGCGGGCGTAGCTGGACTTCCTCGATCCCCGACTGAGTATCCTTCATCCTCAGCAGTTCCTGCGAGAGTCGGCCGAGAGTGGGGCTTGCCTCCTGCAATGTGGTGCTGAGGTCGGCCAATCCTTCCTCAAGGTTCTCGCGATCTGCCGCGCTTACTCCGAGGTCCGATAAGACGCGGCCCCAATTGGAAGTGCGGCTGAGGACATCGGCAGAGACATCCCGGGATGCTTCGACGAGATTCGCAGCCAACAACTCAAGCACCTGCAAGTTCGGCGGGAGTCCGGTCTCCAACCAACCTTGCGTACTCGGGTCCCATGTCAAGAAGCTTCGTCGTGCCACGAGAAACGGGGACTCTCCGCTTCCCAACAGCCGGGTGCGAATAGCGGTCCATTCTCCCGGCCCTGGCCCGCTACCGTAGTTCCCCCCAAGGCGTTGTGACACAACCTCCGCAAACTCATCTCCCGCCGAACGAACGATCAGGTCGACGGTGGCATCGCTAGCTATCGTCTCTCCAGTCCGATGCAGATCATCGCGGGTCGCCCTGTGGACACCACAGGCGGTTGCGATTGCGAGCAGGAGGGAGGACTTGCCCGCGTTATTCTCCCCAACAAGAAACGTCGCGCCCGGCTCGAGCGGTACCCGGACCTCCACGATGTTTCTGAAGTTGTACACGCGGACCTCGTCAATCCAGAGGTCCGCGGTGGGCGAGTCGTCCAGAGCAGTCATACCGCTTCCTTCGGATCCCGTTGCACGAATGCGCCCGCTATGAGCTGGAAACCGACGGTCTCGGAGGGTGTCCGTACCAGCGTAGCGCACGCCGTTGGGTGGCGCGGAGCCTTTGGCCTGCCCGATGGCCATCCCATGGCGTAGACGACCTAGGATCGCTGGCGGCCACCAGTAGATTCTCCGCGACGGCCCGGCAGCCCTCCACAAAGGGAGACCGCCGTCGCTCCGGGCGCCGCCATGATCGGCTACACAATCCTACAGCTCGCCCAAGGCCCACCTCACAATGCCGCTACAGGCGAACGAACGTATCGTAAGTCAGACGCGTGAGCCGATGAGCGGCACATGCCAGAGCATGTCGGCGCGGGGTGTGCAACTTGGCCAAGCTTGAGGACCTTCAGCCATCAGCCAGCGTCCGAGGTGTCGCCCCTGACGGCCTCGTCACGGTCGTCAATATCGAGTGGTACGGGTCCGACGCCCTCGAACTCACCTACAAGGACGCTTCCGGACACGTCGCAAACGAAGTCCTCTACCGACACGACGAGCCTCGTCTCGAAATGGTCGAAGTAGGACGACCCTGGAGCTTTGACGGCGACGGAGCTCTTTTCCGGCTCACGTCTGAGGCGCAGCGCATCCAGCTTGCACACCTCTTCGACCCCGTCCTCGCCGTGAACACGTCGCTGGTCGATCCGTTGCCCCACCAGATTACGGCTGTCTACGAGGCGATGCTGCCTCGGCAGCCGCTGCGCTTCCTGCTAGCCGACGACCCAGGTGCCGGCAAGACCATCATGGCCGGGCTGCTCATCAAGGAGCTGATTGCACGCGGGGACCTGAAGCGGTGCCTCATCGTTTGCCCAGGCAGCCTCGTTGAGCAGTGGCAGGACGAGCTCTCAAGCAAGTTCCAGCTGCCGTTCGAGATTGCCACGAACGACAAGATGGAAGCAGCGCGGACCGGCAACTGGTTCGTCGAGAACGACCTCGCGATCGCCCGCCTCGACAAGCTTGCACGCGACGAGGACCTGCAAGCCAAGCTCAGTGCTCCAGACTGTCGGTGGGACCTCGTCGTGTGCGACGAGGCGCACAAGCTATCGGCCTCGTTCTTCGGCGGCGAAGTCCGCTATACGAAACGGCACCGCCTTGGGCAACTGCTCTCCGGGCTTACCCGCCACTTCCTGCTGATGACCGCCACACCGCACAACGGGAAGGAGGAAGACTTCCAACTCTTCCTCGCCCTGCTCGACGGCGACCGGTTCGAGGGGCGTTTCCGCGACGGCGTCCACCAGGTCGACGTGTCCGACCTGATGCGGCGGATGGTCAAGGAGAAACTGCTCAAATTCGATGGGCGCCCGCTGTTCCCGGAGCGCATCGCCTATACCGTGCCCTACAAGCTCACGGACGCCGAAGCCCGCCTGTACCGCGCAGTCACGGACTATGTCCGTGAGCAGTTCAACCGGGCCGAGGCGCTCCAGAACGACAAGCGGGCGGGTACCGTTGGCTTCGCGCTCACCATCCTCCAGAGGCGACTCGCCTCATCCCCCGAAGCGATCTACCAGTCGCTGCGGCGGCGGCGCGAACGTCTGGAGCGGCGGCGACGGGAGGTCGAACTCATGCAGCGCGGCGCAATGCCCCTCGACGCGGGGGTGCGCCTGCTCGATGACGACGACATCGAGGACCTCGACGAGGCGCCCGAGGACGAGGTCGAGGCGATTGGTGAAGAGATCCTCGACCAGGCCACGGCCGCCCGCACCGTCGAGGAACTCAAGGCCGAGATTGCCATCCTCGAAGACCTTCAGGGGTTGGCGGCCGAGGTTCGGCGCACCGGCGACACCAAGTGGAACGAACTCGCCCGTGTGCTGCGCGACGACGTGCTCACCCCCGCGGGCATCCAGCGGAGCATGGCAGAGGAGCCGACAACCTACGGCGCCGGAGACCCGGACCCTCCCAAGCCGGCACCTCACCAGAAGATCGTCATCTTCACTGAGCACCGCGACACGCTGAATTACCTGTACGACAACATCGCGAACAAGCTGCTGGGGCGAAGCGAGGCAGTGGAGGTCATCCACGGCGGGATGGGCCGCCAAGACCGAGCGAAAGCGCAGGAGCGCTTCCTGCACGACGTGTCAGTCCAGGTGCTGCTCGCCACCGACGCCGCGAGCGAGGGCATCAACCTGCAGCGCGCACACCTCATGGTGAACTATGACCTGCCGTGGAACCCGAACCGCCTGGAGCAGCGCTTTGGTCGCATCCATCGGATCGGACAGACAGAGGTCTGCCACCTGTGGAACCTCGTTGCCGAGGAGACTCGTGAAGGCGATGTCTACCGCACCCTGCTCGACAAGATCGAGGAAGCCCGCAAGGCCCTCGGTGGCCAAGTGTTCGACGTGTTGGGCAAGCTCCAGTTCGAAGGTCGGCCGCTGCGCGAGTTGCTCGTCCAGGCCATCCGATACGGAGAGCAGCCCGAGGTTCGCGCTCGGCTGACCCAAGCTGTTGAGGAGGCGGTTGACCGGCCGCACATCCAGGAGCTCATCGAGGAGCGCGCCTTGGCCACGGAGATCATGGACAGCAGCCGCGTAGCGAGCGTGCGCGAGGAGATGGAGCGAGCGCAGGCGAGACGGCTCCAGCCCCACTACATCGAGGAGTTCTTCACCGAGGCATTCAAACGGCTCGGCGGGACGATTCGCCAGCGCGAGCCACGGCGGCACGAGATCACGCACGTGCCGGCTCCTATCCGCTACCGCGACCGGGTCATCGGAGTCGGAGAACCCGTGCTCGAACGGTACGAGCGGGTCACCTTTGAGAAGGAACTGATCTCGCCTCAGGGGCAGCCACTAGCAGCCTTCATCTGCCCGGGACATCCACTGCTCGACGCGACGCTCGATCTCACGCTGGAGCGCCACCGCGACCTGCTTCGGCGGGGAACGGTCCTTGTCGACGACCGTGATCCGGGGATGGAGCCGCGCGTGCTCTTCTATGCGGAGCACGCCGTGCGCGACGCAAGCCTGCTGCCGTCAGGCGAGCGCCGGACGATCTCGAAGCAGATGCTGTATGTCGAACTGGACGCCGAGGGCGATGCGCGCCATATGCAGTACGCGCCATACCTCGACTACAGACCTCTCAGCGACGATGAGCCGGATGTGGACGCTTTCCTTGCCCGTCCGGAGTGCGCCTGGATCACGCGTGAGCTCGAGCAGCGGGCTATGCAGCACGCGATCGCCAACGTCGTACCCCAGCACGTCACTGAAGTGCGCGAGCGCCGCATCGACTGGGTTGAGAAGACACGTTCGGCGGTCAAGGACCGGCTCGCAAAGGAGATCTCGTACTGGGACCACCAAGCAGCCCGACTCTCGGAGCAAGAGGCCGCAGGCAAGACGAACGCACGGCTGAATGCGCAGGAGGCGCGAAGGCGGGCAGACGACCTTCAGGGGCGCCTGGAGCGGCGGCTTGCCGAACTCGACCGCGAGGCACAGGTATCTGCCCTGCCGCCAGTCGTGCTCGGCGGGCTCATGGTTGTTCCCGCTGGCCTGATCGCAGCAATGACCGGCAAGCCACAGCCGACGACATCGACCTCGCCTGACAGGCAGGCAGCTGCCGCGAGGGCACGAGCGGCGGTAATGGACGTCGAGCGTGACCTCGGCTTCGAGCCGGTCGATCGGGAGTTCGAGCGGCTCGGCTACGATGTCGAGAGCCGCGACCCACAGGGCAAGGCGAGTCTGCGCTTCATCGAGGTAAAGGGGCGCGTGGCCGGAGCGGACACGGTAACCGTGACGAAGAACGAGATTCTCTACTCGCTCAACCAGCCGGAGCGCTTCATCCTCGCGCTCGTCGAGTTCCTCGAAGACGGTGGCGAGCGCGTGAGCTACCTCCGCCGCCCCTTCCGTCGCGAGCCGGACTTCGGGGTGACGAGTGTCAACTACGACTTTGCCGAGCTGCTGGCCCGCTCAGAGGTTCCCTCGTGACGCCAGAGTACGCTGAGCGCGTGTCGGTAACCCTGGATGGCATGGAGTCTCGAGTCGTCCCCATTCGGTACCACAACGAGAGGGGCGAGTGTCTTACCGGGACGGCGTTCGTCATTGAACTCGGAGGTCACGAGTACCTGGTAACTGCACATCACGTCGTCAACGGGGTCACACCCCGTGGGTGGATGGAGCTATTTCGCGAAGACCAGTGGAGCAACGAGGTCTTTGCCCTTGTTGGCACCGGAAACGCACTGGAGGTCGCGCCTCGCAATGTCGATGTGGCAGTTCTGAGGCTGGGTGGAGGCCTGATCAGGCCGGGACCCATCACGACGTCTTCGGCTGGGCTAGCTGCAGGTCAGGATGTCTACACCATCGGCTTCCCTGCTAGCCAAGACAGCCCGCCGGCATTGAACGTAGAGATTGGAACGTTCACCGGTTTGGCCGGGGAAGGACGCCTGCTCATCGAAGGTCGGGCAGACGCGGGTATGAGCGGTGGACCAGTTGTGTTCTCGGAGGGACAGTCCACTGGTGAACTACGGATTGCGGGTATCCTCGCTCACATTCCGCCTTCTCCGTGTTCGGTTCCGCTGCCGCCTACAGTTGCGGCCTACGACATTCGGTACGCCATCGAACTGATCAATGCCAACCCGCTTGGGCAGTGAGGGAGAGCGCTGAAGTGACGCAGGACCCACCCCCGGTCATCGCTAAGAAGAAACTCATCGAAGTGGCGCTGCCGCTCGACGCTATCAACAAAGAGTCGAAGCGCGAGAAGTCGATCCGACATGGCCACCCGAGCACGCTGCATCTGTGGTGGGCGCGTCGCCCGCTGGCCGCGGCCAGGGCCGTGATCTTCTCCCAGATGGTGGACGACCCCTCCGCCAATCCGGACCTGTTCCCAACCGAGCGAGCCCAGGAGCGTGAACGCAAGCGTCTCTTCGGCATCATCGAGGAGCTCGTGCGGTGGGAGAACACTACGAACGAGGCTGTGCTGGAGCGCGCGCGCGAGGAGATATGGCAGTCGTGGCGACGCGCCTGTGCCGAGAATGCCGATCACCCGCGCGCGAAGAATCTGTTTGATCGCCATGTGCTGCCGGCTTTCCACGACCCGTTTGCTGGCGGTGGTTCCTTGCCCGTTGAGGCGCAACGGCTAGGGCTTGAGGCGCATGCCTCCGACCTGAACCCTGTCGCGGTGCTCATCAACAAGGCCATGATCGAGATACCGCCCAAGTTCGCCGGCCGCCCACCAGTGAACCCGGAGGCCCGGTCGGAAAATCGCCTCATGAATGAAGCTTGGCGCGGCTCTCAGGGCTTAGCGGACGATGTGCGGTACTACGGTCAGTGGATGCGCAATCAGGCTGAGACGCGCATCGGGCACCTCTACCCGGAGGTGCCCGTTACGGAAGAGATGGCAGAGGACCGGCCGGACCTCGAAGGCTATGTCGGTCGCAACCTGACCGTCATTGCTTGGCTTTGGGTGCGCACGGTGAAGAGTCCAAACCCCGCCTTCGCTGATGTGGAAGTGCCACTGGCATCCACGTTCGTGCTTTCGAAAAAGAAGGGCAGAGAGGCATACGTAGAGCCGGTGATTGAGGGCAGTCACTATCGGTTCGCCACAAGAGCCGGCATGCCACCTGAGTCAGCGCAGAACGGGACGAAGGTGGGACGCGCCAGCTTTGCCTGCCTAGTCTCAGGTACGCCAATTTCGCCGGACTACATCAAGTCGGAAGGGCAAGCAGGTCGCATGGGCGCACGCCTCTTGGCCATCGTCGCTGAGGGAGATCGGGAACGGGTGTATCTGTCACCGACAGCGGAGGCGGAGGGAGTTGGACGCCTCGCACGGCCCGAATGGCAGGCTCAGATCGAAATCTCTGGGAGCGGCCAGTACATCGGGGTTAGGCCCTACGGCATGGAAACGTTCGGCCATCTCTTCACGGACCGCCAATTGGTCGCGCTGGGTACTCTCTCCCACTTGGTCGGGGAGGCGCAGGAATGCGTCCGACGCGATGCGGAGGCAGCGGGTCTCGAAGATGATGGCGTGCCGTTGCGGGATGGTGGCACGGGGGCGACAGCCTACGCAGATGCTGCTGCGACCTACTTGGCGTTTGCGGTCGATCGCACAGCCGACAGCAGTTGCACCGTCGCCAGATGGCAAAGCGCCGGCGACAAAGTCGCCGGCGCTTTCGCCCGTCAAGCAATTCCAATCGTGTGGGACTTCGCCGAGGCCAACGTCTTCTCATCGTCCACGCAGAACTGGATGGCCCAGGTAGAGTGGGTGAGGAAAGCCATCGGAACCCTTCCCGCCCGCGAAGCGGGTGAGGCCTTCCAAAGCGATGCTGCCAGTGGAACCTCCAAGCACTCCGGAACGGAGATACAGGCGTATGTCGTATCCACCGATCCTCCCTACTACGGGAACGTTCCTTATGCCGACCTATCGGACTTCTTCTACGTCTGGATGCGTCGCTCCTTGCGCGGAACGTTTCCAGACTTGTTCTCCACAATCACAGTTCCCAAGGATGAAGAGCTAGTTGCAGCTCCCCACCGACAAGGCAGTACACACGCCGCACAGGAGTTCTTTCTCGGTGGCATGAGGAGTGCCCTCAGCCTCTTGCACGAACAATCTTCGTCTCTCTTTCCGGTAACGATCTACTACGCCTTCAAGCAGTCGGAAGCGTCGGAAGAGGGGCGGGGTAGCACAGGGTGGGAGACGTTTCTCGACGCAGTGATCGGGGCGGGCTTTGCCATTAGCGGTACTTGGCCAATTCGGACGGAGCGACAAGGACGGACCCGTGAGTTGGCGTCGAATGCGCTGGCCTCCAGCATCGTGCTCGTCTGCCGTGCGCGGGAAACCGATGCTCCAACAGCTACGCGACGTGAAATTCAAGAGATCCTCCGTGCCGAGTTCCCACCGGCCGTTACACACATGCAGCACGCCAACATCGCGCCCGTCGACCTTGCACAAGCCTCAATCGGCCCTGGCATGGCAGTCTTCAGCCGATACAGGGAGGTGCTCAATGCAGACGGCAGCACGATGTCGGTTCGCGAGGCTTTGGCTCTCATCAACGAGACGCTCGACGAGGTCCTCGAGGAGCAAGAGGGAGACTTTGACGCCGACAGCCGCTGGGCGCTGACTTGGTTCGAGCAGCACGGCTACGCGGAGGGCGAATATGGCGTCGCTGAGCAGCTCTCCAAGGCAAAGAGCACCAGCGTTGAAGGCCTCGTCCGTGCGGGAGTCGTTGAGTCGAGACGCGGCGCAGTGCGCATCCTCAAGCCGTCGGAACTGAACCCCGACTGGGATCCAGAGACCGACTCCCGGCTCACCGTGTGGGAGATGACGCAGCAGTTGATCCGCCTGCTCGAATCAGGGGGTGAGCGGGCCGCCGGCGCGCTCGCGGCGAAGCTCGGCAGCCAGGCAGAGACTGCCCGCGAACTCGCTTACCGCCTCTACGTGGTCAGCGAGCGCAAACGCCGTTCCACCGACGCCCTGGCGTATAACGGACTGGTACAGTCATGGCCGGAGATCGTCAGGCTCGCGGGTGAAGCGCGAGCGGCTGTCGTCGAGCAGGGTGCCCTTGCTATCGACGGAGCGCAGGAGGCGACCACATGACGACCACCGACCGCGAGCGCGCATCAGAGATCGAGGCCGTCGTCGCGACGATGGTCGACCGCCTAGCTGGCCGCTTCAAACCCGATCGCATTCTTCTCTTTGGCTCACGGGCGAGAGGCGACGCAACGGAATCGAGCGATATCGACCTGCTCGTCGTCATGCCCGACGGAACAGACAGGCGACAGACGGCGATCGAGATGCATGTCGCACTCGGGGACCTGCCTGCTGCGAAAGACATCGTGGTGACGACCCCCTCCCACATCGCAAGGCGGGGGCACGTCATCGGCACAGTGCTGCGGCCCGCACTGCGCGAGGGAAGAATTCTGTATGAGCGAGTCTGAGGCCGCAGCCGAAGCGCGCCGCTGGCTGCGCTACGCGCTGGACGACCTTGAGATCGCGGGCCAGATGGCGCGGGAAGCGGGAAGGCCGCGCTACGTCTGCTGGTTTTCCCAGCAGGCCGCCGAGAAGGCGCTGAAGGCCGCACTGGTGCTGGAGGACATCGAGTTCCCCTATACCCACGACCTGAGGCGCCTGCGCAACCTCGTTCCAGGCGCCTGGCCCGCTGGAGCCGGCCCCGACATCCTCGCGAGGCTCACCGAGTGGGGCGCTGAGTCCAGGTACCCGGGCGATTGGCCGGAGCCCACGACCCAAGAGGCCGCACAAGCGCAAGCCGATGCGTGGGCCGTATACGATTCCATTGCCGCGGAGTTCGGGCGCCGGGGCCTATCTCTGGAATAGAACGCCGGAGGCGACACCAGTGGCTATTACCAACCGTGAACGCGTGGGCAAGGCGATGGATCTGCTCCGGGACGGCCTCGGGCCGTTCGTCGAGCGGGAGTTTGTCAACATTCACCGCAAACGAGCCGATGAGGTTGCGCGATCCTACTTCCGCACTGAGAGCCGCCTTTCAACCGACGGTCCGCTAGCGGACTGGGATAGCGCCGCCCTGCTCAGCCTCATGGTGTACTCGTGGAACGACGTCTTCCGTCAGACGCTCGGCCAAACCGAGCGCGCCATCGCCGGCGAGTTGCGAAACTGGCGGAACGAGTGGGCTCACCAGCAGCGCTTCTCGAGCGATGATGCTGAGCGGGCACTCGACTCCACGGCGCGTCTCCTTACAGCAATCTCTGCCCCGCAGGCCGACGAGGTAGCTCGCATGCGAACCGAGCTGCGCCGCCTTGTGATCGACGAGCAGACCCGTAGCGAACAACGGCGAGCCGGGGGCTCGCTCATCGAACCGGCGGCAGCAGGAGCCCTGAAGCCCTGGCGCGAGGTCGTAAATCCGCACATCGATGTGGCGAGCGGTAACTACCAGCAGGCAGAGTTCGCAGCCGATCTCTGGCAGGTCCACCTCGGCGAGGGCAGCGACGAGTACCGCGACCCCGTCGAGTTTTTCCGGCGCACTTTTCTCACCGAGAGCCTCCAGCAACTCCTCGTGGGCGGTGTTCGCCGCTTGGCCGGCAAGGGAAGCGATCCGGTCGTGCAGCTTCAGACGAACTTCGGCGGCGGCAAGACTCACTCGATGCTCGCCCTATATCACCTCTTCTCCGGCGTGCCGGCTGGCGATCTCGCTGGCGTGGACGCAGTTGTGGCGGAAGCCGAAGTCAAGGAATTGCCCTCAGTACGGCGAGTCGTGTTGGTTGGGAACAAGATATCCCCAGGCAACCCGGTCGAGAAGCCGGATGGCACGATCGTACGCACGCTTTGGGGCGAACTCGCCTATCAACTCGGGGGCGCCGAGGCATATGCTCGCGTCGCGCTAGACGACGAGCGTGCCACAAGCCCCGGCGACAAGCTGCGTGAGCTGTTCAATGATTACGGTCCCTGTCTCGTCCTGATCGACGAGTGGGTCGCCTACGCGCGTCAACTGCACGACGAATCGGACTTGCCCGGAGGCAGCTTCGAGGTGCAGTTCACCTTCGCCCAAGCGCTCACGGAGGCGGCCCGGGCCGCCAAGGACTGTCTGCTGCTGATCTCGCTCCCCGCCTCGGACACGGGTGGTTCACCCAACACGCAGGCCGACGATGTGGAGGTCGGCGGCATCCGTGGTCGCGAGGCGCTCGACCGTCTGCAAAACGTCGTGGGCCGAATCGAGTCTTCGTGGCGTCCTGCGAGCGCGGAGGAAGGCTTCGAGATCGTTCGGCGGCGGCTGTTCGAGCCGCTCATCGGCACCGACGCGTTCAAGCAGCGGGACCTCACCGCTCGCGCCTTCTCCGAGCTCTATCAATCGCAGCAGGGTGAGTTCCCGCCGGAGTGTCTGACCGCCGACTACGAGCGGCGCATCCAGGCCGCGTATCCAATCCACCCGGAGATCTTCGACCGCCTGTACTCGGACTGGTCGACTCTTGTGAAGTTCCAGCGTACGCGAGGCGTACTGCGGTTGATGGCCACTGTCATCCACAGTCTCTGGCAGAAGGGCGACAGGAATCCCCTCATCCTGCCTTCGACCATCCCCATCGACGACTCGCGCGTGGAGCCCGAGCTCACCCGATACCTCTCCGACAACTGGAGACCCATCATCCAGGCCGATGTAGACGGCCCGAATTCGCTTCCACTTACCATCGATGGCGAGGTCACCAACCTGGGCAAGCTCCGCGCCACGTGCCGCGCGGCCCGCACCATCTACCTCGGCTCAGCACCGACATCGTCCGCCACCAACCGGGGTATCGAGGACCGTCGCGTCAAGCTCGGCTGCGTGATGCCGGGAGAGTCTCCGCAGGTCTTTGGGGACGCCATCCGCCGGCTGGCCGCGCAGGCCACGTACCTCTACCAGGACGGCTCGCGGTACTGGTACTCAACGCAGCCGACAGTCACCAAACTGGCAGCAGACCGAGCGCTGCAGCTGGAGCAGAACCCAGACGCGGTTCACGCCGAACTCAGGCGGCGGCTTGAGATCGACCTGGGGCTCCAGCCCCGTGACGTGCAGCGCCGAGGGGACTTCGCCCGTGCTCACCTCATGCCGCGCGACGGCGGAGAAGTGCCCGACGAACTCGAAGCGCGGCTGGTCATCTTGGATATCGACCACGCCTACTCGCGCGCGCCGGGTGACAACGCCGCCGAGGCCGCTGCACAGGCAATCCTGGAGTCGCGGGGGAGCGCGCCGCGCCTCTACCGCAATACGCTCGTCTTCCTCGCCGCCGACAGAGTGCGCCTTCAGGACCTCGACGAAGCGATCAGACGCTACCTTGCGTGGGACTCGATCCTGAAGGATCGGGACCAGCTCAACCTCGACCCGCATCAGGCACGCCAAGCCGAGACCCAGCGCAACTCGGCTGACAGTGCTGCAACCGCACGGCTCCCAGAAACCTACCAGTGGGTGCTGGCGCCAACGCAGAAAAAGGACCCCGGCGCTTCCATCGAGTGGCAAGCATCCCGTCTCAGTGGCAGCGACCCGCTCGCTGTTCGCGCCGGCGCCAAACTACGCCGCGACGAACTGTTAGTCACGACGCTTGGGGGCACCATCGCCTGCAAGGCCATCGACGATGTCCCTCTTTGGCGCGGAGACGATGTCCCGGTGCGTACTCTTGTCGAGGACTTCGCCCAGCAGTTGTACCTGCCCAGGCTCGCAGGCCCGACGGTTTTGGTGGAGGCGCTCCGCGACGGCGTCGCGCTGCTCACGTGGCGAATGGACACCTTCGCCTATGCCGAGTCGTTCGACAAGGACGCGGGGCGGTACCTCGGGTTGCGGGGTGGGGAGCAGATCGCGATAGCTCCGGACAACGCTGGCCTGATTGTGAAGCGTGACGTCGCCCAACCGCAGCTCGACGCAGAGGTGCCGGAGACGGAGCCGTCACCGACTCCAGATGGCTCTGTGCCGCCGGGTTTGCCAACCACGCCGCCCTCAGGTGATCAGCCTCCATTGGTTCCCGCAGTCACCCCCACGCATCGCCGGTACCACGGATCGGTGCGCGTCGACCCAACGCGCGTAGGCCTTGCAGCGAGCCAGATCGCGGAAGAGGTCGTTGCCCACCTCGTCGGTTCGTCCGGTGCCGAGGTGACAGTGACGATCGAGATCGAGGCGCGACTGCCAGAGGGTGCATCTGAGCAGGTGGTGCGGACAGTCACCGAGAACGGACGCGAGTTGCGCTTCGAGCCGGGATCAGGCTTCGAAAGCGAGTAGGAACCCTCCCATGGACACAATGCGGCACGCAGTGAGTCCCCACGCCCGATGCCGCGCTGACCGCACTCGACCTCTTTGCGGGCGCGGGCGGCTTGGGGAAGGGGGTTCGACCAAGGTTGTAGCCGCAAGGTCTAGGAAGCGCAGCCCCAAGCCTGTCATCCCCCCGCACAACTGCCTTCTGGTGCTCACGGGGCTGAGGGGCTACGGGAGTTGCCAACTCCGTCTGATAGCCAATGCAACGCCGTCGGTGCCAGGCCATAGGGACCCTTCGTCGATGCCCAAGAGCCTCAAGTCTTCAAGGGCTTGCTCCTTAGCTTTGGCTGGTACCTCGAAGCGCTGAAGGTGGTCCCCGTCCGGAATCGTCCCAGTGAATTCGGGAGGATGAAACGTGAAGCAGCTGCGTTGAGCAGCGAGCCTCGCGGTTTGGTGACGTGGGCGGATGGGCAAGACGCCTCCAAGGGACGTCTGCAATAGGGGCATGCGATAGTGTTGCTTGAAGGCGATACTCAAGGCGGGATCGGGCGCGAGGCTTGGCGATACGGCTGCATCGCCTGCCGTGAACAGCTTGGATACCATGCCCGTGAATGCGGGATGGTCGTCGGAGACAGGAGCCATGTCAGTCTTCATCAGATCCCTGCCGTTGGGAAATTGCGAACCCACTCTTGAGTAGTAGTACGGAGTAGCTGGGCTCAGCGTGAATACTGCTCCACTCTTGTCGGGGTGTGATACACATGCGAAAAAGAGGGCAATCAGCGGGCTCAGTGTCCAATCCAAAAGACGACTAGGAAGCTCTGCATGTCTGGCTTCCATGTATACCGCGACAAGGTCTTCGGATCCCATCAAGAATGGCGTAGCGTCTGTTCGAAATCGATCGTTGGCAACGAGCTCTAGCCCGGTTCCGGCAGTCTGTCCCCCAGGCGGCGACAAGCCAGCAGAGAATCTGTTCGCCGCGTCAATGAAGGTCTGCCTCAGCGCTGTTGGCAGGAGCGGCCAGTCCGCTTGGGCGTGGCCTCGGAACCAGGGGGGAGAAGTGCGCGCGGAGTCGAACCGCGATTCGAACGTACGTGTGTGTTCGAGCAGGTCTGCGATTAGATCGGCCATATGCACAGTCTATCCGTGAGGCTGCCAATCGCCTCGATAGCTGCTGCTGCGGGGCCCGCCTGCCATCGTGGCCGCAACCAACCGCAGTGCAGGTCGTTGCCGGGCTGACGTCTCAGCGGACTAATCTGCAAGCCGCCTCAGTGTGGCGTGTGCTTGCACTACCTTCCGCTCGTGGGCGCAGAGGCACTCTCACAGGAGCCTCCCCGCGACGAGGTGCGCCAGGAATAGAACGTATGTACGATGGACCGTGGATGCCGGAGCGATACGTTGGAACCGAGACTGCTCCACGTCATCGGCGACTACCTACGCGCGCACACCGAGCGCCACGGCCGGGGATGCACGGCCGCGACCTTCGGCGTCTCACGCCACACGCTGTGGCGCTTCCTCGAGCGCGGCCAGGAGGGCCGCGCCCTGCCCCGAGCCGTCATGGCCGAAGTGGGAGACACCACCAGGGCGATCACGAAGGCGACGCGCGCACTCAACGGTGAGGCGCAAACCGCCTCGCAAGAGCCACTCGACCCGTTCCTGCCGCACCGACTGCGCGAGACGCTGTGGGAGCTGTGCGAGGCGCCGTTCGCGACCGTGGACGAACTCTCAAGCTTCAACCGCGTTCCCGCCTCGACCCTGCGCGGGCGGCTAGGGCAGCTTCGCAAGCGGGGCCTCGTGGACAGCCGCCCGCACCGCCTGGCGGCGCTGGGGGGGCGGCCGCAGCAGCGCTACTTCCCAACGCCCGCGGGCATCTCGGCCCTGGGGGCGGCGATACCGGACGACGTGCCAAGCCTCTATCCCGTGTCCCGCCAGTGGTTCCGGCTGCTCATGGAGCGCCTCGACTCCGTCGCCCTCGTCTACAAGGTGGCGGCACTTGTCGCCGAGGCCGACCCGGAGAAGGCGCCGGTGCGCGTCGACCACTACCGCCAGGGGCCGTACGACGCGCTCATCACCCTCGCAGGCGAGCGCTCGCTGGGCGTGGTGCGCCAGGGGCCGATGCTGACCCCCGCCAGCCTGCGCTACCGCGTCCGGACCATCGAGCGCCTCGGCGTCGGCGAGCGCCCCCTGGTCACCCTGGTCGTGACCGACTCCTGCCAGGACACACGGCGCGCCGTGCGAATACCGGGAGAGTCCTGGGACTTTCATCACTGCGCCGTTGCGACTCTGAGCGACGTGCTGGTTGGCGGGGCGTGGGCGCGCGTCTGGCAACCCGGTGGCCACGACTTCGGGCAGATACCCGTCATCGCCCCTGACGTCAGCCTGGCGCGGATGGTGGACGCGGCGGGTGACATGGCCGGACATCCCATCCACGCCCGGCGGCGGGGGCCGGACCCCGACCAGAACTACCCAGGCTCCGTACGGGCCACGGCGCTGACGAACGGTGAGAGTTTCGGTGATGCGCTCGCGCTCCAACTGACGGCCGCGGAGAAGCAGGCACTGGACCTACTCGCAGCGTGGCCGCTGTGCACGACCGAGCAGATGGGCGGACTGCTGGGCGGGGTGAGCGACCGGCGCGTGAACCAGGTGCTGGGCCCGCTGCGCAGAAAGGGTCTGGCGCGACGGGACGGGGATGCACTCGCCCTCACCGACGAGGGGCTGACTTACCTCGCGCGGCGCGACCGCGCCGCCGTGGGGACCGTGCTCGACCGCTGGAGCTCGGAGCGGGCCGACGCGGGTGTCCACGCCGGCACGGCGCTGCGTGCCCTCGCCTCGCAGCGCAGTCACCAGCGGGGGCTGCTGGCGTTCTTCGACATGCTCTGCAGCGAGGTGGCCTACTCGCGGGGCTACGAGCTGGTCGACCTGCTGCCCACGCACCGGTCGCAGATCGCCTACCGGGACGACGAGACGCAGTATGTCATCCACCCCGACGCCTCGTTCCAGTTCGGGTACCGGGGCGACCTGCGCTGGTGCCTGCTCGAGTACGAGCGACGGGCCACGACGCCGAAGCGCGTGCCGGAGCGGCTCAACGCCTATCGCCGCTACTTCGCGAGCGGCTACGCGCGTCCCGACCATGGTGGTCAGGCGCCGCTCGTGCTGTTCGTGTTCGAGACGGAGCACGCCGAGGGAGTCTTCCTCAACACCGCCGCCCGCCTGTCCAGCGTGCCGCTTGCGAGTACCACGACCGAGGTGCTCGGCTGGCATGGACCGCTCGGTCCCATCTGGCGCCGGGCCACTCCCGCTGCACCCGAACGCTGCTCCCTGCACTACCTCGCGTGGGGTGACAATTTGTCGAAACGCCGTGCGGAGCACTTCCAGTAGGGGGACTTGCCTGCTACGACCCTGGGACAAAATGCCGCATGCAAAACGCCCGTCGCTGCTGCACATTCGGGGTGCTGGTCGGGCATGTTGTACCTACGTTCCTCTTTCGACTCCGTCTGTCAGACCCCAACAGACCGGATCTGGGCAAATGGTGCAAAGGGAGGTAGAGCAACCTCGACCCCTGTAGGGGGTGGAGGCGGCAAGTCGGAGCTACATGTGGGCTGACGCTTGAGATCGCCAGAATCGCTGTTCCGGGGTGAGTCTGATTGAGTTGTAGGTCTCTTCCAGCAGGCGGGCAAACGGACCACTCTTCCAGCCATGCAGGTACACATGCGCCCATAAACCTCTAGCGAAGAACTCGATGGCCCGCGAGCAGACGTACACCAAGACGATGGGTTCTGGACTCTTGACTGCTATGTTCTGCTTCTCGGAGACCTTGAAGGCCACTCCCAACAAAGACCACGAGTGGCCGTGAGCAACCGCGGAAAGAAGCCGGTAGTCGAATTCTCCGCCCGGTACTCTGCTCGCGAGTTCCAGTCGGCCCGGCATCTTCGACCCAAAGCCGTCTACCTTCATGCGCCGGTTCCGATGAGGCTCCACGCCACGTGCGTCCGCTTCCGACATCATCTCTTCAATCCGACTCGTGATCTTCCGGGTGACTTCATCGGTGTCTAGGCCAGCAGGACTCGCCCGAGATAGCCTTCTCTGATCCTCCAGGCCAACGAGTCGCAGCGACATCCCACGCTCGACACGTTCCTTCCCCTCAATGTCGGTGTCGAATACCCACAAGGCGGTCGCAGCCGACTCGAGCACGCCCCGCGCCAAAGTGAGGGCGGCGAAGGGCTTGACGGGGCTCACGCACGCATCGGACAGCGCGAACAGATGATCGGCCGCGTGTTCAAGCGCTTGCGCCCCGAGTGAGAGTGATGTCTTTAGCGGCTCCGGGTCGGCGAGCTCGCCAAGCTCGCGGTCAATCCGCGAGCCTCGGGTGGGAGCGCCACCAGCATCGTCGATGAGTGCTCCCGCTCGCTCGGGAAAGGTCCGCACGAGATCGACGAGTTGGTCATAGAAGTCCTGGGAGATGAGTGGCTCCGTCATCGTGTCCACGCTGTCAGACAGCATATGGCTTCAGCACCGTAGGGCGTCCCACCAGCTCGGCATTACCGCGCTGTAGCATCCGGCCGCCACCAAGCAGGGAAGAGGGTGGCGCGGGCCGCGGTGATGGGACCCGGCAGAGTCCTCTACACCTGTGCAAGGGGTTCATGGCCGCACCCCCTTCCAGGCTGTTCCCCGTGAGGCAGCCTTGGGGGACGGTGGGGAACAACCGACGGGAGCTTGTGGAAATGGACGGCGAAACGAGGCAGGAGACCTACACGGCGGAGCAGCGGGAGCAACTCGAGTCTGGACTGCGGATACTTGCGCGCATGATCGTGCGGGCGCATCTACGGCGTCAGCAGGAACCTTCTCCTTCAGGCGACGGGTCTGGACCGGAAACGAGCGCGGCTGAAGACGACCCAGATACTCCGGGCGCCGGTCAGGCTGCGTAAGTGCCCGGCCATGGGGTATGCTCTTTTCAGAACGGACGTTCTGAGGCTATCTGTTGCCCGAGACAAAGTGGAGCCCCGCTGCTGGCACTCACAGCGACAGTGCTCGCTCCGACGTAACAGGTAGGCCACATCTTCACCGAGGGCCGCACCTGTATGGGAGACGGCTCGGTACGCTGAACGAGGAGCAACGGGGAGAACCAGACCGATGAGCGAACGACCCGACCCGACGCCGGCCGCGCTCTACGCGCGCGTGTCCAGCGACCGCCAGGATGTCGATCTCTCCGTCGCCGCCCAGTTGCGGGCGCTGCGCGACTACGCCGAGAAGAACAACTACCTGGTCGCCCACGAGTATGTCGACGAGGCGGAGAGCGGACGCGTCGCGAATCGACCGCAGTTCCGGCAGATGCTGGATGCGGCCAGCGCCGACGATGCCCCCTTTGAGGAGATCTTGGTGTGGAAGTTCTCCCGCTTTACCCGCAAGCGCGAGCACGCCGTTGCCTTCAAGTCGATGCTCCGCCGTCGTGGCATCAGGGTGACTTCGATCACCGAGCACGCCGACGACACTCCGACTGGCAAGCTCATGGAGGCGATCATCGAGAGCGTCGACGAGTTCTACTCGGAGAACCTGGCTCAGGAGGTCGCCCGAGGTATGCGCGAGGCCGCCTCGCGCGGCTTCTGGGTCTCGAGCCGCACGCCCTACGGGTACAAGAAAGTCCACGTTCAGGACGGCGCGAAGAAGCGCCCGAAGCTGGAACCTGACCCCGATACCGCTCCCGTCGTGGAGCGCATCTTCGCGCTCGCTGCGGCCGGCAAGGGCGTCACCGAGATCACCCGCACGCTCAACGACGACGGCATCACGAACCCGACCGGGCGATCCTGGTCGAAGAACGGCGTCCACATCCTCCTCACCAACGAGGTTTACACGGGCACGCTCGTGTGGGGCCTCACCGCCCAGGACGGGGCGCCGCCCGTGCGCGTCGAGGACGCCTTCCCGGGGATCGTCTCGAGGGAGCTGTTCAGCCGCGTGCAGTCGCTCATGCGCTCGCGGGCGCCCAGCCGCGTCCACCCACGCCGCGTCGGTAGCTCCTACCTGCTGAGCGGGCTGGTTCGCTGCAAGCACTGCCGAAGCGCCCTCACCGGCCAGGACTCCAAGGGCGGGGCGTTCTCCTACTACGTCTGTCAGTCGCTGCTCAAGCGGGGCCGCAGGGCCTGTGAGGCGCCCCGTCTCAATGCGCGCCGCTTCGAGCGTCTCGTGATCGACCAGATCCGCACCAACATCCTCACCGAGTCCAACATCCGAGACCTCGTGCGGCTCGTTGGGGAGGAGATGGATGGTGTCGCGCGCGAGCAGCACCAGAAGCTGGAGACGATCGAGTCGGAGATTGCCGACGTGCGGCGTCGGCTCGACCGGCTCTACCACCTCATGGAGACGACAGAGTTGGATATCAGCGATGTGTTGCCCCGCGTGCGCGAGCACAAGGAGCGACGCGAGCGGCTGGAGCAGGCGGCCGCGGAGGCGCGGGGTGCCCTCTCGGAGCGGCGCGACGTGCTCGCTGACCTAGAGACCATCACCGCCTACGCGAAGGACATGAACCAGTTCCTCGCCAAGAGCGAGTTGACCGAGTCGAAGGCCTTCATCCGCTCGTTCGTGAAGGAGATCGCCGTCGCCCCCGGCGCGGCCACGATCCGCTACACGATCCCGATGCCGGAGAACAGTCCCCTACGCGGTGGCGAGGCCGAGGAAGTGGCCCTCGGCGCTCCGGTACTGTCTACCGTCAAGTCTGGTGGGCGATACTGGATTCGAACCAGTGACCTCTGCGATGTCAACGCAGCGCTCTAACCATCTGAGCTAACCGCCCACGGACTGACCAGCCTAGCGCCTTTTCCCCTCAACCGCTCCCGCCCATGCGCCGCGCGACGCGGCTTGGCAGAATGCGCCTCCCCATGCGTAAACGTGGCCGTTACTACGAGCCCGAAGACCTCGGTCGCGACCAGGATCGCCGGGACGCCGCCATCCCCAATCGACGCTACTACGTCTACGTCCTCGACACCGATTACGGCCACTACGTCGGCCACACATCGCATGTGGGAAGGCGGGTGGAGCAGCACCAGGCTGGCGAGACACCGTCGACCGCAGGCGGTCGCCCAGAGCTGGCCTGGCAGTCCAGTCCTCTCAGGACTCGCGACGACGCAGCAAGCTTCGAGGCGGCACTGAAGTCGCTTCGGGACAAGCGAGCCGTGCGATTCCAGGAGATCACCGCGCTCGCACCGGTCCCTTTCGCCAAACCCTCGATGTCCACGTCACGTCCCTCTCGCGGGCGAGGTGCCTACGGGCGCCGTCGTTACGGCCGCCGTCAGGACGACTGGTTCGCACGCTTCCTCCGCCGCGAGATTCGCGGCCTCTTCCGCAGCCGGCAAAAGAGGCGCATGTGGGGAGCGATCGCCGTGGGTGTAGTCCTCGTGGTCGTCTACGCCAGCAACGGCGGTTTCTAACCCACCCCCTCGACCCATCCGCCTCGCTGGCTATACTCGAAGCAACACAGTCGCAGACACGAAAGGCGACGACCGGGACGAGTAACCGTCACCCCACAGAGAGCCGCGCCATCGGCTGGAAGCGCGGCAACCGGCGGCGAACACCACCCGCGAGCCTGCGCCCGAAGCCCACGCGGATAGGCGCGCACGGTTGGCCCCGTTACCGGCCCCAACGAGCCCGCGCATCCGAACCGCGCGGGGAATCAGGGTGGGACCACGGACCGCGCGCCGTCCCTGGACGAGGCGCCACAACGTCCGGGAGAGTCCCAGCCATGCCAGAACCCATCGAAGACCACGTCGACCTTGCCCTCCTCGACAAGGAGGAAAGGGTCACGCGCATGCGCCACTCCGCGGCGCACGTGCTCGCCGAGGCCATGGTCGAGCTCATGCCCGAGGCCGAGGTCGGCATCGGGCCGCCGACCGACACGGGCTTCTACTACGACTTCCTCCTGCCACGCGCCCTGACCCAGGAAGACCTGACCTGGCTGCGTCGCCGCATGCGCAAGTCGATCGGGCGGCGGCTCCCCTTCCAGATGTCCTCCATCACCCGCGAAGAGGCCGAAGAGCAGTGGGCCGACCAGCCCTTCAAGCTCGAACTGATCGCCGACATCGAGGACGACGACATCACGCAGTGCACGCACGGCCAGTTCACCGACCTCTGCCGGGGCGGCCATGTGAACCACACGGGCGAGATCCCCGCCTTCAAGCTCATGAGCATCGCCGGCGCTTACTGGCGCGGCGACGAGAACAACCCTCAGCTCCAGCGCGTCTACGGAGCCCTCTTCGAGACCCGGGAGGAGCTCGACGAATACGAGCGTCAGCTCGAGGAAGCCCGCAAGCGCGACCACCGCCGCGTCGGCCGCGAGCTCGGGCTCTTTACCTTCTCCGACGTCGTCGGGCAGGGCGTCCCGCTCTTCCTGCCCAAGGGCGAGATCGTCCGGCACCTGATGGAGAGCTACGTGCGCGAGATGCAGGAGCGCACCGGCCACCAGCACGTGTGGACGGGCCACGTGGTGAAGGGCCAGCTCTACGACCGCTCCGGACACCGTGAGCACTACGCCGATGCCATGTTCCCGCCCATGGTCGACGGCGAGACCGAATTTCTCATGAAGCCCATGAACTGCCCCTCCCACATGGTCCTCTTCAACGCGGAGCCCCACAGCTACCGCGACCTGCCCCTCCGCTACGCCGAGTTCGCCACCCTCTACCGCTACGAGAAGTCGGGGGAGCTCAACGGCCTCACCCGCGTGCGCTCCCTCACCCAGGACGACGCCCACATCTTCTGCACCCCCGACCAGATCCAGGAGGAGTTCGCACTTGCCCTCTCGCTCGTGCGGGAAGCATTCGAGACCTATGGCCTGACCGACTACCGCGTCGCCCTCTCCCTGCCCGATACGGGCGGCGACGGCAAGTTCGTCGACGCCCCCGAGCTCTGGGAGCAGGCCGTGGCAGCCCTGCGCTCCGCCATGGAGGCCTCCGGCCTCGAGTATGCCGAGGAGGAAGGCGAAGCCGCCTTCTACGGTCCCAAGGCCGACTTCATCGCGAAGGACGTGCTCGGCCGCGAGTGGCAGCTCTCGACCATCCAGGTCGACTTCATTCAGCCCGGACGCATGGGCTGCGTCTACACCGGCGAGGACGGGAAGGAACACACCCCCGTCATGCTCCACCGCGCCGTCACCGGCGCGACCGAGCGCTTCCTCGGCGTGCTCATCGAGCACTTCGGCGGCGCCTTCCCCCTCTGGCTCGCGCCAGTGCAGGCGACCGTCATCCCCATCGCCGACCGCCACCAGCCCTACGCCCAGGAGGTTGCCGCCACCCTCCGCGAGGCCGGCTTCCGCGTCGAGGTGGACGCCCGCAGCGAGCGCATGAACGCGAAGATTCGCCACGCGACGTTGCAGAAGGTCCCCTACATGCTCGTCGCCGGCGACCGCGAGGCCGAGGCCGGCACCGTCGCCGTGCGCGTGCGCACCGGCGAGGACCTCGGCGCGATCCCCCTCGCCGACTTCATCGCCCGCATCGAAGGCGAGCGCGAGACGAAGGCGCTGGCGCCGTAGAGGCTAGGCCAGCGCCGCCTTCAGCTTCTCCGCCGACTCGTCGGCCGCGTTGGTGGCATCGTCGAGCACGCCGTGCATGCCGTAGAAGGCGTGGACTTGCCCCGCGTAGCGCGTCTGCGTGACGTCCACGCCCGCCTCCTGCAGCCGCTTCGCGTACGCCTCGCCCTCGTCCCGGAGCGGGTCGTACTCGGCCGTGATCACGTGCGCCGGCGGCAGCCCCGACAGATCCTCCGCCCGCAGGGGAGAGGCGTGCGGGTGCGAGCCGTCGCCGTCCGGCCCGAGGTAGTGGTTCCAGAACCACTCCATCCCGTCACGCGTCAGCAGGTAGCCGTCCGCGTTGTCGCGGTACGAGTCGGTGCCATAGTCATGGTCCGTCACCGGGTAGACGAGCAACTGGAAGCGGATCGCCGGACCGTCCTCGTCCCGCGCCCGCAGCGACACAACCGCCGCCAGGTTGCCCCCCGCCGAGTCCCCGCCCACCGCGAGCTTGCTCGCGTCGGCGCCCAGCTCGGCCGCGTTCTCCGCGGCCCATACCGTGGCTGCGTAGCAATCCTCGTGCGCCGCCGGGTAGCGGTGCTCCGGCGCCAGCCGGTAGTCCACCGACACCACCACCGAGCCGCTCTTCGCCGCCAGCTCGCGGCACGTCACGTCCGCCCCGTCGAGGTCCCCGATAACCCAGCCCCCGCCGTGGTACCAGACCAGCAACGAGTGGTCGCCGGCCTCCGTCGGGCGGTAGATGCGCACGGGGATGTCCCCCGCAGGACCGGGGATGTTGCGGTCCTCGACGTTCGCCATCGTCGCGCCCGGCACCGCCGGGGGCAGACGGTTCGCCTCGCGCACGGCCTCCGGCTCCTGCTCATGGATCGGCGGCATGCCCATGGCCGCCATCTGGTCCAGGAGAAACTTCGCCTGCGGGTTGAGTGTCATCGGTCCGCCTCCTCGGGTGCGCGAACCGTAGGAGCGCCCGCGGGAGGCGTCAACCGGCGCCCGCCGGGAGCGCCCGCAGGAACTCCCCCGCGGTCACGATCTCGACCGAGGCATAGCCGCGCATCAGCAGCACCTCGCGGTCGGCGGTCACGAGATAGCGCGCTCCGCCGGCGTGCGCCGCCTCCACCAGCCGCCGGTCCCCCGCGTCCTTCAGCGTGAGCTCGTCCAGCACCGGCGCCTCGACGAGCACCGAGCGCTCGCGCAGCTCCGCCAGGAGCGCATCGCGAGCCCCGGCGTCCGCGATGCGCGCCACCCAGCGCGCCCCCACCACCAGCTCCGCCTCCCGCAGCGTCGCCTCCGAGGCCACGTGCTCGAAGTCGCCCGCCCGCCAGTGCTCCAGGATGCGCGCCGCGGAGCCGTCGGGCCGCGCCAGCGCCCCCACCAGCAGGTTCGTATCGACGATCGCCCGCAGGCGCTCCCCCTCGCCCGTCAATGCGCGACCGCGTTCCCCCCGCACACGTTGATCGACTGCCCCGTGATCCACGACCCCTGGTCGCTGCACAGGTACACGGTCGCCCAGCCGATGTCCTCGCCCAGGCCCGCGCGCCCGATCGGAATCATCGACGCGCGTGCGGCGAAGTCGGGGTCGTCGAACACGTCCGCCATGCGCGAGGTGTCGACCAGCCCCGGACAGATGGCGTTCACCCGTACCCCGTGTTTCCCGATCTCCCGCGCCATGCCGCCGGTCATGCCCTGGAGGCCGGCCTTGCTGGCGACGTACGCGGCCATGTTCGGCCCCAGCACCTTCCCCGCGATCGAGGAAATGTTGATGATCACGCCCCCGTTCCCCGCGTCGATCAGCTGTTGCCCGAAGATCTTCGACATCAGGAACGGGCCCCGCAGGTTCACCCGGATGACCGTGTCCCAGGCGTCAATCGGCATGTCCACGACGGGCACGCGATCGGGGCCGCGCGCGGCGCCCGCGTTGTTCACGACGAAGTCGACGCGTCCAAACTCCGCGAGCGTGGCATCGAGCAGCTCCCGGACGGAACCCTCGTCTCCCGAATCGCTCACGAGGGGCAGGGCGCGGCGGCCCTCCGCCTCAATCTCCTCGGCCACGGAGGCGATGTCGCGCCAGCCGGCCGCCTTCTCGTCGTCGGGATAGCGCTCCGGTGGACGTCCCGTGCCGGTGATGACCACGTCGGCCCCGGCCTTCGCCATCTCGACCGCGATGCTCCGGCCGATGCTCTTCATGCGCCCGGCTCCGGTCACCACCGCGACCTTGCCTTCGATTCCCGTCAGATTCAGTCCAGCCATCGCCTTCCCCCTCGGGCCACCTGCCCGGCGGCGCGACTATGCCGCCTCCGCCGGGTTCTCACAAGACAGACCCGCCTTGGCCCTGCCAAGGAGCGAGCTACAGTGAGCGGATGCGACTCCGGCCGTGGATGTTCTCGCTCCTCCTGGCGATAGCCCTGGCGCTCGCGGCCGTGCTCTTCTATGTGCTGGAGGACGGCTCCGACCCGCCGCCCGCCGAACCTCCGCCCCCGCCCACGGCCACCGAGGTTGCGACC
>VXPF01000104.1 GCA_009839725.1 Dehalococcoidia bacterium | reverse complement strand
CCCCCTCCCTCCCCACCGACTTCACCGGCTCGCGCGCGAACGTCGAGGCGTCCGTCCTCAACTACCCCGACTTCCTTCTCTTCGATCTCGACCCCTACATCTACCGGGGCGACGAGGCCGCCGGCGAGGAACCCCAGCTCAACCGCAAGGCCTTTGCCAAGACGGTCGAGGTGGCCCGCGCCTTCAAGGAGATCCTCGATGCCGCCGCCCTCCCCTCCTACGTCAAGACCTCCGGCGCGACCGGCCTGCACATCTACGTGCCCGTTCTCCGGCAGTTCCCCTACCCCGTCATCCGCTCGCTTTGCGAGACCGTGAGCGGGGAGCTGCTGGCGCGCATGCCCCGCGACGTCACCCTCGAGTGGGCCTCGGAGAAGCGCACCGGCAAGATCTTCCTCGACGTCAACCAGAACGCCCGTGCCAAGAACGTGGCCGCCATCTTCTCGCCCCGCGCGAAGCCTGGTGCCCCCGTCTCCGTGCCCGTCCGCTGGGACGAGCTCGACGACCTCTACCCCACCGACTTCACCGTCCTCACCGCGCTCGATCGCTTCGCCCGGACGGGCGATCTCTGGGCCGGCATCCTCGATGCGAAGCAGGACCTGACCGCTCTCCTCGGGGTCGACGCATGACCGAGGACCGCCCCCTCGACCTGCGTGGGCGCGACCGCAACGAGGCGATCGAGATCGTCCAGCGCGCCCTTGTCGAGGCGGGCTACGAGGCGGGCGACTGCGTCGACGTCCTCGGCGGGGCGTTCGTCTCCGCCGCCGTCCGCTGCTACTGGGCCGAGGGCCTGAGTCCTGCCGAGGCGCACGAGCGCCTCTGCGCCGAAGACCCCGAGCTGGCTCGCGCGATCGAGGCGATCGCCCCCATCCTGCTCGACCGCGCCGAAGCGGCGGGCCAGCGCGAGGCAGCCGTCGCCGCCGTCGAACTCCTGCTCGCCGGCGCTGCCCCCGATCGCGACCAGCTACGACTGCCCTTGAACCCTGACGCCGGCTAGACCTTCGCCCCCGCCACGATGTCCTCGACCACTGCGGGGTCGGCGAGCGTCGTGACGTCGCCCACGTTCTCCGGCTCGCCTTCGGCGATCTTGCGGAGGATGCGCCGCATGATCTTCCCCGAGCGCGTCTTCGGCAGGCCGGGGACGAACTGGATCTGGTCCGGCGTCGCAATCGGGCTGATCTCGGTGCGAACCGCGAGCCGCAGCTCCCGCTCGATGTCGTCCGAACCGCTCCACCCCTGGTTCAGCATCACGTAGGCGTAGATGCCCGTGCCCTTCACGTCGTGCGGGTACCCGACCACGGCTGCCTCGGCGCAGGCCTCGTGCCCGACGAGCGCTCCCTCGATCTCCGCGCTTCCGAGCCGGTGGCCGGCCACGTTCATCACGTCGTCGACGCGCCCCGTTATCCAGTAATAGCCGTCCTTGTCGCGGTGACAGCCGTCGCCCGTGAAGTACTTGCCCGGGTAGGTCGTAAGGTACGTCTCGATGAAGCGCGGGTGGTCGCCGTAGACCGTCCGCATCATCCCCGGCCACGAGGCGACCATGCAGAGCCGCCCCGTCACCCCGTTCCCCTCGATCACGTTCCCCGCCTCGTCGACCACCGCCGGCTGCACGCCCAGGAACGGCAGTGAGGCCGAGCCTGGCTTCATGTCGTTCGCGCCGGGGAGGCCCGTGATCATGTGGCCGCCCGTCTCCGTCTGCCAGTACGTGTCGACCACCGAGCAGCGCTCCCCGCCGACGACGTTGTGGTACCAGCGCCACGCCTCCGGGTTGATCGGCTCGCCCACGGAGCCCAGCACGCGCAGGCTCTCGCGGCTGTAGCGCGTCACGTGGTCGTCGCCCTCCGCCGCGATCGCCCGGATCGCCGTCGGAGCCGTGTAGAAGCTGTTGATCCCCAGCCGGTCGACCATGTCCCAGTAGCGTCCCGCGTCCGGGTAGGTCGGCACCGACTCGAACAGCACCGACGTGGCCCCGTTCGCCAGCGGCCCGTACACGATGTAGCTGTGCCCCGTGATCCAGCCGACGTCCGCCGCGCAGCAGTAGATGTCCCCGTCCCGGTAGTCGAACGTGTAGCGATGCGACAGCATCGTGTAGAGCAGGTAGCCCGCCTGCGTGTGCAGCACGCCCTTCGGCTTTCCCGTCGAGCCTGACGTGTAGAGGATGAAGAGCGGATCCTCCGCGCCCATCTCCTCCGGCTCCGCTTCCGTCGACTGTCCCGCGAGCGCGTCGTCCCACCAGATGTCGCGGCCCTCGGTCATCGAGACACCGGCGGCCGTGCGCTTGTAGACGATGACGAACTCGATGCTCTCGCCGCCCATCGTCAGCGCCTCGTCCACGTTCGCCTTGAGCGCCACCGTCCGGCCGCCCCGCATCCCCTCGTCCTGCGTGATGATCGCCTTGCAGGTCGAGTCCTCCACGCGGTCCACGATCGAGCGGGGGCTGAAGCCGCCGAAGATGACCGAGTGCACCGCGCCGATGCGCGCGCACGCCAGCATCGCCACCACGAGCTCCGGCACCATGCCCATGTAGATGGCGATGCGATCGCCCTTCCCGACGCCCCGCGCGCGCAGGGCGTTCGCCAGCCGCCCGACCTCGTCGGCGACCTCCCGGTAGGTGAGCGAACGGTTGTCGCCCGGCTCGTCGCCTTCCAGCAGCAGCGCGACCTGGTCGCCGCGCGTCGCCAGGTGCCGGTCCAGGCAGTTCACGCTCACGTTGAGCGTGCCCTCCTTGAACCAGGCGATATGCCCCGTCGTGAAGTCCTCCTCCACTACGGTCTGGAAGTCGCTCATCCACTCGAGGTTCGCGCGCGCCTGCTCCCCCCAGAACGCTTCGCGGTCCTCGATCGAGCGCCGCCGCAGCTCCTCGTACTCCTCCCGCGAGCCCACGTGGGCGCCCTCGCGCACCCGAGCTGGCGGTGCGTACGTCTCGTCGACCGGCAGTCCGATGTCCGTCGTTCCGTCGCTCATGTCTGGCCTCCTCGCACACCCGTAGATGCGCGCCGTTTTCGGTTCGTGCGCGAGATTCTACCGACACGGCCCGCGCTATCGTGCGGCCGCTACTCGCGGTACGATCGCCGGCGATGAGCTCCCGCCGTCCCCGCCGCCAGCGCCGCCGTCGCGACCGCGGCTCGACGCTCCCCCGCCCGGGCGCAACTGCCGCGCCCCAGGCGACCGGCGCGACGACGGCGCGCATCCCCGAGCAGACGCGCACGGAGCACCACGTCGCGACCGACTACCGCTACGTCCGCCGCGATCTCGTGGCCGTGGGTGTCGTGAGCGTCATCACGCTGGCCTTCGTGCTCGTCGCCGCCGTCATCGCCTGACGCCGGTTCGCCCCGCCCCTAGCGCAGGTTCTGGTACGCGAACCAGACGCCGATCCCCGCCGCTACCAGCCCCCAGAGCGCGAAGTGGCCCCTGTATCTTATAATAAACGGAAGATTACGACGATCTTAACAGTGAATCTATCGGTTGTAGGCATATCATTTAAAAAAAAAGGGGGGTGGGAGGGTGGGGG
>VXPF01000020.1 GCA_009839725.1 Dehalococcoidia bacterium | reverse complement strand
CCCCCCCCACCCCCCCACCCTATTTTTTTTTACACCCCTACCCCCCCAACCCCCATTCCTATTCGTCTGGGGGGCGCGGAGTTTTTTATAAGACACCGCCCCACGGCCGTGGGCGTCGGGGCCGGGGTGGGTGTGGCCGTCACCATTGCGGTCGCCACAGGCGAGGGCGTCTCCGGGGCGGGGGTCGCCGTTGCGGCCGGGGGCGCCGGTGTCGGCGTTGCCGGTTCGTCCCCGCCGCATGACGCCAGGAGTGCGGCCACGGCCAGCCCCAGAACCGCCCACCAGACTGATCCGCTCACAAGGCCACTCTAGGTACTAAACAGTCGAATTACCCCACCCGTTCGCGCCGCAAGGCGCCTCCACTCAGGCGCACAGCGCGGCGCTCTCCCTTTACTCAGCCTCGCGTCAGCGGGGCGCTCTTCTCCGCTACACTCTCCGCATGCCCGCTTTTCCCTCAACCGAGTGGTTCCAGGAGGCCGCCGACCGCCTCAATGCCTCCGACAGCTTCGAGCGCCTCGGCTCCTGCGACGCCGACGTCGGCGTGCAGGTGGGCGACCGCTGCTTCGCCATCACCTTCGACGCCTTCGCCATCACGAACGTCGCCGAGGTGCCCTGCGACGCCCCCGGCGACCTCGACTTCATCCTCCTCCAGACCCCCGAGCAGTGGCGGTCCATGCTCGAGAACATCAAGGCCAATGGTCAGGCGGACGCCCTCTACACCCTCAACTCGCTCGACCTCTCGCACAGCGACGGGCTCGCCACGGGCGAGGACTACACCCGCCGCGACCTCTTCTACCGCTTCAACCAGACCTTCCAGGAGTACTTCGACATCTCCGCGGAGATGGAGACGACGTTCGCCTAGCGGCGCGCGCGGCGGTGCCAGCGGCGGCTCCGGCCGGACGCGCCGTGCCGCCCGCTTGCCGTCGCGGGCGTGGCGACCGCGATGGCGTCCGCCCCCTCCTCGATCAGCGGGTGCAGCACCGTCATCGCGTGCGTGAGCTCGCCCGCGACCTCGTTGGCCAGCTCCACGGTGAGGCGCTCGAAGGGGAAGGGCCGGTGCAGCCGCCACCAGGTGGAGGTCCACTCCTCCAGCTCCCAGGCGGGGCCCAACTCCCCGAGCAGGTCGGCGGCGTTGGCGGCCAGCAACCCGACCCAGGCGTCGTTCGCCTCGAGCGGCCCCTCGAAGTGCAGCCCCGCCTCGACCACGCCCCGCCCCATCTGCGGCTGCAGCTCGAAGTGCACCCGGGGATTGCCGAAGTGCAGCTGCAGCATCGTCCAGCGCACGCGGCGCTCCGGCTGCGGAACCGCGGGCGGCAGCCGCGTCAGGATCTGGTCCTCGCAGAAGAACACGAACTCGCGCGCCTTGAGGGAGCCGTCCCGCTTCGGCATCGCCCCAACTGTAGCGAACCGCGCCCGCAACCGGACCCTGTTCCCCGCCGCCACTACACTTCCTAAACGAATGACCTCCACGAAGGAACCGGCGAGCGCAGCCATCGTCGCCGAGGCGAGCGACATGGCCGAGGCGCGTATCTGGATCGACGCCCTCCACGACGCCGGCATCGAGGCCGCTTTCGTCGAGCGCGGCCCGGGCGGCGCCTTCGGCGGCGCCAGCCTCCTCGGCATCTCCTACGCGGTGCTCGTGCCCCGCTCCCGCATCGGCGAGGCCCGCAGCGTCATCGCCGAGATGGGCGGCGGCCGCTCCCTCGTCGCCTACCGCACCGCCGAGGAGGAGCGGGAACGGTCCCGCCGCGTCTTCCTCACCGTCGCGGGAAGCGTCGCGCTGGTGGCGGTGGTCGCGGTCATCCTGCGCTTCGCCCTCGGCTAGCGCGCCCGTCAGTCGCCCAGGATGAGGGACAGCACCTGGGCGCGCGTGCCTCGCGTCATCGCCAGCGTCAGCCGGTCGCCGCGGCGCAGGACGGTGTCGCCCGATGGAGCCGAGAGGCGTCCCATGCGCTCCATCGTGAGGATGCGCACGCCCTGGGGCAGTCCCGCCTCCGCCAGCGTCTGGCCCTCCACGGGCGCGGCCGCCGCCACCGTCAGCTCGATGGTGCTGATCTCCTCGTCGACGGGCGTGAGCGGCCGCACCTGCTGCTGGACCGCCTGGCGGTAGGAGCGCACCAGCGCCGGCCCGTCGATGGCGCCCAGGACGGGCCCGTCGCTGCCGTCGAGCACGGGCAGCCAGCGGCGGTCGTTGCTCGTCAGGCGATCGAGCGCCTCGTCGAGGGGTGTATCGGCCAGCACGACGGTGGGGAAGTCCTCCACCAGCGGCCCCGCCGGAGCCCCCGAGGCGGGAGCCGCGCGCAGGGCATCGCCCCTGAGCTCCCCCACGAGCCGCCCGTTCCCGTCGACGACGATCCCCTCCTGGCTGTGCGCCCGGTCGAGGGCGGACAGCGCCTGCGCGATCGTCGCCGTGTCGCGCACGGTCGGGAACGCGACCACCGCCCGTTCCGCAGGAAGGGCGTCCAGCAGGGGGAAGGCAAAGCGGTGGCGGTGGGCGGTCGAGTCGGCGCGCGTGGCCACCTGGCTGCGATAGATGCTGGTATTGCCCACGAGCAGCGTGGCGACCGCCACCGCCACCATCGCCGGCGCAAGGAGCGACAGGTTCCCCGTCATCTCGCCCACCATCAGCATCATCGCGAGGGGCGCGTGGGCGATGCTGCCGAAGACGGCGATCATGCCGATGATCACGAGCGGCGCCGGGTCGGCGGGGAAGCCGGGCAGGTCGTGGAAGAGCCGCCAGAAGAGCGCCCCCAGCATCCCGCCCGCCACCATCCCGGGCGCGAAGATGCCTCCCGAGGCGCCCGAGCCCACGGTGAGCGAGGCCGCCACGATGCGCAGCAGGGGCAACGCGATGATGAGCCACAGCGAGTAGTCCAGGACCTCCTCGGGGGTGAGGGAGCGCTGCACCCAGCCGTACCCGATGTGGATGGCTTCGGGAGCGAACATCGCGATGCCGCCCACGAGCACGCCGCCGATCGCGGGCTTCACCCAGCGCGGCGCCGTGAGCCGCTGGAACAGGTCCTGCGCCCCCTGGAACGAGCGCGCGTAGAGGATGCCGAGGAGCCCGCAGGCGATGCCCAGGGCCAGGTAGTAGGGGAGCTCCTCCGGGTTCTGGAAGGAGAAGCCCGCCGCGCCGCCGAAGATGGGCGTGTAGTCGTACCAGGCGCCGTAGACGGCGAAGGCGACGATCGAGGCGATGAGGGAGAGCAGGATCGCGTCCGCCTCGAAGTCGTCGCGGTAGAGCGCCTCGGCGGCCATCATCGCGCCGCCCAGGGGGGCGCGGAAGATGGCGCCCACGCCCGCGCCCATGCCCGCCACGAGCGCCCTCCGGCGCTGGACGGCATCGAGGCCCAGGCGATCGGCGATCACGGACCCGATACCGCCCGAGATCTGCGCCGCCGGCCCCTCCCTGCCTGCCGCCCCGCCGCTGCCGATCGTGATCGCGGAGGCGACCAGCTTCACGGGGATGGCGCGCAGGCGGATGCGGCCGCCGCGCTTGTGGAAGGCGTCGATCACCTGGTCCGCGCCCGCCCCCTCCGCCTCGGGCGCGAGGGAGTACACGAGCAGCCCGGAGACGAGGGCTCCGAGCCCCACCACGATCGGCAGGGCCCACCGGCGGGTGGGGCCCTCGGCCTCGCTCCCGCCCTCGCCGAGGGGGTGCGGGGGCGAGTAGCCGGTCAGTTCGGAGAGGATGTAGCGCGTCGAGAACTCGAGCGCCTCGAAGAAGAGGATGGCGACGAAGCCGGTGACGAGCCCGATGAGGGCGCCCAGCCAGAGCGCGCGCACGACATCCTGGGTTGAGAGGCGCCCCAGCCGACGTCGCAGGCGGCCACCGGCCCGCCTTCTCCAGCGACGCCCCCGCGCGCGCCTTATCGCCACGCGCTAAATCGTACGCCTATGGCCCCCTTGGGCTATTGCGCGTGTACGAGACAGCCACAGGGCGCGCCCAGAACTCGCGCGGACGCACAAAGCGCCGCCCCCGCAAGGGGCGGCGCTCTGTAACTCTGGACGCTGGTGAGGGCTGCTAGACCTCTTCGGAGGACTCGCCCCCCATGAACCTGCGGATGACCACGAAGATCACCCCGAGAATGATGATGGGGAACGCGATGTACTTGATGGGGCCGGATCGCAGCCGTTCCAACATGCCTAGTACTCCTCCGGGAGTGGTGCCGCGGCGCCGGCCAGCTCAGGGACCTCCGCCACGAGCGATTCCGTCGTGAGCACCATAGCACTTACGGAAGCGGCATTCTCTAGCGCCGAGCGCACCACTTTCACGGGATCGACGATGCCGAGCTCGAACATGTCGCCCCAGCGGTCGGCGGCGGCGTCCCAGCCCTCGCTCTCGTTCTCCAGCCGCTTGATGCGGTTGACGATGACGGAGCCCTCGAGCCCCGCGTTGTCGGCGATCATCCAGGCCGGTTCCTCGAGCGCCTCCGCCAGCAGCAGGGCGCCGATGCGCTCGTCGCCCTCCAGCTCCTCGGCGTAGGCCTCAACGACGTGCTGGGCGCGGATAAGGGAGACGCCGCCACCCGGGACCACGCCTTCCTCGACAGCGGCGCGGGTCGCGCTGAGAGCGTCCTCCACGCGCGCCTTCTTCTCCTTCAGCTCGACCTCGGTGGCGGCGCCGACCTTGATGACGGCGACGCCGCCGGCGAGCTTCGCCAGCCGCTCCTGCAGCTTCTCGCGGTCGAAGTCACTCGTGATGTCCTCGATCTGCGCCTTGATCTGCTTGATGCGGCCCTGGATCGCCTCGTCGCTGGCCTGGCCCTCGATGATGGTCGAGGCCTCGCGGCTGGCCACGATGCGGCGCGCCCGGCCGAGGTCGGCGAGGGTCGCCGTCTGCAGCTGGCGGCCGGTCCGCTCGGTGATGAGCTCGCCACCGGTGAGGATGGCGATGTCCTCGAGCATGGCCAGGCGGCGATCGCCGAAGCTGGGCGCTCGCAGCGCGAGCACATTCATGGTGCCCCGCATCTTGTTCACGACCAGCGTGGCCATCGCCTCGCCCTCGAGGTCGTCGGCGATGATGACGAAGTCCTTCGTCACCTGGAGCACCTGCTCGAGGATCGGGATCAGGTCCTGCGCGGACGAGATCTTCTTGTCCGTGATGAGGATGTAGGGGTTCTCGACGACGGCTTCCTGGCGGTCCACGTTCGTGACGAACTGGGCCGACTGCCAGCCGCGGTCGAGCTGCAGGCCGTCGACGAACTCGGTCTCGAACTTGATGCCGCGGGACTCCTCGACGGTGATGACGCCGTCCTTGCCCACCATCTCCATCACGTCCGCGATGATGTCGCCGATCTCGGTGTCGTTGCCGGAGATCGAGGCGACGTGCTGGATCTGCTGCTTGCTGAGCACGGGCTCGGCGCGATCCCGCAGGCTGTCGATGGCCACGCTGAGCGCGCCCTCGATGCCGCGGCGGATGCTCATCTGGTGGGAGCCGGAGGCAACCACCTTGATCCCGCCCCGAACCAGCGCCTGGGCCAGCACGGTGGCGGTGGTGGTGCCGTCGCCGGCGATGTCGTTGGTCTTCGTGGCAACCTGCTTCACCAGCTGGGTGCCCATGTTCTCGAAGGCGTCCACGAGCTCGATCTCGCGGGCCACGGTCACGCCGTCCTTGGTGATGACGGGCGGGCCGTAGTTCTTCTCGATGACGACGTTGCGGCCGCGCGGGCCGAGCGTCACCTTCACGGCGTCGGCGAGGGCGTCGACGCCCTCCTTCAGCTGACGGCGCGCCGCCTCATCGAAGAGCAGATGCTTGGGGGCCATGGAATCAGGCTCCTTCTCTCTTGCGCCGCCCTAGGAGACGAGCTTGCAGAGGATGTCCTTCTCGTTGAGGACGATGTAGTCGATGCCGTCGAGCTTCACGTCGGTGCCCGCGTACTTGGCGTAGAGGATGCGGTCGCCCGCCTCCAGGTCGATGGGCTGGTGCGCGCCGGCGTCGTCCCGCTTGCCGGGACCCACGGCGATGACCTCACCCTGCTGCGGCTTCTCCTTCACGGTGTCCGGAATGATGATGCCGCTGGCGGTCTCTTCTTCCTGCTTGAGGGCGGTGACGACGATGCGGTCGGCCAGGGGCACGAGCGACGTCTTGGTTGCAGTCTTTGCGGGCACGGAGTTCCTCCAAACGCTTTCTTGAATTTGAGCGTGCCGCGCATGCTAGCACTCTCCGGGCGAGAGTGCCAGCGAGCCCGTTCACCCGGCCGGGGCCCAGGGCCCAAATTTCACCTTCGCGTGAGGGTGTGGTAGCTTCGATGCTTCGAAGGGAGCCGGGCTTGCGCATCATCCTCCGTCTCTGGGCCTACGCCGTGCCCTACTGGAAGATGCTTGCGATCGGCCTCGTTTCCATGCTGGGCGCGGCCCTGTTCGGCATGGGCTCCGCCTTCCTCGCCCAGATCGCCGTCGATGTCGGCCTCGACCCGGTGCTCGAGGGCAGCTCCATCACCTTCACCGGCGACCGGGGCACGCTCATCCTGGCGGCGGTGCTCGTGATCGGCTTCGCCATCGCCCGGGGCATCTCCGCCTTCGCCCAGACCTATATCAGCGAGAGCCTCGGCCAGCGCATCGCCTACGACCTGCGCAACCAGATCTACGACACCGTCCAGCGGCTCAGCTACGCCTACCACGACAAGGTGCAGACGGGGCAGATCATGTCCCGCGCCACACAGGACGTGGAGGCCATCCGCATGTTCATGTCGATGGCCTCGCTGCGGCTGCTGATGATCATCCTCATGATCATCGTGGGCGTGGGCGGGATGTTCTTCTTCCACTGGCAGCTCGCCCTTGTGAGCTGCATCACCCTGCCCTTCATCGCCTGGCGCTCGTGGGCCGTGCACCGCGTCATGCGCCCCCTCTGGGTCGAGATCCAGCAGAGCGAGGCGCGCATGACCGAGGTCGCCGATGAGGGCCTCGGCGGCATCCGCGTCGTCAAGGCCTTCAGCCGCGAGCCCGTGGAGGCGGCCAAGTTCGGAAACGCCGCCGAGGAGCAGCGCAACCTCCAGCTCACCCAGGCCACGCTCATGGCGCGGCACGCGCCCATGCTGCAGGGCGTCTCCGGCATCCAGGTCGCGGCCACGGTGGGCGTGGGCGCCTGGTACATCACGCAGGGCAGCCTTGCCGCCGGCGAGCTCATCCTCTTCCTCGTGGCCCTGCAGCTCCTGCAGATGCCCGTCCGCATGCTCGGCTTCATGATCACCTCCTTCTCCCGCGCCATCGCCGCCGGCACCCGCGTCTTCGAGATCCTCGACGCCCGCTCCGCCGTGCAGGAGCGCGAGGGCGCCACCCCCCTCGTCAACGCCAGCGGCCACGTCCGCTTCCGCAACGTCTCCTTCGGCTACGACAACGTCAGCGCCGTCCTCAGGGACATCGAAATCGATGCCCCTCCCGGGAAGGTCATCGCGCTGCTCGGGCCCACCGGGAGCGGCAAGTCGACCATCGTCAACCTCCTGCCCCGCTTCTACGACGTGACCGAGGGCTCC
Source organism: Dehalococcoidia bacterium (assembly GCA_009839725.1). Lineage (GTDB taxonomy): Bacteria > Chloroflexota > Dehalococcoidia > Tepidiformales > Tepidiformaceae > UBA2991. The sequence goes on along the minus strand of VXPF01000020.1, from coordinate 23,008 downwards.
ATCTCCATCGACGGGGTCGACATCCGCAACTTCCAGCTCGAATCGCTGCGCACGAACATCGGCTCCGTTCAGCAGGATGTCTTCCTCTTCCTGGGCACCATCCGCGACAACATCGCCTACGGCCGCCCCGAGGCCACCCAGGAGGAGATCGAGGCGGCGGCCAAGGCGGCCCGCATCCACGACTTCATCATGAGCCTGCCCTACGGCTACGACGAGTGGGTGGGAGAACGCGGCGTCACCCTCTCCGGCGGCCAGCGCCAGCGCGTCGCCATCGCGCGCACGCTCCTGCTCGACCCGCGCGTCCTCATCTTCGACGACTCGACCGCGAGCGTGGACACGCAGACCGAGTTCCTCATCCAGCAGGCGCTCGCCACCCTCATGGAGGGGCGCACCACCTTCGTCATCGCCCAGCGCCTGCGCACGGTCATGCGCGCCGATGAAATCCTCGTCCTCGAGAACGGCGCGATCGTCCAGCGCGGAACGCACGACGAGCTCCTCGAGCAAGAGGGCCTCTACCGCTCCATCTACGACCTTGAGCTCCGCGACCAGGAAGAGGCGCTCGGCGATCTCGCCGCCGCCGGCGCCCAGCACGAGGCCGCCGGGAGCGAAGCCCCCGCGGTCGCCGAACCGGCCGGTGGCGGTGGTGGAGGGGCGTCCTAATGGGCATGTGGGGCGGTGGCGGCGCCGGAGGCTACAGCTCCGGCATCGGCGGCCAGCGCGGCATGATGCGCGGGGGCAACCGCGGGAACGACGGCTGGGACGAGGAGTACCTCGGCAAGCCCTACGACGCCGAAGTCGTCCGCAAGATGATCCCCTACCTGCGGCACCGGCGCCGGGCCCTGCTCATCGCCTTCGCCTGCATGCTCCTGGTCTCCGTCTCCATCTACGTGCCCGCCTTCTTCATCGCCAAGGCCACCGAAGACGCGCTCACGGGCAACGCCGGGCGCATCCCCATCTGGGCGGGCACCCTCGCCGTGCTGGGCGTCGCCGGCTGGCTCGCCGGCATGGCCCAGCAGCTCATCATGGCGCGCGTCGGCACGCAGCTCCTCTACGAGCTGCGCTCCGAGATGTACGAGCACATGCAGGGCCTCTCCCTCTCGTTCTACGACGAGATGGAGGTGGGCCGCATGATCAGCCGCCTCACCAGCGACGTGACGGTGATGCAGGAGCTCCTCAGCACGGGCTCCCTCACCTTCGCGGCCGATATCGTCGGCATCGCCATCGCCATCACCCTGCTCCTGAACGCGGACTGGGAGCTGGCGCTCTACACCCTCGCCGTGGTGCCGCCCCTCATCTTCGTGCTGACCATCTGGGCGCGCTACGCGCGCGAGGCCTTCATCAACGTCCGTATCCGCATCAGCGAGCTCTACGGGAACCTCGGGGAGAGCCTCGCCGGCGTCCGCACCGTGCAGTCCCTCAACCGCGAAGAGGAGAACGCCAAGCGGTTCGACGTGATGAACCAGGAGAACCGCAACGCCAACATCTGGGCGGGAACGCTGACCGCCGTGGTGGTGCCCCTCATCGAGCTGTGCATCGCCGTCTCCACGGCGGCCGTCCTTGTCGCCGCCGGCCTGCGCGCCCTCGGCTCCGGCTCGCTCCCCAGCGGTGAGGCGGCCACCATCGTGGGCGCCATCGTCCTCTTCATCCTCCTCATCCTCCGCTTCTTCGAACCCATCCGGGACCTGGTGATGCAGTACACCATGCTGCAGCGCGCCATGGCCGGCGGCCAGCGCATCTTCGAGGTCCTCGAGACCGTCCCCCGCATCCGCGACCGCGACGATGCCCTCGAGCTCGACGACGTCGAGGGCCACGTCGACTTCGAGAACGTCCAGTTCCACTACGTCGAAGGGGTGCCCGTCCTCCAGGACTTCGACCTGCACGTCGAGGCGGGCGAGACGATCGCGCTCGTGGGGCACACGGGCTCGGGCAAGACCACCGTCACCACCCTCATCAGCCGCGGCTACGACGTCTCCGGCGGCGCCATCAAGATCGACGGGCACGACGTGCGCGACATCAAGCGGCGCTCCCTCACGCAGTTCATGGGCGTCGTCCTGCAGACGCCCTACCTCTTCAGCGGCACCATCCGCGAGAACATCGAGTACGGGAAGCCCGGCGCCACCGACGAGGAGATTGAGGCAGCCTCGAAGGCGGTAGGCGCGCACGACTTCATCTCGCGCCTGCCGGGGGCCTACCACCACGAGCTGCACCAGCGCGGCCAGAACATCTCCGTCGGCCAGCGCCAGCTCCTCAGCTTCGCCCGCGCCGTGCTCGCCGCGCCCCGCATCCTCATCCTGGACGAGGCCACCGCCTACGTGGATACGCAGACCGAGGTCATCATCCAGCGCGCCCTGCGCAACCTCCTCCAGAACCGGACCTCCTTCGTCATCGCCCACCGCCTCTCCACCATCCGCGAGGCCAGCCGCATCGTCGTCCTCGAGAACGGCCGCATGGTCGAGATCGGCACGCACGACGAGCTGCTCGCGAAGGACGGCGTCTACGCGCGTCTCTACAAGATGACCTACGAGCAGGAGCAGGACGCCTCCCTCGGCGAGGACGAGGCCGCCATCCGACGGCGCCGCGGCGACCTGGGCGAGGCCGCCCCCGAACCAGCAGGCGGCAAGTAGCAGCTGTTCGGCTATCCGCCGACTTCCGTGCGGATAGCCGTTCGCATCTCCGGCGGTTTCGCCAACACCCGCGCAGCACCCCACGAACCCACACACCTCACCGCACGACACTCCGCGCAACTTCCACCGCGGCTGCCCAGCCCGAAAAGCCCCTGTTCCCGGGCCATTCTCGTGAATCCGCACGCAGCCGCACTGCCCATCGCCATCATCATCCCCAGAACCTCTTCCTTCGATACGATCAGTAGCGATGTTCGATAGCGTGCGGATCACCGTGGAAGGCGGGGCCGGTGGGGACGGCGCTGCGACGTTCCACCGCGAGAAGTTCGTGCCCCTCGGTGGCCCGGATGGAGGGGACGGTGGCCGTGGCGGTCGCATCTTCCTTCGCGCCGTGGACGACGTGTACACCCTCGAGCAGTTCCGCAGCCGGCGGCGGTTCCGTGCCGGCCGTGGCGGTCCCGGCGGTCCGAGGTTGCGCGCCGGCCCCCAGGGCGAGGACCTCACGCTCGATGTACCGGCGGGCACGATCGCCTTCGATGACGAAAGCGGCGAACCGCTGGCCGACCTCGCGGAGCCGGGAACGACGGCGCTCGTTGCCTGGGGCGGCCGTGGAGGCTGGGGGAACAAGCGCTTCGCGACCAGCACGAATCAAGCCCCGCACTACTCCCAGCGCGGCCACGCCGGCGAGTCCGTGGCCTTGCGGCTCGACCTGCGCCTGCTCGCGGACGTCGGCCTCCTTGGACTGCCGAACGCCGGCAAGTCGACGCTGCTGGCGGCCGTCTCGCACGCCAAGCCGAAGATCGCCGAGTACCCGTTCACGACCCTGGAGCCGATGCTCGGCGTGGTTGGTGTCGGCTACGAGCGATTCACGCTTGCGGACCTGCCGGGGCTCGTCGAAGGGGCAAGCGAGGGGTATGGCCTCGGCTTCGAGTTCCTGAAGCACGTGCGACGCTGCCGCGTGCTCCTGCACGTCGTCGACTGCAGCTCGATCGATCCCGTGACCGACTACGAGCTCATCGAGACCGAGGTCCGCACCTACGACAACCTGCTGGCCGACATCCCCCGCGTCGTCGCCGTGACGAAGGCGGATCTGGACGAGGAGATCGCGCGCGACGCCGCGGACACGCTGGAGGCCCACGTGGGCGCGCCGGTCGCGGTCATCTCCGCGCAGGAGGGCCTCGGTGCCGAGACGCTGGTTGCGGAGCTGATGGCACTTGTCAAGGAAGAACGCGAGCGCGCCGCCTCGAAGCCCCCGGAGGTGCTGCCCGTCGTCCGCCCCGACCCCGAGGAGCGCTTCACCGTGGCGCGCCGGGGGCCCAGCCTCTTCGTGGTCGAGGGCCAGCGCGTCGTCACGTTCCTGGAGATGATGGACTTCGAGCAGGAGGGCGCGCGCGACGAGGTCGACCGCCGCCTGGTCCGCTGGGGCGTGGCCCGCGCCCTCCGCCGCGAGGGAGTCGGCGAAGGCGACACGGTGCGGTTCGGCGAGGTCGACCTCGTCTGGCGGGAGTGAGGGTGTCCGCGCGCTAGAATGGCCTCCCCTGCCCAAAGGAGGCCCTCCCATGTCCGAGACCGTGCGCTACGAGGCCGACGGCGCCGTCGGCGTCATCACCCTCAACCGCCCGGATGCCCTCAACGCCATGAGCGGCGAGCTGCTCGACGCCCTCGTTGCGCGTGGCCAGGAGGCGGCGGACGACGAGGCGGTGCGGTGCGTGGTCGTGACGGGCGCGGGCCGGGCCTTCTGCTCGGGCGGCGACCTGCGCGGCATCGGCGCCGGCGCCGAGCTCGACCCGCTCGCGAGCACGGCCCAGCTGCGGCGCTTCGAGGAGATCTCGCGGCTGCTGGCGGAGATGCCCAAGCCCACCATCGCGGCGGTCAACGGCGCGGCAGCCGGCGCCGGCTTCTCGCTCGCGCTGTCCGCCGACATCCGCCTGGCCGGGGCGGCGTCGCGCTTCGTGACCGCCTTCGGGCGCGTGGGGCTCACGGGCGACTTCGGCGGGAGCTGGCAGCTCGAACGGATCGTCGGCGTGGCGAAGGCGAAGGAGCTCTACTTGCTCGGCTCCCAGATCGATGCGGCTACGGCGCTGCGCCTCGGCATCGTCAACCGCGTTGTGCCCGACGGGGCCCTGAAGGACGAGGCCATGGCGCTCGCCGGGAAGCTCGCCGCCGGCCCCACCGCCGCCTTCGCCCGCATGAAGCGCAACTTCGCCTACGGCGCCACGCACACGTTCGCGGAGACGCTCACCTTCGAGGCCGGCAACATGATCGCGGCCTCGAAGACCGAGGACTTCCAGAACGCCGCAGCCGCCTTCCTCGAGCGCCGCGAGCCCGAGTTCCAGGGGCGCTAGGGCTTCAGTAGGGGCGCCGCCCGGTCAACCGTCCTGAAGATCCTCCATCGCCCGCAAGAGCGCCGCCATGTCCACACCCTGCTCGGCCAGCGAGTCAAGAGCATCCTCCACCGTCAACCGCTCGTCGTCCGGAAGAACGACGGCGTGAGTAGCGCGGTACTTGACAAACAGGTAGGCGCCGGAAGGGATGGTCCCGTCCTCGTCATAGCCGAGGTCGGCCAGCGCGCTCGCAAGCAGTGCGAAGACAGGGCTATGCGGCAAGGGGCCTGGGTTCGTTAGAGATGGTGGCGTAGCGCCACCCAGCTTCGCGAGTCTCGCCTGGCTCGCCGCCAATCACGAACTCAAGACCACGCTCCTGCATGAATTGGCTGAGGTACGCCATCCCCTCGCGCTTTGCCCGCCGCACGAGCAGGACATTTGCTTCACCGTTCTTCGCCTCGGCCTCTTCCCGCGTATCGCCGTACGAGATGAGGCCGGTTTCGACTGTCTTGGTCATCCAGTGGTCGCCACGCTCACGGCTGTGCACGTGCACCGTGAAGAAGACCGTGTCGGTCACGGGGTTTGCCAAGGGGAGCCTCCGTGCCGTCGCGCGAGGACGAGCGAACCCAACGCCGTGATTGTCGCAGACAAGGGGGGCGTGTCAAGGTCCAAAATGCCCTACAGCCGGTCAAAGGCCTCCAGGATCGGGTTGAAGCGCCCCTCCACCATCGCCTTCTGGTCCTTGTGCGTGACGATGTAGGGCGCGTCCGCCTTGATCGCGTCGAGCACGCGCTGGCCGACGATCATCGGGTCGATGGGCTCCGGCGGCATCGCCCCCGCCCGCTCCTGGAAGTCGCCGGGACCGCCCATGCTGTCGGGCCGGTTGCGGTCGGACTCCATGATGCGCGTGCGCACCCCGCCCGGGCACAGCACCGAGGCGCTCACCTTCGTGTCGGCCAGGTCCACCCGCATCGTTTCCGTGAGCGCGACCACGCCGAACTTGGCGACGTTGTAGGGAGCGATCCCCTGGTGCGCCACCAGCCCCGCGATCGAGGCCGTGCTCACGATGTGGCACTCCTCGTCCTGCTCGACCATCCGCGCCGCGAACGCCTGGACGCCGTAGATAACCCCCAGCAGGTCGACCCCGATCACCCAGTCCCAGTCATGATCCGTCAGCAGGTGCGTCGGCCCCCAGGAGACGACCCCCGCGTTGTTGCAGAGGATGTGCACGCCGCCCATCTCCGAGAACGCCCGGTCGGCCAGGTTGGCAACCGACTCGCGGCTCGAGACGTCTGTCTCGACGGCGATGCAGCGGACGCCCTTCGCCTCGATCTCGGCGACCGTCTTCGCGGCGGTGTCCATCTCGACATCCGCGATGACGATGTTCATGCCCTCATCGGCGAACGTGAGCGCCATCGCCCGGCCAATGCCGCCGGCGCCGCCCGTTACGACTGCTGTCTTGCCCCGAAACTCGTTCACGCGGTACCTCCGTTGGCCGCGCAGTGTAGCGGAGAACCGCGCGGCGAGCGGAGGCGCTCTGGTATCGTGGCGACCGTTCATGGACACGGAATGGTTTAGCTGCCGATGAGGGTTCAGGTGAGGTCGTCCAGGTGGGTATGCGTGGTCGCCGCGGCCACGACGATGTTGGCGCTCGCGGTCGTGTCCTGCGGGGACGGGGGGGAGGAGCCTACCCCCACCCCGGAAGCGACGACTGCGACGGCCACGACGGAGGCCACCGCTGCGCCGGTGACGCTTCACATCGGCGGGGTGCTCCCCGAGACGGGCTCCCTGGCGTTCCTGGGCGAACCCATCATCGCCGCTGTCCGCCTCGCCGTGGAGGATGTGAACGCTCAGGGCGGGTCGGTCTCCTTCTCGCTGGCGGACTCCGCTACCAACCCGGCCACCGGCCTGGAGGGCGCCCGTCGCCTCCTCGGGGAGGGCGCGCATGTCATCGTGGGCGCAGCCGCGTCGGCGGTCTCGCAGGCGTTCGTGCAGACCCTCTTCGACGAGCAGGTGCCCCAGTGTTCGCCCTCCAACACCTCCCCCGTCTTCACCACCCAGGAGAACGCCGCCTACTACTTCCGCACCATCCCGCCCGACACGGCCATGGCCCCCCTGATCGCCGACTACGTCGTCTCCGGGGGCTCCTCCCGCGTCGCCATCATCGGTCGCGCCGATGCCTGGGGGAACGCCCTTGAGTCGCTGCTCGTGGACGAATTCGACAAGCTCGGCGCGGACACCCTGTCCGTCCTCTACGACCCCGAGACAGCCTCATACAGCGCCGAGGTTGCGCAGGTTGTGAACTACAACGCGGACATCGTCATCAACCTTGGGTTCGAGAGCGATGGCTCCGAGACCGTCCGCCAGCTCATCGAGTCCGGTGTCGGGCCGGAGCGCCAGTTCGCCGCCACCGGGCTGTACAGCCCAACCCTCTGGGAGTCGGTCGACGCCTCGAATCCCTCCGTCCTGGACGGGATGCTGGGTATCTCGCAGACCGCCAAAGGCGCCGAGGACTTCAAGGCGCGGCTCCGCGCCGCGGGGCAAGACTACCTGGCCTATGCCGCCGAGGGTTACGACTGCGTCATCCTGATGGCCCTGGCGGCGCGCGTCGTGGATGACCCTGGCGACGGCGAGGCCATGATGGCGGCCATCGCCGGCCTGACCCACGATGGCGTCGAGTGCACCAGCTACGGCGAGTGCGCCGCACTCATCGACGAGGGCAAGGACGTCGACTACAGCGGCGTCAGCGGCCCCATCAACCTGAGCGATGAGGGCGACCCGACCATCGCCGTCTACAGCATCCACACCTGGGAGGATGGCGGGAACCCCGTCACCCTCAGTACCGAGACAGTCGACCTCGCCGCTGAGTAGGCGGGCCGCCTTTACCTTCGGCGTCTGGCGCGGGCGGAGGCTCACGCCATAATGGCCCGCAGGGGAGGACCTGGGTGGCGTCTCAGCAGACGGCGAGGCTTGGCTCCGGGGGACGCCGCATGCCCGGCGGCCGCGGGTGGGCCCTCTACCTTGCCTTTGCGGCGCTGGTGGCTGCGCCGTTCCTCGTTTTCACGCTCGGCGGCGTCGAGGTGGACCCCCGCAAGACCCTCGAAGGGGCGGGCGGCCCGTTCATCGCCTTCTCCGCGGGCGTGCTCTCGTTCCTCTCGCCGTGCGTGCTGCCGATCGTGCCCATCTACATCACGAACCTCGCCGGCGCGACCGTCGAGGGCGGCGAGGTTCGCGCCAACCGCGGCAAGACGTTCGCGCACGCCCTCGCCTTCGTCATCGGCCTGAGCATCGTCTTCATAGCGCTGGGCGCCAGCGCCGGCCTCTTCGGCTTCGCCCTGCTCGACTACCAGCCCGAGATGGAGACGGCGGCGGGCGTCCTGCTCATCGTCCTCGGCTCGCTCCTCATCCCCGCTTTTGGCCGCAAGCCGCCGCTGGTGGCGGCGATCGCGCTGGCGGTCGTGGCTGCGGCCTTCTACGGAATCGTCGAATTCGCCGAGCTACGCGACCAGCCCTGGCGCATGGGGCTTCTGGGCGCGGCGGGGCTGGTGGCCTGGGCGAAGTACTCCGGGTACATCCAGTTCAACCTCCTGCAGCGCACCTTCAAGGCCGACTTCGGCGGCTCCCGCAGCGTCAGCTACACCCGCTCGGCGATGGTGGGCGGGGGCTTCGCCGTCGGCTGGTCGCCCTGCGTGGGACCGGTCCTCGGCTTCATCCTGACGCTCGCCGCCACCTCCGGCGATGCGGCCACCGGGACCTACCTGCTGGCCTTCTACTCCGCCGGGCTGGGCATTCCCTTCCTGCTGGCGGGCCTCGCCGTAGGTGATGCAGCCAAGGCCGTCCGCAAGATGCAGCGCTTCATGCCGGCCGTCGAGGTCGCGAGCGCGGCCATGCTGATCGCCCTCGGCGCGCTCCTCCTTGCCGGCACGGTCACGAACCTGAACGAGTACTTCGACCTCGGCATCTCGGAGATCAACGAGGGGCTGTAGGCGCGTGGATTCTGGCAAGAAGCAGCGGGCCAAGAACTGGGACCGCAGTCCGCTCACGGACGAAGACCCCGAGATCATCATCCTCGCGCGCCGGCCCTGACCATCAAGCCTGGACTGGAACAGGCGACCCCGATTCCGGCACGCTGGCCCTGTCAACACTAGGGGAGGACCGGGCCATGGCTGGAGAAGCAAGCAACGGAGCAGGGGCCACGCTGGACGACTGGGGTGCCCCGACGGCCCGCGCCATCGGCCTCAACGAACTATCGGCCGTTGCCGATGAGGTGCGGGAGCTGATCGCGGCGGGCCAGGAACGCCGCGCCTTCGAGCGGGTACGCGTCCTCCACCCCGCCGACATGGGGCTCATCATCGCGGGCCTGCCCGGCGCGAGCCGCGAGGCCCTGCTGCGCGTGATGTCGCCGCAGACCGTCGCCTGGATGCTGCAGCACATGAATCCCGTGGAAGCGGGGCGCTTCGGGGCGCGCCTCGGGGTGCGGGGCCTCTCCTTCGTGCTCGGCCAACTCCATCCCCAGCAGGCGCTCGCAACCCTTCGCCGGCTCCCCCTCCGCCGCGCCCGCGCCGTCGCCGAGACGCTGGACCAACCCCTGCCCGTGGCTGAACTGCTTGCCGAGGAAGCAGGCACCGCCGGGGCCCTCATGGTCACCGCCTATCCCACGGTCTCCGCTGACGGTCAGGCCGCCGCCGCCCGTGACAGCGTTGCGGAGCTCGGACCGGCGCGCCTCAAATTCACCCACGTGTTCGTGGTGGGACCGGACGGAGAACTCGTCAGTGAAGTCCCCATGGTCGACCTCGCCCTGGCCGAACCCGACGCCCCCATTGCCGACATCAGCGCCCCCGTCGTTGCCTCGGTGAGTCCCGCCACCGACGCCAAGGAGTGCGCCCGCCTGCGGCGCCATTACAACCTGACGCAGCTGCCCGTCGTCGAGGACGGCCGCCTCACCGGCGTGATCCTCGCGGAGTCGCTGCTCAGCGCGGTTGTCGAGCAGGACACGCGCCAGATGCTGCAGGTCGCGAGCGTGGCGGGCGAGAGCGCCGACGGACCCCTGTCGGGTTCGATCCGTACGCGCCTCCCCTGGCTGACCATCAACCTGGCCACCACCTTTCTGGCCGCCGCGACGATCGCGCTCTTCGAGTCGACGCTCGCGCAGGTGGTGGTGCTGGCGGCCTTCCTGCCGGTCGTCGCCGGGCAGGGTGGCATCGGTGGTACGCAGACGCTGACACTGATCGTCCGCGCCATCGCCCTCGGCGAGCTGGTCGGCGTGACCGCCCGCAGGCTGCTGATACGCGAAGCGATGCTCGGCCTCCTGCACGGAGTCTGGCTGGGTGTCCTGGTGGCGGTGGTCGCCATGCTCTGGAAGGACAACCTCGGCCTTTCGCTCGTGCTGGGCCTGGCGATGCTGGGGAACATGGTCATCGCGGGTTCGGTGGGCGCGGCCGTCCCCCTCTTCCTCCGCCGGATCGGCGTCGACCCGGCCGTTGCCTCTGCCGTCGTCGTGACGACGTTCACGGACGTGTTCGGCTTCCTGCTCTTCCTCGGCATCGCCCGGGTCGCGATCGACCTTCTCGTCTAAGGCCTGTCCCACTGGGCGCGCGGCAAGACGGGAATACGAGGGCGTTGAGGGCGCGTCCGGCGAACGCTACGCGAGCGCCAGACGCATGACGTGCCGCCGCGTGCCGTGGCGCCCCACCTCCTCGAACCCCGCCGCCTCGAACATCGGGACGCGGCCGAGGTAGCCGTAGCTCGGCGAATCCGGGTCGACCGGGTATGCCTCGAGGGTGTCGGCGCCGCGGGCGCGGGCGTGGTCGATTGCCGCGTCGAGAAGGCGCCGCGACAGCCCCTGGCCTCTGAGCCGTCTCGGGACGAAGAAGCAGGTGAGCGCCCAGACCCCCTCCCGGCTTGTGTCGATGCCCTTCCCCAGCCGCTGGAACGTGCCAACGGGCGCGATCGAGCACCAGGCCTGCGGCTCGCCGTCCGTGTAAGCGAGGATCCCGACCGGCTCGCCGGCGAGGACGCGGCGCTGCATCTCCGCCTTCTTCGCAGCCTTGTCGGGCGCGTGCGACTGGCCGGGCGGGGCGCGGAAGACCATGCACCAGCAGTACTTCGGCCCGCCGCGCGCCTCGAACACCGCCTCGAAGTCGTCCCAGCGGGACGCGTCGACCTCGCGGAACTCGTACGCGGCGGCGTCCGGGGCCACAGGGTCAGGCGGCGGGGACGGGGCGGTAGCGCACCGGCATCTTCACGATGCCGCCCACGTGCAGGCTGTCCTGGCGGAAGGGCGGGCCGTCCAACTCCATCTCCGGTAGCAGCCGCAAGAGCTCCTTGAAGATGCCCCGCAGCTCCCAGCGCGCCAGGTTCGCGCCCAGGCAGAAATGCGCGCCGAAGCCGCCGAAGGAGAGGTGGTCGTTCGGGTCGCGCGTGATGTCGAAACGGTAGGGATCCTCCCAGGCCGCCTCGTCCCGGTTCGCCGAGGGGTACCACATCGCCACCGTCTCGCCCGCGCGGATGGTGTGGCCCCGCAGCTCGAAGTCCTCCGTGGCCACCCGCGCGAACTGAATCACGGGCGAGGTCCAGCGCAGGATCTCCTCGACGGCCGTGCGCAGCAGCTCCGGGTTGGCGACGAGCCTGTCGCGCTCCTCGGGGTGCTCCATCAGGGCGAGCACGCCCCCCGTCGTGGCGTTCCGCGTCGTCTCCAGCCCGCCCGCGACGAGCAGGTTGATGTAGGAGCTGATCTCGTCGTCCTCGAGCGTGCGGCCGTCCAGCTCGGCGCGCAGGAGCACGTCCACGAGGCGGTCGCTTGGGGCGCCCGCCGCCTTGCGCGCTTCGATGAAGGCGAAGCCGTACTCCGTCGCCGCCTTGTTCGCCTTCTGGCGCTCTTCGTGCAGCTCCTCGGGCGTGAGCCCGGAGAGGGCGAGCTCGCGGTCGGAGCCGAACTGGACCTCGCGAATGCCGAACAGTTCGTCCCAGTCCTCGCGGGGGAAACCAAGCATCTCGAAGATGGCCGCCATCGGCAGCTTCACCGCGAGGTCGTGCACGAAGTCGCACTCGCCCTGCTCGGCCACGGTGTTCACCAGATGCCGGGCGAAGCCGCTCACGTAGGCCTCCGCCAGCTCCGCGATGTGGTCCTCCAGCAGCCGCATGGCGCGCGGCGTGAAGCTCCGGTTCGTGAGGTTGCGGTAGGCGGCGTGCTCGGGGTCATCCATGTCGATGAAGCTGAGTGTGTAGTGGCGCCGCGCCCGCTCCGGGCCGAAGCGCGCGATCAGCTCCTCCTTCCGCCGCCGCGAGAACTCCTCCTGCGTGCTCGGGAAGATGCGCAGCCGGTCGGAGCTGATGAAGATGTCGGACCGCTTCGAGATGGTGAGCGTGTCCTCGTACGTCGTCAGCGCCCAGAACGGGTCGACGTCGGGCCGGTCGTACCAGTAGACCGGCGCCTCGCGACGGAGCAGGTCCCACTCCGCCCACGGGTACCCCCGTTCCACGTACCGCTGCGTATCGGTGATGGAGAGCGTGTCGAGGCTGAGCGCTTCGCCGTCGCGCGTGGGAACGCCGCTGGTCATGACGCCTCCTCCAGGCTAATGGCCTGCCGCGGGCAGACGCGCAGGGCCACGTCGACGCGGTCGCGAAGCTCGTCGGGGACGACCTCCACGAGCACCTGGCTCTTGTCGTCGTCGTCCACCTGGAACACCTGGGGCACGGTCTCCTCGCAGCGTGCGTGCCCCTCGCAGAGGGTGTGGTCGACCACCGGCTTCATCGCTCGCTCCCGGGCCCGCTGGAGGGCCTCCCCCCTTCTAGGCGGTTGTAAAGCCCGTGGCAAGGCTCCCCGCCAGGGTAAAGACGCGTCGCTGGGGCGAACCGCACCCCCCGCTAGACTGATCACGAGGAATGTGACAGATGGAAGAGATATTTGGCGAACTGGAACGCTTCGGCTCTGAATTCATCTACCCCAACCGCTGGATCATCCTGCCTATACTCATCGTCCTGATCGTTGGCGCGCTCGCGGCCGCCTGGCGCCTGCGCCTCTATCAGCCGCTCGTGGACCACAAGTACATCACCGCCGGCATCGGCATCCCCCTGCTGGCGATCGCGATACCCGTGGGCTGGTACCTGCTCTCGCCCCTCTGGGAGCGCAGCTTCCTCGAGGAGGCAGCCCCCGAGTTCGACCGCTCGGCCGTTGCCACCACGGTTCCGGACGAGGAATCGACCCCTCCGCCGGCAACGGCGGCCCGGGCCACCGCCGCTTCAGACGCCGGGGCGTCCGCCACCGAACCCCCCGCCACCACGGCGGCGGACGCCTCCGGCGATGCCACCGCCAGCGCCGCCGAAGCCGACGAGGGAGGCGCGCAGCTCTACGCCTTCGGCGAGTGGCAGGGCTCCGACGACTTCCACTTCGCGGAAGGCAAGGCATTCATCATCGAGACCGAACCCGGGGTTTACATCCTGCGCGTCGAGGAATTCTCCGTACGCAACGGCCCCGACCTCTTCGTCTACCTCTCCCGCAACCCCGACGGCTGGGAGGAGGAGGCCATCAACCTCGGCGACCTGAAGGCCACCGACGGCGCCTTCAACTACGAGATCCCCTCGGACATCGACATCGAGGAGTTCAAGAGCGCGGTCGTCTGGTGCCGCCGCTTCGCGGTCCTCTTCGGCCACGCCACGCTGGAGATCGTGACGGAGTAGGGCAGGGACGGTAGCGGCTAGGCCCCCAGCGGGACCGGCGGCGCCAGTTGGAAGCAGCGCTGGAACTTCTTCGCCAGCTTGACCGGGCCCTGCAGCTCGCCGCACTCGTTCGGGTCGGCCCCGCGGAAGAAGCGGAAGAAGCCCGTCGTGTCGGTGCGGAAGCGCAGGTCGGCGGGGGCGCCGCCGCGTTGCGGGATGAGGCGCCCGTCGTCGATCTGGAACGTCCAGGCGCTGCAACCCTCGCAGTCATCGATCTCGAGCATCAGCGAGACGTTGACGCCCGCGGCGGACTCCGGCTGGAAGGCGAAGGTGGGAACCATCCGCACAGCAAAATCCGTCGGGACGGTGTCTCCGACGGATTGGCGGGTGAAGCGGTTCGCGTAGATCATTCCCCACTCCACCAACGAAAGAAGGATGGGTCGTACGGCCCATCCTTTCTCGGTAAGCGTGTACTCGACGCGCGGCGGGAGGCCGCGCTCGTAGTGACGGTGAACGAGGCCCTCGCGGTCCAACATCTTCAGCCGGTCGGCGAGGACGTTGGGCGAGAGCCCCGGACAGTTCTGGAGGATGTCCGTATAGCGCCGCAGCCCCGTCATCAGGTCCCGGAGCACCAGCAGCGTCCAGCGGTCGCCCAGCACGTCGAGCGATTGCGCGATCAGGCACGCGTGGCCGTACTTGCGGGTCGAGCCGTTGCCGTTCGATCGGGCCATGGAACTGCTCATCTCCATGGTAAGGCCCCGGGAAGAGCCTCGGGAACCTCCACTTGACGCTTTTGGCGCTCCTGCTACACTTGTACCAGAACTTCGGAAAGCATAGTAACGGAGGTTCTTCTTTAGGAGCGTAGGGCGTTCGCCCCACGACGTCAACCTTGGAGGTTCGGTCATGAACAAGCGCAGTACCACCAAAACCGCAGCCAAGCCCCAGCACTTCCACCGCTGGCGCATCGACGAGCCCTCGGGCCCCGTCAGCCTTGGCCGTTGCTACGAGTGTGGCGCCGTGAAGGAGTTCAAGAACTGGCTCTCCGAGAGCGACTTCATCACCAACGAGGAACACCGCATGACCAGGGCGGCCTAGGCCGCTCCGGTTCAGGATTCCCGGCGTTTTCCTCCTTTCCGCCGGGATAGCAAAACCGCCCGCAGCAACGCGGGCGGTTTTCGTTGGGGAAATATACGTAGGTGCCGAAGTGACTCGCGGCTAGGGGCTCACATCCTTACCGTGCCAGCACCTGAAAGAGAGGGACTATGAAGAACATCATCATCGCGACCCTCGTGGCCATCATCGCCGTAGGTGGTTCCCTCGCGACGTTTGCTGCTACCCGAACAGTCGATACCAGCGTGAACGTCGAGGTTCGCGTCTGGCAGCATACGAGCGATCCAGAACGCGTCTGGATCAGCGCGAGGCCCGAGGGTGGCTCGTGGGACCCTGTGGGGACCATCCCGCTCTCTATGGCGGAGGAGCACAGAACACTACCCCTCCTCTATGAGGACATCACCCTCGCCGTGCCTCTCACTGTTGAGGTCGAAGTTCCTGAGGCTACCCCGGAGCCCACGGAAGCCCCGGGGTCCACGACCAGCCGCTTCGGCAGGATGTACGGCGAAGGAGAGTCCTGCCTAACGACGACCGGCTGCGGGATGGGCTACTTCAGCCTGCCGTCCAACACCCCCTTGATCGTGGGTGTAGACATCGCTCCGGGGAAGTGGAACAGCGACTACGAAAGCGCGGGCGAGGATTCGTGCTATGCGCTCCGGCTCGATTCGACGGTGAGGCAGCACAGCCAGTACACCGAGGAGTTCAGCACGATAGGCGAGGGCTATGAGTGGGAATCCCACATAGGGCGAATGCGACCCTTCGCCCTCTTCGAGGAGCAACCCTCGGGGCGGTATGAGTGGCACTCCTCGGTCATCGAGCGCCGCTCGACGGACTATGTGTATGGCCCGCGGGAGTTCACCATCGAGGTCGAGGCAAGCGACTACGCTCTTCTCATCAATGGCGAGTGTCGCTAGTCGAGGGTTGACCCGGCGTCGGGCGGGGCTACTGCTGCAGGTCGCGCAGGTGGTCGTCGCGCCCCGCCACGATCCAGAAGTCGCCCTGCTGCACCGTCTCATCCAGGTCCGGGTTGAAGGTCACCGAGTCCTCGCGCAGCCGCGCCACCAGGAACACGTTGTAGCGGTCGGAGATGTCGAGCTCGCCGATGGCGTGCCCCGTGGCCGAGTAGGGCGCCCGCACGCGGGCGATGCCCTGCGCGCCGCCGAGCGACATGTAGTCCGTGATCTCGCTGCTGCCGAGTGTGTGCGCCAGCCGCTGCGCGGACTCTCGCTCCGGGTTCACGAGCACGTCCGCGCCGGCCAGCTCGAGGGCGCGCGTGTGCTCGTCCGTGCTCGCCTTGGCGACGACGTGCGTGAGGCGCAGGCGCTGCTTCAGCGTGAGCGTCACCAGCACGCTCGTGGCCACGTTGCTCCCGATGGCCACGACAACCGAGTCGTAGTTGTGCAGCGAGAGCGTCTCGAGGAACTCGACCTCCTCGACGTTCCCCTCGGCGGCCAGCAGCACCGTCTCGACGACCTCGTTCACGCGCGACCCGTCGCGGTCGACGCCGAGCACGTCGACGCCCAGCGCGGCGAGCTCGCGCGCGAGCTGCGTCCCGAAGCGACCAAGGCCGAGGATGGCAACGTTCATCGTCTCCCCCTGCCGCCGATGCTAGCCCCGCGCCTCCCCGCCGTCGACCGCAAGGATGCGCTCGACGAACGCCGACTTGCCCGCGACGTAGGCGTCGATGTCGTTAGCGTGGCGGTGCGCGAGGTCGCGCTTGAGCGCTTCGTAGCGTGCGGCGGAGTCGGGGTGGCTGCGCAGGTAGTCGCGGAAGCGCAGGTGCCGCTGCAGCTCCTCGCTGCCGCTGGGGCAGACGTACAGGTGGTGGGCGGGCCACACCCGCCCCGACCCGTCCGCCGGGACCATGGCTCCCGCCCGGCCAAAGGCCTCCCTGTCGGGGATGCCGCCGTCCCCCTCGTGCGAGTAGCCCAGCGTCCCCAGCCCTTCCACGACGAGTGGCAGCAGGCGAGGCGACTCGATGATCACGTCGATGTCGATGATCGGCTTGGCGCCGAGGCCGGGTACCGACGTGCTGCCGACGTGCTCGATTCGAAGGGCCAAGGGACCGAGGGCGGCGGCCAGCGCGCTGCTGAGGCCGGCGAAGGTGTCCGGCCAGGCGGGGTCGTAGTCGATGATTTCGATGGTGCGGGTCACGGCCGCGAGTCAGGCTAGCCCCGCGCCTCCCCGCCGTCGACCGCCGGCATCAGGCGTTCAGGCGGGTGAGCCCTTCGCGGATCTTCTCGAACGCGGTCCCGGGCGCGGGGGCGAAGCGCCCCGGCGCACCCGCGGGGACGGGTGCCTCCCTGGTCTCGCCGGCCTCCTGATCGAGCCGGGCGCGGGTGGCCACGTAGCGCTCCCGCACCTCGGCCGGGGTTTCCCCCTCGAGGTCCTCGGCCGCAAGGTCGTCGTGGGCGGCCAGCAGGGTCTCACGCAGCAGCTCCGCCAGCTCCGCCTCGCTCGCGTCCGTCTCTGGCGTCACCGCCTCGGCCTCGCCGTCGGTGGACTCATCGGGCGCGCTTCCGCCGCCGATCACCGGTTCCTCGCTCATCGCGTTCCTCCAGAAGGTGGTGTGGCGCGAGGCTGGCGGGGGGACGCGGGAACGCCAAGGCCCGTGTGTCGCTCGGGGCCGTTCTGTTTGCGGGTGAGAGGACTCGGGGCGATACTCGCAGGGTCGCCACCGTACCGTGGCGGCACCGGCCCCCGGCAGGTGGGGTCGACCCCCTGCCCAGGTGGCGCAACTGGCAGCGCGGCTGATTTGTAATCAGCAGGTTAGGGGTTCGAGTCCCCTCCTGGGCTTACCAGGTGGAGGGGTGGCCGAGTGGTTAAAGGCAGCAGACTGTAAATCTGCCCCGCAGAGCGGTACGCAGGTTCGAATCCTGCCCCCTCCACCAGCTTCTCTTTCGCAAGCCGACTACGAGAGCCAGTGCTCGCCCTCGACCGTCTCCTCCAGGGAGAGGAGGGCATCCAGAGCCGCGACCAGCCGGCCCGCCGTCCTCCGGTTTGCCCTCGGGTAGGCGCGGTTGGTCGTGAAGATGAGCGCGGGCGCGGGCCGTCCCGCTCGCAGGGCGGCTGCGGCGAGGGGCCGGTAGTCCATCACGTTCTCCGTGACGATGGTCCAGGACTCCGCCACTGCCTGCTCGAAGATCGCTTCATCGGGGCTGCCCCGCAGGTCCGGCCGCTCCGCCACGGCCGTCACGTCGTGACCGCGCTCCCGCAGCGCCTCCGCAACGGACGGGGGCCACATCTCGTCGAGGAGCAGCTTCACCCCCGGAGGAGCTCCTGCTCCCGCCGCCACTGCGCCTCGGCGCGCTCGGCCTCGTCGTCCACCCGGCGAATCCACTCGTCGACTTCGCCCTGGTGTTCCGCGTAGTAGCCAAGCGCCGCGCTCACCTGGTCGCGACGCAGGCCCGTGCGGGCGCTGGCCTCGCCGGCGCCTTCCCCGAGGACGCCGCGCACCACCTCCCAGACGTCCGGCCCGCCGATCAGGCCGGGGCGCCGCCCACCGGGACCGGACCGGAACACGATGCCGGGGTGTTGCTCCATGCGGAGCCCCTCCTCGAGCAACTGCTTGGCGACCTCGGAGCGGGTGCGCCTGCTTCGCCTGCTCTCGGCGTCGAGGCGCAGGAAGGCGTCCTCATCCAACCGTACCGAGAGGTGGCGGCTCATCCTTTCGGCCTCCTGTCACCCGTCGTCACACAACGTAGCACACGCAGGAAGCCGGGGTGGAGGCCCGCGGCGGCGATCCCCACCCTGTGAGGCATACCCGTTGCGGTATCCTCCGCCCACTTTGCTGACCATCCCTCCACGGCTGCCGTGGCTCGCGGCCGTTCTTCTGACGGCGCTCCTTCTGCCCGCTGCCGTCCCGGCCTCCGTCGATGCCCAGGAGGCCGAGGAAACCCGGTACACCTTCTCGTTCGAGAACGACGCCGAGGGCTGGGAGGTCGACTTCGCCGACCTCCCGGTTGATGCCCCGCAAGACCTCTACGAGCTGGATGGCGGCCACCGCCCCCTCCCCGAGGGGCTGGACGGCTCGGGCATCTACGTCCAGGGCCACAACCGCAGCGACGACCTGTTCATGTTCCTGAAGCGGCAGGTTGGCGGGCTCAGGCCCGACACCGAGTACGCGGTCTCGATCTCGGTCGACCTCGCGACCAGCATTCCCCCGGGGCTCGTCGGCATCGGCGGGTCTCCCGGCGAGAGCGTCTATGTGAAGGCCGGCGCCTCGCCCGTGGAGCCCGTGACCTCGGAAGACGACATCGGCCACCTCAGGCTCAACATCGACAAGGGCAACCAGGCGAGGGGCGGCGAGGCGATGGTCGTCCTGGGCGACATCGCGCACCCCGACGCCGCCCGTGACGCCTACGCCATCAAGACCCTCACGAACGCGGACCAGCCCCTGACGGTCAGGACCGACAGCGAGGGCCGGCTCTGGCTC
The DNA here is from genome assembly GCA_009839725.1 of Dehalococcoidia bacterium. Classification (GTDB taxonomy): domain Bacteria; phylum Chloroflexota; class Dehalococcoidia; order Tepidiformales; family Tepidiformaceae; genus UBA2991. Next base: position 3,860 of record VXPF01000020.1, on the reverse strand, counting down.
ATCGTGGGCACCGACTCCGGCTTCGAGGGGTTCACAACCCTCTATTACGCCGGGATCGCCTACACACTGACCGAGGTTGCCCCCACCGAGGTGGAGAACCCCGGCCCCGGAGCCACCGGCAGCGGACTGGCGGGGCCGGCCTCGGGCGGATGGCCGCTCGAAGGGTGGGTGGTGGTGGCCACCTTCGCCGCCGTCCTTGCCTGGATCGGACTCCGGGCTCGGTCGAGGCGATCGGCGGGATAGAGGGCAGTCCTGCTCCAGGCGGATGCGCGAGCCGGCCGCGGCGGGTGGTGGGGTGTTGGCCGCCGCGGCCGGATTCGCGCTGTTACAGCCGGTGTCGGGCGAGGGGCGCCGTCACTGGCTGTAGCCTGAAGAACCGGGCCCGAGCTCGGCGACGCGGGCCGTCATCCGCTCGAGCAGGAAGCTGAAGTCCTGGTACGACTGCAGGGCGCCCATCCGCTCGTAGAGCGAGTCCAGCTCCGCGCGCAGCGCCGTCATGTCGGCGGTCAGGCCGTCGATGTCGATCTTCGTCGACTCGTGCGCCACCGAGAGGACGCTGTAGCGATCCGCGGCCAGCGCCACGATGGCGCCGAAGCGCAGGTTCCGGTCGCCCGCGTCGAAGGGCGCGTTCGTATCGCCCGCCACCCGCGACTGCTGGCGGTAGGTGTCGCCCGAGGACGGGTCCACCCAGCGCACCTCGACGTCGCCCAGGGCGGCCGAGCGCCCGCTCGCCTCGCGGTGCAGGACCAGCTCGTAGAACACGGTCGTGGCCGCGCCCGAGGGAAGCTCGGCGAACTCCTTGCGGTTCTGCTCGAAGGTGTGGTCGGGCGTGATGCGGTTCTCGTAGCCGACGATGCGCCAGGAGCTCACCAGCGCCGGATCCCAGGTCACCTGCGCCCGCGCCTGGTCGGCGAAGGGCGTGGAGAGGGCCAGCCAGTTCTGCCGGCTGAACGTCTCGCGCGCCTGCCTCGTGTCGTCGAGGTAGCGGTACCAGCCGTTCCCGTGCTGGGCGAGCTGCTCTAGCAGGTAGTCGTTGTAGTTGTTGATGCCGACTCCGATGGTGATGAGCCGCAGGGGGTTGCGGCTGTCCGCGTCGGGCGACGAATCGAGGATGGCGAAGGGGTTGGTCGCGTCCACGTTCGCGACGCCGTCCGACATCAGGATGATGTAGTTGTAGGAGCCGGGCCGGTCGCGGCGGGCGTCGTCGGCGAGCCGCACGCCGAGGTCGAGACCCGCCTGCACGTTCGTCGAGTGATGCGGCGCGAGCCGCTCGATCGAGCGGGCCACGTCCCGATCGTCGGGCCGGCTGTGGCGGACGGTGTAGTCGTGGATGACGTTGGTCGTGAAGTGGACGACGGCGATGCGGTCGTCCTCGCCGAGGCTCTGGCGAATCGCCTCTGCCGCCTCCCGCGCGATGGCGACGCGGTTGCCGTCCGCCATCGAGCCGGAGGCGTCCAGCACGAGCGTCACGTTCAGGGGAACGTCGTCGCGCAGGTTCGGCGCCTGGAAGGCGATGCGGGCGAGGTGCCGCCCGCCGCCGAGTGGGTGGCCGACCACGTCCGTCGTGATGGCGAAGCTGTCATCGCGATCGGGCAGGTCGTAGCCGTAATTGAAGGCGTTCACCCACTCCTCCGCGCGCACCGAGTCGGGCTCCACGGTGTACCCGTTCTGGGCCCAGGTCAGGGCGAGGAAGTAGGACGTGCGGTCCGTGTCCAGGCTGAACGTGGAGACGGCATCGGCATCAGCTTTCACGAACGGCGTGCGCCCGTAGTTCCGGAAGGTCGTGTCTGCGGGTCCCGGCCGCTGCGGTGGCGAGGCGCTCTCGGACGCGGAGGCAGCCTGGGAGCTGCTCCGCACCCGCTGGGCGCTGCTGGACGAGTGCTCGGCGGCTGCGGCCTCCGTGGCGGCTGCGGCGGCCTCGTAGGCAGGCGCCGCCGTGGCCGCGGCCTGTTCCTCATAGCGATCCTCGGCAGCCGCCTGAGTCGCGGCCGGCGGCGCAGGGGCCGCGGCATCATCATCGTCGCCGGCGTCTCCGCAGGCGGCTGCCGCCAGAGTGAGGAGCGCAATCGCCGCGCTCGTGGCGAGGAACCGGTACGTCCGTCTGGTGAATCGCATCTGAGCCTCCTTTGGCTGCGAGCCTTGGTGGACGGCTGGATTCGTCGAGCGGCTACCGCTCGAGGTAGGCAAGCTCTTCCTCGACGAGCGACACGACGAGGTCGTCGAGCCGCTCAACCGTGTAGTCGCTGACGCTGTGGGAGGTCGTCCCTCCCGGGCCGTAGACGATGAAGAGGAAGCGGCCCATGGTGTGCTGGGCGATCTGCCGGAAAACGTACTCGCCCTGCGCGTCCAGGCCGCTGGAAGCGATGGAGAAGGTCTTGATGCCCCGCTGGTGGGCCTCGACCATGACGTCGGCGTAGCTGTAGTCGTCCTGGTAGTCCAGGTGGGGCGGGGCGTCGGCGATCAGGAACATCAGCCGGATCGCGTCTCCGCGCCGCCACTGCGGCTCGTGGACGGCCACGTGGAACGCTTCGTTTAGCGACTCCGGGTAGTCATCGCCGCCGTCCGCGACCACCCCGTGGATGGTCTCGAGGAACCGCGCCGGCTCCGCCTCGAAGTCGAAGAGGCGCGTCACGAACTCGTCGCCGCGGTCCCGGTAGGCGACCATCCCCATGCGCAGGTCGGGCTGCGAGGGCAGGTCGCTGATGCGCGTGGCGATGGAGAGCAGCGTCGCCTTTATCTGGCCGATCTCGTCGGCCATGCTGCCGGTCGAGTCGAGCAGGAAGAGCACGTCGAGGGGCACGCCTTCCACCGCGGCCTGCTCAAGGTCGAGCACGACGTCCCAGGCCACCGTTTCGCCCCGCGTGAACGCGAGCTCCTGGCCGGCCTCGCCTTTCTCCACGCTGATGGTGAAGGACTCGGCCCCTTCGCTGGCCGCGAAGGCCCGGGGGAAGAAGAGCGTCTGGCCGTTCGCGTAGGTGCGCCCCTCGAAGAGGACGGCCTCGCCCGCCGAGACACGGACCTCGGCGTTGGGCACGGGGTACCCGTCGGTGTCGCTGACCGTGATGACGTACCGCTCCGAGATGTCGACGTCGTGTACGTCCGGCCCCTGGTACTGGTCGCGATACTGGAGGTATTCGTCCCAGCGCTCGTTGTCGTCCACTTCCCCGGCTGAGAGGGTTGGCTCAACGTACTCTCGGGACTCCGAGGCTCGCTCGACCGACGCCGACTCCTCCATGCCGGCGTCGTAGCCGTCATCGGACATCTCGTCGCTCATGTCGGCATCCATCGCGTCGCCGCCCGTGTCGGCGGCCATGTCGTCGCCGTCGCCACCCACGGCGGAGTCCATGTCGGCAGCGGCCTCCTCGGCTTCCTCGGCAACGCCCTCGGGCTCGGAGGGTTCGTGGGCGGGGTCTCCGCCCCGTTCCGAAGACTCCTCCTCTGCGGCCGCCTCGGTGGCGGCAGGCGCGGAAGCCGGCTCAGGCGTGGCGGTCGGCTCAGGCGCAGCCGTCGGCTCGGGTGCGGCGGTTGGCTCGGGCGCGGCGGTTGGCTCGGGCGACCGGGTGGGCGTCGTCGTCGCCCCGGCGTCCGGAGCCTCCGTCGCCAGGGGCTCGGGTGCGGGGGTGGTCGCGGCCGGCGTTGCCGCAGGCGTTGCGACAGCGGTTGCATCCTCGCCCCCCTCGTCCCCGCCGCAGGCGACGGCCACGAGCGCCAGCAGCGCCATCGCGACGATCGCGGCGAGGATGCGGGACATCAGCCGGGGTAGGGGGAGCCTGCGTGGTCGCATGGGAGACCTCCTGGGGGTGGGTGCCGGGGTGGGGGTGGCGCGCCCCGGGGGGGGGGGGGGACTTTGCGGGGGGGAT
>VXPF01000068.1 GCA_009839725.1 Dehalococcoidia bacterium | reverse complement strand
ATGTCCTGGCCGCGGCGGGGCCCCCGTGGACCGCCCCCGAAGATGCCCCCGATCCCCCCGAACACGCTCCCCAGGTCGAGGTTGCCGAAGTCGTCCCCGAAGGAGAAGCCGCCACCGCCGAAGCCGGCCTGTGCGCGCTGGCGCTCCATCTCCTCGATCTGGTCGGCCTGCTCCCAGCGGTCGCCGTACTTGTCGTACTTCGAGCGCGTGTCCTCGTCGGAGAGCACGTCGTAGGCGCCCTGAATCTCCTTGAAGCGCTCCTCGGCGCCCGTGTCGTTCGGATTCACGTCGGGGTGATAGCGGCGCGCGAGCTTCCGATACGCCGAGCGAATCTCCTTGTCGGAGGCGCCGCGCGATACCCCGAGGGTCTCGTAGAAGCTCCTGGCCATGGTAGCTACATTATATCAACCAGAGTCTTACTTAACAACAAGAGTGCAGAAGGGAAGCTGATAGGGACTTTATCAGGCTTGGTGCGCGGGATCGCCGGGTCCGGGAAATGCCCGGGACGGGAGGCACAGCAAAGCGGGAGGCACTCGCCTCCCGCTTGCCGTGAAGTCCGGTGGACTGCTGGAACTAGGCGCCCACTTCTTCCGTGATGTCCTCGACGATGACCTTGTTCGTCGCGTCGACATTGATGCGGACGACCTTGCCGTCCTCCAAGAGGGCCTCGACGTTCTGCTGGTGCGAACGCCAGCCCTTGGGGAAGGCGTACCCGTTGTCCTCGAGCGCCTCGAGGAAGAAGTAGCTCATCGTCATCGGGGCCAGGTAGAAATCCGTGCTGTCCATTTGCGCTCTCCCTCGTGGCTCGGCCGCTCCGGCGTCCGAGCGCGCCCATTATGGCGATCCCGACGCCTGCTTGCCACGCCGCGCCCGGATTCGCTCACGCAGCCGGTACGGTAGCACTCCCGGGGCCGTTGGTCGCCCCCTCGCGCCCCTCCCCGCAGCGACGCGAATTGGTAAGCGCGCCGCATTGTGCGCGGAGCCCCGCGGCGGTATTCTCGCTCGTCGCGGAGGGACGTTTCGCAATGGCGAGGTTCCGTTCCATCCTGGCCCCGGTGGTGGATGACCCGGCCAGCCTTGAGGCCGTCGCCGTCGCCGCCGCGCTGGCCCGCCAGGAGAAGGGCGTCCTCACCCTCCTGCACGTCATCGAGGTCGAGCGCAGCCTGCCCGTGACCGCCGACATGGACCTCGAAGCGCAGCGCGGCGAGGAGCTGCTGCGCCGAGCCCGCGCCCTGGCCGAGCGCGACGGCAACGGCGCCCGCATCGAAGACGAGCTCCTGCAGGCGCGCGTCGCCGGCCCCGCAATCGTCGAGGAGGCGGAGGCCCGCGGCGTCGACGTGATCATGCTGGGTGTCGGCTGGACGCCCCTCCTCGGCCAGTTCGAGGTCGGCCCCACCGCCGGCTACGTGCTCAAGCACGCCTCCTGCAACGTCTGGATCGTGCGCGAGCCCCTGGAGGTGGCCACATCCGCCGCCGGGAAGACCGCGGCCCGCCGGTGAACGTCGTCATCATGGGCTGCGGGCGCACCGGCGCCGCCATCGCCGGGAGCCTCGACCGCGACGGCCACCAGGTCACCGTGCTCGACCTCGACGCCGGCCAGTTCCGCCGCCTGCCCGACTCCTTCGGCGGGCGCATGGCCGTCGGCAATGGCATGGATGCCGAGGTCCTTGAGCGCGCCGGCGCACGCGAAGCGGCCGCCTTCGTCGCCGTCACCCAGGGCGATAACCGCAACTACTTCGCCAGCCAGCTCGCCCGCGAGATCTTCGGTGTCAAGAACGTCGTCTGCCGCACGAAGGACCCGGAGCGCGGCGAGATCTTCGGCCACCTCGGACTCCAGACCTACAGCCCTACCAGCGCGGGGGCGGAGGCGATCCTCGCCATGCTGCCCGGCTCGGGACCGGCCTGAGCCGTGTACGTCATCATCGCCGGCGGCGGCAAGGTCGGGTACTACCTCGGGCGCGAGCTCCTCAGCGGCGACCACGAGATGCTCGTCATCGAGCGCAGCGCCTCCCGCGCCGCCGAGATCAACGACCTCCTCGAGGGCACGGTCCAGCAGGGCGACGCCTGCGAGGCCTCCGTGCTCGACGGCGCCGGCATCGCCCGCGCCGACCTCGTCGCCGCCGTCACGGGCGACGACGAGGACAACCTCGTCGTCTGCGAGATCGCCCGCTACCGGGGCGTTCCCCGCGTGCTCGCCCGCGTCAACAACCCCACGAACGCCCTGCTCTTCGAGAAGCGCGGCATCGAGACGACCGTCTCCGCCACGGAGGCGATCCTCTCCCAGATCGAGCAGGAGCTCCCGGTCACCTCCATGGTGCCGGTCATGCAGCTCCACCAGGGCCTTGAGCTCGTGGAGGTGCGCCTCTCCGAGACTTCGCCCGTCGTGGGCCGCACGCCCCGCGAAGTGCTGTTACCCCCCGAGTCGCTCATCGCCCTCATCGTCGATTCCGGCGGCGTCCCCCGCGTCCCGGGCGCCGATACCACCCTCACCGCCGGCGATGCCCTCGTCGTCGTGACCCGCGCGGAGAGCAAGGGCATGCTCCAGGAAGCCCTCATCGGGGGCGCGCATGGGTTCGACACCTGAGCCGGGAGGGACTGCGGTGAAGGTCGCCTACCTCGGTCCGCCGGGCACCTTCGGCGAGGAGGCCGCGCGCCGCGCCGCCCCCGGCGCCGAACTCGTGCCCTGTCCGACCCACAGCGCCGTCGCCCGCGCCGTCGAATCGGGCGACGCGACCACGGGCGTGATGGCCGTCGAGAACGCGCTCAACGGCTCCGTCGCCGAGACGCTCGACATTCTCATCCACGAGACGGCCCTGAAGATCCAGGGCGAGCTCGTCCTGCCCGTCGTCCACAACCTCGTCGCGAGCCCGGGCACGGCGCTCGATGGCCTCGAGCGCATCTATTCGCACCCCCAGGCGCTGGGCCAGTGCCGCGCCTACCTCGAAGAGCGCTGCCCCGGCGCCCAGCGGGTCGCGGCGCTCTCCACCGCCCAGGCGGTGGAGCTGGCGGCGGCAACGCCCGGCGCGGCCGCCATCGGGACGCTGCGCGCCGCCGAGCTCTTCGGCGCCGACGTGCTCGCCGAGGGTATCCAGGACCAGGACCACAACGCCACGCGCTTCGTCGTCATCGGCACGGCCGAGCCCGAGCCCTCCGGCCGCGACCGCACCTCCATCGCCTTCGAGTTCGCGGGCGACCGCGCCGGCCTCCTCGCCGCCGCCTTGACGGAGTTCTCCGGCCGCGGCATCAACTGCTCGAAGATGGAGAGCCGCCCCACGCGCGCCACCTTCGGCGAGTACATCTTCCTCATCGACTTCGAGGGCCACGCCCGCGACCCCGAGTGCGCCGCCGCCCTCGAAGGGCTTCGCTCGATGACCACCATGCTCAAGGTCTTCGGCAGCTACCCGCGGGCGAGCGATGACTAGGGCCCTCGCGATCGCGGCTGCGGCCGCCGTGCTCGGGCTGGCCGCCGTCGCCTGCGGCGGCTCCGACCCGGCTCCGGCTCCCGCCCCCGCAACAGAACCCCCCGCGACCGCCAGCGCCACGCCGCGCGCGACCGAAGCC
>VXPF01000082.1 GCA_009839725.1 Dehalococcoidia bacterium | reverse complement strand
TCCCGCTGGTGGGGCTGGGGTTGGGGGGCATCCTCCTGGGGCTGGACGTGGCGGCGCGGGAGGCGCTGCCGCCGCTGGTGGTGGGGGCGATCCTAGTGGCGGCGCTGCTCGTGCTGACGCGGGCAATCCACACGGAGGGGTTCCTCGACTGCTGCGACGGGCTGTTCGGCGGCTACGGCCGCCAGGAACGGCTGCGCATCCTGCGGGACACGCACGTGGGGGCGTTCGCCGTGATCGGCGGCGCCGCCCTGCTGCTGCTGAAGTGGAGCGGCCTGGCCGGCATCCCCGACGGCGCGAGCACCGGCCTCCTGCTGGCGTTCCCCTGCCTCTCGCGGTTTGGCATGGTGGCGACAATGGCCCCCTACCCGTACGTTCGCGAGCAGGGGCTGGGAACGTCGTTCCAGGAAGGCCGGGGGTGGTGGCAGGTTGTGGTGGCGTCGTCGACGGCAGCGGCGGTGGCCGTGCTGTTCCTCGGCGGTGGGGGCGCGATCCTGCTGGGCGTCGTCGCGGTCATGGCGCTTGGGCTGGGGCGGTGGATGACGGGGATGCTGGGGGGTATGACCGGAGACACCTACGGGGCGGTGAACGAGGTGGGGGAGGTGGCGGTGCTGGTGCTGGGCATCGCACTCTTCTCGGCGATGCCCGGCATCTTCGAGGCACCGCTCTGGTAGACACCTCATGAGGGAGCGCATGTGAGCAAGCAACTGACTCTGATCCTGGGGGGCGCGCGGGCGGGAAAGAGCACCTACGCGCAGCAGCTCGCCGCAGGTGGGGAGCGGGTGCTGTTCGTGGCCACGGCGGAGGCGGGGGACGAGCAGATGGAGGCGCGTATCCGGGCGCACCGCGAGAGCCGTCCGGCGGAGTGGGACACGCTCGAGGAGCCGATCGACCTCGTGGGGGCGCTGATGGGGGTGTCGGATCGGTACGACACGATCCTGCTGGACTGCCTCACCCTCTGGGTGAGCAACCTGCTCCTGCAGGGCGAAGACCACCCGAACGCGATCGATGTGCCCGGGGAGGCGCGGAGACTGCTGGCGGCGTACGAGCAGGGAACGGCCTCGTGGATCGTCGTGAGCAACGAGGTGGGGCTGGGGGTGGTGCCGGCAACCGAGCTGGGGCGCCTCTACGCGGACGAGCTGGGGCGGGTGAACCAGATGGTGGCGGCGGCCGCGGACGAGGTGTACTTCATGGCAGCGGGGCTTCCTCTGAAGCTGAAGCCACCCGGCGGGGGCTAGCGCGCCCGCTCAATGCTCCAGGCCCATGACCCGATAGACCAGCTCCATGTCGAGGTGCTCGCGGACGAGCCCCGCGAGCTTGTCGTACTCAGCATCGGGATCGATGTCGTCAACGGGGGGCGGCAGGGCAGCGCCCTTGCGCCTCGCCACCTCGGCGAGCAGGCCGCGCCGCACCTCCCGGTTGTGGAAGAGGCCGTGCAGGTAGGTGCCGAGGGTGAGCCCCTCGTCGTCGAGAGCGCCGTCGAGGGAGTCCACCCGCTGTCCCGAGCGAGAGGCGATCACGAAGGGGGCCTGCTCGTCCTCGCGCGGGGAAACGCCCATGTGGATCTCGTAGGCGGTGATCTCCGCCCCCTGGCAGCCGCCCAGGAGGCCGCGAGCCTCGGCAACCCGCCCCTTCGCCTGATGAGTGACCTTCTCCTGGAGGAAGGTGGTGGAGGTTGGCAAGAGGCCGAGACCCTCCGTGACAGGCTTCGTCGATTCCACTCCGGAGGGGTCGCGGAGCTCACGGCCGAGCATCTGGTAGCCAGCGCAGATGCCAATGACGGGCGTGCCCTGGCCGCGCGCCGAGACGATACGGTTGGCGAGGCCTTTCGCGCGAAGCCAGTCGAGGTCGTCCACCGTCGTCTTGCTGCCGGGGATGACGATGAGGTCTGGGGCGCCGAACGCCTCCGCCGAGCCCACGTAGCGAACACGGACGCCGGGCTCACGCCGGAGGGGGTCGAAGTCGTCGAAGTTGGCGATGTGGGGGAGACGCATGACGGCGATGTCGATGACCGTGTCGGCGTCGCTCCTGAGGCCGGGCGAGAGGCCGAGGGAGTCCTCCTCGGGGACGTGGATGTCGGTGAACCAAGGGATGACGCCGGCAACGGGGACGCCGGTGCGTTCCTCGAGGAAGTCGAGGCCGGAAGTGAGGAGGGAGGGGTCACCGCGGAATTTGTTGATGACGTGGCCCTTGACGAGGGCCTGCTCCTCGGGTTCGAGCAGAACCATGGTGCCGACGAGCTGGGCGAAGACCCCGCCCCGGTCGATATCGCCGACGAGAAGGACCGGGGCCCGGGCGTGAAGGGCGACTCGCATGTTGACGATGTCGGACTGCTTCAGGTTGATCTCGGCGGGGCTGCCGGCCCCTTCGATGACGACGACGTCGTACTCGGCGCGGAGAGCGTCGAGGGCAGCGGTGACTTCCTCCCAGATCGCCGGCTTCATCGTGTGGTACTCGCGGGCGGACTTGACGGCGCGGGGTCGCCCCATGACGACGACCTGGGAGCGCGCTTCGGCCTCGGGCTTCAGGAGGACGGGGTTCATCTCGACCCGGGGCTCGACCATGGCGGCGGCGGCCTGGACCGCCTGGGAGCGCCCGATCTCGCCGCCGTCGGGGGTGACGTAGGAGTTGAGCGACATGTTCTGGGCCTTGAAGGGAGCGACCTGGTAGCCGTCCCGGGCGAAGATGCGGCAGAGGGCGGCGGTGAGGACCGACTTGCCCGCGTGGGACGAGGTGCCCTGCACCATGATCACCTTCGCGGGTCCGTTGTCAGGCACGGGCGAGCACTTCCTTCAGGGCCTCGACCAGCCGGGCGCACTCCTCGGGCCTGCGGACCGCAATGCGGATGTGTTCCGGGAGGCCGAAGGAGGCGCAGTCGCGGACGGCGACTCTCCGGCGCAGCAAGGCGGCGCGGATTCCCGCGCCGTCACCCACCTTCACCAGCAGGAAGTTGGCGGCGGACGGGGTGACGGCCAGGCCGAGAGCATCGAGCTCGGCTCGCAGGAACGCCTTCGCCTCCCGAATGACGCCCCTCGCCGCCTCGACGTGGTCGTCATCGTCGAGCGCGGCGAGGCCGGCCGCCTGGGCGACCGCGTTGACGCTCCAGGGATGCTGGAGCGCTCGGACACCGGCCACGACCTTGGGCTGCGCTACCAGGTAGCCGAGGCGGACACCGGCGAGGGCATGATCCTTGGTCATGGAGCGAAGGATGGCGACGTTTCCGCGGCCGAGCAGGGGCAGGGAATCCCGGGGGCAATCGGCGAGGGGCGCGTAGGCGTCGTCGAGGACGAGGAGGGCATTCGGGGCCACGGCGGCGGCCAGGCGCTCCACGGCCTCGCGGCCGAGGTGGACGCCGGTGGGGTTGTTGGGGTTGCAGAGAAAGACGGCGGCGGGACGCCGTTCGTCGACGGCGCGGACCGCGGCATCGATTGACCAGTGGAAGGCATCCGCCTCGGTGGCGGGGAAGCTGTGGACTACGGCACCAGCGCCGAGCGCAGCGGCTTCGTATTCGCCGAAGGTGGGGCTGAAGATGAGGCAGGCGTCGCCGGGGCGGAGACGGGAACGGGCCAGCAGGTGGATGAGCTCGGTGGAGCCGTTTCCGACAACGAGGTTCTCGCCCGCCACCCCGAGGCGGGAGGCGAGCGCCTGCCGCAAGGCAAAGCTCTCCCGATCGGGGTAGGCGGCGAGGTCGGCGGCGGCGGCAGCTTCGCGGACGCGCTTCGACGGTCCGAGGGGGTTGATGTTGGCGCTGAAGTCCAGCACCTGCTCCGGGACGAGGCCAAGGGAGCGCAGTTCGCCCGCATCAAGGCCCCCGTGCACCGTTCTCGCGTTCCCCATGGTCGCCTTCCTATCCGACGATTGCGTGTCGCGCCGCGAGCACGCCAAGCGACAGGAGGACGCCGAGCACCGCCGTGCGTTCGGCGAGATGCACGGAGAGGCGAATGTCGTCCGCTTCCGGCTGGCGCAGGCCGGCGCCCAGGCGATAGTGGCCGGGCTTCTCGAGCTCGGCCCCGAGCAGTCCGGCCATGGCGCCCATCGTCCAGCCGGCGTTGGGGCTCTCGGTGAGGAGACGGTCGCGGAGCATTCCTCGCCACGCGGGCAAGACGGGCAGGCGGAGCGTGGCCCCGCTCGCAAGCAACAGGAGGGCGCTGATGCGGGCGGGGATCCAGTTCACGAGATCGTCGAGGCGGGCGGCAGCCTTGCCGAGGTACTCGTTGGGGCCGCGATAGCCGAGCATGCTGTCGAGGGTATTCACCGCCCTGTAGGCTACCGCGCCCGGCACGCCCAGGATCGCGAAGGCGAGCCAGGGGCTGATGTAGCTGTCGGTGGTGTTCTCGGCCACCGACTCCACGGCGGCGGCGGCGACCAGCGGGGCGGTCAGGGTGGCGGAGTCGCGACTGACGAGGCTGCTGAGACTCTCGCGCGCGTCGTCGAGGCGGTCCTCGCCGAGGGCGCGCCGGGTCTTGCCCGCCGCGGCGGAGAGGCCCGTGACGGTGAAGGTCGTCCGCAGCAGCAGCGCGCCGCCAAGGAGGTAGGCCACGGGCCCGAGGGCCGCCAGCCCCTTCATGACGACCCACCCGAGCGCTCCGAAGGCGCCAACCACGACCACCACCACCACGGCGCCGCAGAGGAAGGCCGCCACCGGGGCCGTCGGGCGGCCGCGCACCAGCATCCTGATCGCCCGGCCCATCCACACGACGGGGTGGATGGCGGCGGGGGGCTCGGGGAGGAGACGGTCGAGGGCCAGGGCCAGCACGATGACGCCGGCGTCGAGGGCCAGGTTGAACCACCAGTCCGAAAACATCGGCGAAGTGATCATGCAGGCAGAGGGCGGAGCGCTCCACGGCGGAAGGGTCCCCGACCCTCAATGGCGGACCAATTTCCGGGCCAGAGGAGGCTAAAAGAGGCGGGGGACTCGAATTTTGCGCCGAAAAGTGTCAGCATGCTCACAGATTTGGTGCAGCTCACTCACCGCAAGGGCCCTCAGTAGTACATACTGCGCCGCGCACCATTTGTTGGAGCGATCGGGTGTCTACGAACATAGCTGATACAGGAACAACGACGCACAGTGAAGAGGATTCCCGCGAAGGCGGCGCACCTGTTGCGCTTGCCGAGGGGGTATCGAGGCTGGTGAACGCCGTGGTGAAAGGCATGGAGCGGCAGATCGAACCGCTCGGCCTGATCAACATGGAGTTCGCGATCCTGAAGGCCTTCAACGACAAGGATGAGTGGACCGTCACCCACCTGGCGGACCTCCTGCCCGCGGACGCACCGCGGATCAGCAGGCTCGTCTCCAGGCTGGTCGACCGGGGCTTGCTGCGCCGGCGCCGAAGGACCGACGACCGTCGCGTGGTCTTGCTCAAGCTGACGAAGCAGGGGCGGGAGGTCACGGACGAGCTCTGCGAGCGCGTCACCCAGCACGAAGCCCAGCTTCTTGCCGGCGTGAGTGCGGAGGAGCTGGATGCGCTTCGCGCGGTGACGGAGAAGATCCTGGCCAACCACGCGAACATGGAGCAGTCCCAGACGCGGTAGCTCCAGGGCGGTTCCCCACCTGCCATCGCCCCGATTCCGGGTTTCATGGCGGTCCCTCGTTTGCCTGCCCTAACGGTTGTTCTTCCAGAAGTTATGATACAAACGTGTCACTACTTTGCACGGGACAATACGAGATGGACAAGGAACTCGAGGGCAGACGGTCGACCGGTTCGCCGACACTGGAATTCGATCTGGAAGGCTGGGTAGCCGGACTTGCCCAGGCGGTGGTGCAAGGCATCGAGCGGCAGACGTCGGCGCATGGACTCACCGCGCTGGAGTTCGCGCTGCTGCGGGCGTTCGTGGAGAAGCGGGAGCGGTCCCTCTCGCAACTGGCGGACGTTCTTCCGCTCGACCGGGAGCGACTGGTCCAACTGGTGGGGAAGCTGATCGACCGGGGGCTGCTGCACTATGGCGAGGGAGGGGCGGACCCGCGCGCCATGTTGCTCGCACTCACGGTGCGAGGGCGGTACCTCGCCTGGCGGTTGTGCCAGCACGTTCAGGCCCAGGACTCGCGGCTGCTGGAAGGGGTGAGCGAGGAGGAGATGGCCACACTGTCGTCGGTTGTGTCGAGGATCATGGCCAACCATGCCCTCCTCGAGCAGTCTTCCCCGCGCTAGAAGGAGCGCCAGGGAGGACGTGCAGGGTTGCGGGCAAGGGATGCCGGGGGCGGCGTTGAGGCTGAGACCACCCCTCGGCCCGCTCGTTTCGAGCAGCATGCCAGGGACAGTACGGTCGACGTGAACCTTTCCGAAGCGGGCTGCTAGGCTACCGCGATGCGTGCCCTGGCCCAACTCGCGGTATGGCTGGCGGCGGCGCTGGTCGCGGGCGGGATGGCGCTCGGGTGGTCACCGGCGCCGGAGGGGGCGGCCGCACAGTCCAGCACCAGGCACGAGATACGGGGAACCGTGTCGGGTCCGAGTGGGGAGCCGCTGGAGGGAATCACTGTTCAGGCGTGGGGGGAGTACGGGGGAGACACCTTTAGGCACTGGACCGCCGTACCAACGGACACTGCTGGAAGCTTCAGGATGGAGGTTCCAGAAGGCATGTATCGCCTCCGCCTCTCGCTCGAGTTCGAGGGCAGCGGGGGGTGTTTCCTGGGCTACTTCGGGAGCGATGGCAGACGTGGGGGGTATGGGGAAGTGGCGTTGGTCGCGGTAGCGGGCGGGGACGTCGAAGGCCTCGCCATTGCCCTGCCGGGTGTCCCGTCCGAAGTCTGCCATGAGGTCGAGGGAGTAGTGGTCGACTCCGAGGGCGAGCCGGTAGTGAAAAGGCAGGTCTCCTTCGGGGAGTGGTGGGAATGGGGAAACCGAAACGAATGGACGGACACAACAGGCCGATTCCGCCTCCACCTCTGGGAGGGTAGGTACCTCATAAAGGTCGGAACCGAACTCGGCGCCGAGTGCAGGGTCGAAGGCCATGGGGGCGCGGAGCCGGGAAGGCCTGCCCGCATCGACGTGGTCGGCGAGACAGTGGAGGGTCTGCGGATCACGCTCTCCACTGGCGCCTACGCCAGCCCGACGACATCCGCCGGCTGCTTTTTCCCTCCAAGGATGGTCACGACGACGCTGCGGCCCGGGTGGAACCTCGCGGGGTGGACGGCGGAGGGGACCGATGTGCAAGCGCTCTTCGAAGCGATTCCCGCGCTCGAGGCCATCCACGCATGGGACGCCGGGGCGCAGTCGTTCACGCGGGCCACGCGTGACGAAACCGAGAGCGCGGCCGACCTGACCACGATCGCCCCGGGGATGGGGCTGTGGCTCCACCTCGGTGGGGAGGAGCCGGTCACGTGGACGCGGCCGGTGGCGCCAGAAGCAGGGATCGTTTCCCTGCGGCCCGGGTGGAATCTCGTAGCCTGGGGGGGTCGCGACGAGGCGGCACCGGAGGACGCATTCGCGTTCCTGCGCGAGGACCTGCTGGCAGCGGCCGCGTGGGAGTCGGTCGCCGGCGAATTCCGGCTGCACTACCCCGACGCGCCCCCCTCGACAAGCACGCTGCAGCGCCTGGAGCTGGGCGAGGCGCTCTGGCTCAATGTGGGCGTCGCGAGGCACTGGCTCCAGCCAGGCGCGGCAGCGTCGGCTGTCGAGTTCGTCGGCGAGGTGGCGCCCAAGACCCGGGCCGACCTGGAACCGAGGGTCGACGACGTGTTGGCGTTCTTCGGCGAACGAACGGGGGCCTTCGTTCCCGGCATCACCTTCTCGGTGGGCGACCATCCCGGCGTGTGCGCGGACTACGGCCACGGCTTCCGGATGATTCGCCTCTGGTTGGGCTGCCTTGGGGCGATCGCCCACGAATACGCGCATGCCGTCCAGTTCACGGCCGGCCACGGTGAATCCGCCGCGTGGCTGGTCGAAGGGGTAGCGGAGCGGTGGTCGGACCAGTACTACGACTACGCGGGCGACGACGCTTCCGAGGCTGACGGGCGCGAACATGCGATCCGCAACGCCCGGTACGTGGAGGCCCCTCTGGAGGAGATGGAGTCGCACGCCGACTTCCGGGCGCAAGGCGCGAGGGGGTACGGCCTCGCGCACCTGGCGGCTGACTGGCTTGCCACCATCGCCGGGGGCGACGGGGCGTTGTTCGGCTACTTCGACGCGCGTACGAACGAAGAAGACTGGCAGGTCACCTTCGAGCGCGTGTTCGGCATGGGCGTGGATGATTTCTACACGTCGTTCGCAGCGCACCGAGCCCAGGTGGCGCCGCCATATGCGACAGTCGAAGGGGTCGTCCTAGGCCCAGATGGTCAACCCCAAGAGGACGTGAAAGTGCAGTACTTTTCTAGCGAAGACGACCCCTTCGGTCTCTATGGCGGACGCACTGATGGTGAGGGAAGATTCAACTGGGCGATTGAGAGCGGGTCGTACTCTATCGGGTTGACTCGTGGGGACGGTTGCCCTCTGCCGTGGCACACGACTGACCACCGACTTGGGGCGGTGGTTGAGAGCCGCGCCAGTATCGACGTTGGCAACGTCGATATTGAAGGTCTGACTTTGACCCTCTCCCGCTCGCCAGCGGAAGTCTGCCGGGACGTGCAGGGCGTTGTCACCGACCTGGTGGGTAACCCCACAGCCGGAGTCTTCGTAACTCCTTTGCCGGCGGACGGGCAGCGTCCACCGGTGTTTTCGCAGGTCACCACCGATCCTTCGGGTACTTTCGTCGTCACGTTGCGGAGGGGGCAATACCGGCTTCAGGTGCGACCTCCTACGCCGTCTGGGGCATTTGGAGGCCGTGGATACTACGGGGGTGAGACGGGGTTCGTTCTCCGACGCTCTGAGGCGCGGCTCATCGACACCAGAGCGGCCACTTTGCCTGAGATCGTGATTGCCAGCGGAACTATCGGCGGCACGATCCTCACTGCGGATGGACAGCCGGTGAAAGGGGTAGCTGTCTATCCGGGCGAAAGAGCTATCAACTCACCAACGTCGGACTCGCGAGGGAGGTTTGAGGTCTCGGTTCCAAAGGGCGTCCACACACTCGAGCTTGTCTGTCCACAGGGGGGAGGGGGTTGGTTTGGGGGTTCTGGCACGCTGGTTGCGAATCGAGAGCAGGCGACCCCTATCGTCGTCGACACCGCCGACGTGACGGGCATCGTGATCAACCTACCAGTAGGCGTGACCTGCCAGTGACGATCGCCCCTGGCCTTGTTCTCCGGCCCGCCTCGGTTGGCCCGGGGGGTGGGCCTGACTCGACGGCAGGCAGTGCCACCTTCGAGGTGCTGTTCAGCCTGTAGCCGTAGGCTCGATGCCGGCTCAGTCCTTCGACCAGTAACCCTGGTCGGAGGGGAAGATGGTCGAGGCGCGGGTGATTTGGACTTCACCATCGAGCGTGTCCGCAGCGGCCGACCAGACGGCGTAGTGGGGGGCCTCCCGATGCGCGGCCAGGGCCGCTTCGTCTTCGTAGACCTCATAGAAGTAGTAGGTCAGTTCGTCATCTGCATCCTGAAGGACGTTGAAGCGCATGCAGCCCGGCTCGTCGCGTTCCGAGCCAAGTGCGTCGACCTCTATCGCATGGAGGAACTTCTCGAGTCCGTCCGGCTTCACCCTGACCTTGACCCAGATGGCGAGGTTGCTCATGTCGCCCACTCCTCTCCTGTTCTCGAGCACTCGCCCGCGATCCTATCCAACCGCAGCCCGCGGCGGCAGGCTGCGGCCACTCGACAGCGGGGCCGGCGCCGCTGTTGCCGGGATCTTCGTGCTCCCGACATTGACGATGAATCTCCATCACACCTACGCTCACCGCGCGAAGTCTCCCCGACCCTGGCGTCGGGGCCTCGCCTCGGGAAACACACCACAACCATCGGGAATGCATCATGCCTGCTCCAAAGCGGCGGCCTTCCAGAAGACCTCGAACCGGGGCCCGGGACGCCTGGTTCTGGCTCCAGTCGACGCTCTGGCGCACCCGAGGGAGCTTCCGCGTGAGCCACCGCGCCAAACGACCGAGTCGTCGCTCCATCGGGGACCTGGACGCCGAGGAGCTCAAGTCCGTGGTCGACGATTACACCGGGCTCTTTGATGGAAGCGCGGAACAGAGGAAGGACCGCTACCACACGGTCGTCGATCACTACTACAACCTGGCGACCGACTTCTACGAGTTTGGTTGGGGCCGGTCATTTCACTTTGCTCCCCGGCGACGGGGCGAGAGTCTCAACGCTTCGCTGCTGAGGCACGAGCACTTTCTCGCCGAGCGGCTTTCCATGAGAGCGGGCATGAAGGTGCTGGACGTGGGGTGCGGGGTCGGCGGTCCGATGGCAAATCTGGCCCGCCACACCGGGGCGAGCTTCGTCGGCATCAATCTGAACGCCTACCAGATCCAGCGCGCGCAGGAACACACCAGGGATATCCGGTCGCTGTGCCGGTTCATCCATGGCGACTTCATGAACATCCCGGAAGGTGATGATCAGTTCGACGCCGCGATCAACATCGAAGCCACCGCTCACGCGCCGGACAAGACGGCCGTGTTCCGGGAGATCTTTCGAGTCCTCCGTCCGGGCGGCGAATTTGCAGGCTACGAGTGGTGCCTTACCGACTCATTCGATCCGGCCGACGCAGACCATGTGCGGATCAAGGGATCAATCATGAAGGGAAACGGACTTCCCGATATCGCGCACACCTCGGAAGTCCGCGATGCGCTGTGCGCCGCAGGGTTCGAGGTGGTGGAAGCCCGCGATCTCGCGACTGACTCGGATCCGGAGACTCCGTGGTACCGCCCTTTGCAGGGTCGCGATCTGAGCCTGAGGGGCCTCCCCCGCACTCCTGCCGGCCGAGCCCTGACCAATCTTGCCCTGAACGTTGGCGAGAAGTTGCGGATCGTTCCGGAGGGCGCTCGCGAGATCAGCAGCGCGTTGAACGAGGGCGCCGATGCCCTTGTCGACGGCGGCGCGTCCGGCGTGTTTACCCCGATGTTCTACTACCTGGCCCGAAAGCCTCTCCGGACCGAGGACTGAGCGGGGCGGCAGGGTTGCGCCCGGGGATCAGCTCTCGCGGGTCTTGCGTCGCTCGTCATAGAGCGCGAGTGCGTGCAGGGGGAAGTACTGGCGATAGAGGACGTAGTCCAGGAGCGCCGTCCGGAAGAACACGCCGGCCATGTCTTGCCTGGGCCACGTCCCATCCTCGCCCTGGGCGTCCATCAGGAAGCGGGCGCCCCGCGAAATGGCTGTCCAGTTCGAATCCCCGGCCTCGAGAAGGGCAATCAACGCCCAGGCGGTCTGGGTGACCTGGCTCTCCTCATGCGCGACGTAGCGCCCGGTCAGGCAGCCGCTGGGGTGCTCGCCCCATCCGCCATCTTCGCGCTGGCGATCCAGGAGCCACTGGCAGGCCGAACGTAAGGCCGGATCGTTTGGCCCCGCGCCGCCGGCGACCAGGCCTCGTATCCCGAACAACGTGCCGTAGATGAATTGAACTCCCCAGACGCCGCGCCACGATCCATCGCGTTCCTGATTGTGGCGAAGCCAGACGTCTGCCTGCGACAGGGCGCGCTCCGCAGCTCGATCGAGGACCTCCGGGGAGTGCTCCTTGCAAGCGGCGAGCGCCGCCACGCAGGAGGCGGTGCACTCGACGAACGAGTGCTCCGTCATCGATTCGCCAAACATCTCGGCGGGGTTGAATCGTTCGAGATCGAACACGGAGCGCTGCGCCTCATAGCTGCCGAATCCGCCATCGCGATTCTGACCACGCAACATGAAGCGAACCGCATCGCGGAGGGCCGTCTCGGGTACGGCCGTGGGATCCACGGCGAGGAGCCCGACCACGGCTTCGGCGGTACAGTCCGTCACCGGCCAGCCATGCCACTTTCCCGCGAAACACCAGCCGCCCTGGGGGTCGTTGCGGTAGGCCTCGCGGAATCCGGGGAAGCTGTCCTCGATCTGCTGTGTGCGCAGGAAGGCGGAGCCGCGCCGAAGCGCGTCTGGCACTCCGCCGAACTGGGGCACGGTGGAGAGGGCCTGCAGTGCGAATCCGGTGTCCCAGGAGGCGCTTCTCGCTCCGGTCATCCGCGCCCCCCGCTCCTCGTCTTCCCAGAACCAGAGGTCCAGCTGATCGAGCGCTCGTTGGCAGTCGGGGTCGTCGGGATCGTGTAGCCACAGGGCAAGGATGTTGAGCAGGCCGCTGACGGGAGAGATGCTCGTGTGGTCTGTCGTGTTCAGCTCCCACTTGATCTGGCTGATGAGTGCGTCCACGGACCTGGCGCGCAGGCGCTTGCCATGGAATCGCTCGAGTAGCTGCGCGCCTCGGTAACCAGCTCGTAGCCACACGGTCGGTCTCGCGAAGAGGTCAGCCTCGCGCAACCGACTGCGACTCGCGGGAAAGTCGACGTTCTCGAACCCCTGGGGGAACAGCTCGTCGCGCAAGGAGGCGATCGCGGGCGTGACGGGGGTCTGGAACCGGCGCGCGTAGATCGCGGCCATGGCCATGTAGATGAGCCGCGTATGGCAGTACCAGTTGGAGGGATGCAACGGAAGGCGGCGGGGCAAGCTCCACAGCTCCGGGAGGATGGGGTGCAGCCCGGTCCAGTCGTAGAGATTGAGGAGCGCCAGCCAGAACTTTCCCCAACTGGGGATGCTATCCACCCCTTCCGCCTGCAGGAATCGCCGCGCCGGTTCGATCAGTTGATCGTCTCGTTCGACCCCGAGCAGTCGTGACGCGATGTACACCAGCGTGGTCACGAACAGATGGGGCGCCGAGTGATCGTGCAGACCCCACAACCCCTCTGGCAGACGGGACTGCTCGAAGTGACGCAGCACGCGCTGGCGCCGACCGTCGTCGATCGGCCGCCCGAGGATGTGGTGCAGCAGTACCCACTGCGCCGTGAGCATGGGGCACCAGACCATCTCGCCTTCCCAGCTGCCATCCTCGACCTGGAGGTCCAGCAGGCGGGTGGCGGCCCTCTCCAGCGCCGTCCCTGCATCGGGTGACACCGTCTCGGTCGGGGACGCATCGCCGGCCGGTCCCGACGCCGATGGCATGGAGGCCAGAAACGCGCGAGCCAGCGTTCGGGTGGGTCGCTCCGGCGCCGTGCCTCCCGCTCGTCTGCCCCTGTACAGGTGCCAGGCGCCCAGCGAGAGCCACCCCAGACGATTGCCCATTCCGCGAGCCACCTCGCGGAACCGGCGCCAGGCCGACCCGTTGAGTGACCTCGGGACGGTGGCCCTCAAGGCCCACACGATCGTTGTCGTGAACTCCCGGCTCAGGCTGCTCACGGATCTGTCTTCGCAGGCGAGGAGCCCCATGGTCTTGTCGCACGCGGCGGCACTGGAGCGCCAGCGCCTGTACATCGCCTCCCGGAGCGCAGTCGCCTCCGCCCGCTGATCGGCGAAGACCTCGTAGAGCCCCATCGCCAACACTTCGGGAACGCGCGTCGCCTCGAATCGCTCGTTGCTGAAGTCGCGAAACTCCTCACCCTCGGCCAGCGCCATGGCATCCCCGAAGCCCAGCGTGAGTCCCGTTGCCGTCAACGGATGATAGTGCCCGGCCGCATCGCCGATCAGCACCCGGCGTGAGGTCCCGTACGTGACCCGCGGACTTACGGCATTGGCAGAGGCGTCGAGGCGCTCCTCGGCGCTCGCTTCGATGAACGCGGACTGAAGCCCCTCCGGCATCCAGCGTGCAAACGAGTCCGCCAGTACGCCCTTCCATTCATGGGACGAGTACTCCAGGGGAATGTCGACGACTGCCCGGACGCGATCTTCGCTGAGCCGGTAAATCAGCACGGGACCGGGCGCGCCGCAGACGATGTGCCCGTACCCCTCCATCGGCAGGCTCACGCCCTTCAGCGTGAGCCCGACCATCCGCGAGCACATCTTCGATCGCGTCGCGAGACCCAGCGAACGCCGGACGACGGAGGAGCGGCCGTCCGCGCCAACGATCCGCTCCGCGTCAACGAATTCGCTGGCGCCGTTCTGCACGTACGACAGTCGCCCGTCTTCGACCTCGGATACCCGTGTGTGCAGTCTGAAGTCGACACCGGGCTCGTTCTCTACGGCCTCGCGCAGGCGCGAGACGAGCGTGGCATGGTCGCAGACCAGACCGTGAGTTCCGTTCGAATACGGGATCATGATCGGGTGCTCGCGGTCTTCCGGGAACACCACGAATCCCTTGCCCGAGGTGCTCTGGACATCACCATTAACCGATAGCCCGAGATCCCGCAGGATTCGGGCGGCCGGGGGATGCAGCCACTCACCCGCCAGTCGTTTGGACGCCGCCGGATTCGCCTCGAACAGCGCCACGCGATAGCCCTTTCGCGCATGGGCGATCGCGCACAGACTCCCCACGGGTCCAGCCCCGACGATAGCCACGTCGTAGCGGCTACCGTTCGTAGCGGTCACTCGAACACTCTTCCCTGCGAGCGCCGCCTGTACCGGACCCTGCAGGGTGTCACCGGACCCGTTACCCAGCTGCCGTAGTTGGGGGCTGGCACGTCGGTCTCCAGGCTCAGGTCGAACCGATCGAGCAGCACGGTCCAGATTGCCTGCACCTGCAGATAGGCGAAGTGCTTGCCCATGCAGCGGTGGTTGCCGCCACCGAAACCGATCAGGGCGTAGTGGTGCTGCCTGTCCTCGCGAGCGGGCGCGGCGAAGCGATCGGGATTGAAGCGGTCCGGGTCGGCGAACAGATGCGGCAGCCGGTGAGAAACCGCCGGCGACACCATCGCAAGGGAGCCCTCGGGCACCACGTACTCTCCGTACTGCATCGGCTTGAGCACCTTGCGGATCAACAGGATCAGCGGCGGGTGGAGCCGCTCGCCCTCACGGACAGCGTTTTCCATGGTCACCTGTTGCTTCAGGCCCTCCAGGTCCATGCTCCCCGTCTCGCCGTAGACCGCCTGCGTCTCCTCCCGTATCCGCTTCAGGTACGACGTCGCTCCCAGGAGTTCCAGACCGGTCCAGGTCGCCAGCACCCCGCTGGTGTGTTGCCCCGCAAACAACACCGTCAGGAGAATCCCGGTGATCTCGTCATCGTCCAGGGTGCGGCCGTCACCGTAGCTGGCGTCCATGAGCGACTGCATGAAGTCCTCGGGACGGACCCCGGCCTGCCGGCGCGCCTCCATGATCCCGCTGAAGAGCTCCGCCACGTGCTTGCGTGCCCGGTCCCGGCTGCGGTGCGCCGGGGTGGGGAGCCTGGGAAGAAAGAAGCCGAGCGTGTTGATGCCCTTTTGCAGGTCGTGATAGGCATCGGCGAATCCCTCGTCCACCTGATCGCGGACCTCCTGTCCGAGGAGACTGCGGCTGGCAATCTTGACCGTCAGCTCGTTCATAGCGGTCGGGAGATCCAGTTCACCCTCTTCGTCGAGGGAGTCCGCGAACCGTGAAGTCTCCTCGAACATGAAACGGACGGACCTTTGCATCGCGGCGTCCTGCAGGGCCGGATAGAGAAACCCGAGTTGTTCGGCCATCACCTCGGGGGCGACGTCGTAGGCGACACCCCGACCGAAGATCGGGACCGTGAACTGATAGACCGACTTGGCGTCCAGCTGGTCGTCGGGCGCGCTGAAGAAGGCGTCGTGGGCTTCGGGGCCGGTGAAGAGCACGAACTGGCGGGGACCCAGCCGAAATCGAAAGAGGTCGCCCAATTGCCCCCAGCCCCGGCTCAGCATCGCCGCCGGGTCGCGCTGAAAGTCTCGGAGGTGGCCGATCAGCGGCGCCCCTCCGCCAAGTTCGGGAATCGCCCGGTTTTCCTGTGAAGTCGCCAGGCCGTTAAGCGATTGAGGCACCGTAGCCTTCTTTCCGAGACACGAATCTAATAGACACGAGGTATCAATGCGTAGGGCACCCGCTGCCTGTAGCGGTCCCACAGGTCCCCATACTTGACGCGGCAGCGACGGTCGTCGCGTGTCGATCGATGCCACAGCAGAGCAGTCAACCACACAGGCAAAACATACGGGATCCACGAATCGAATCCGGTCGTGAGTGCGAAGGCGAAGTACACGCAGATCTCGCCCGAATAGTTCAAGTGGCGCCCCATGCCCCAGAATCCCGACACCAGGAGGCGTCCGTCCAGCGACTCGGCCGGCCGTCCCCAGATCGAAGTCTTCGCGTCCTGCTTGAACCGGTGCTTCTGTTGGTTCGCGCCGCGGAACACGCAGAATCCCACTACAAACAGCAAGCAGAGCGCCGCTGCGGCAATGGCAGGGAGCGAGTCCGTCTGATGCACCAACCACCAGCCCGGCAGGCAATAGAAGAATGGCACCAGGACATAGTCACCCCACGCCAGCATCCACCCGAAACGCTCGGACACGATGTCCCAGGTGTAGATCATTCCTCCTTCAAACTGGAAGTAATTCACGACGTACAGGAACGTGAAGGACTGGTAGAGGATCATCTGCAGCGTGAGTTCGCCGTATGTGTCGTACTGCACAACGGCGAACGACACATTGAAGAGCGCCAGGGCGATGAGGGAAGGTCGGTAGCTGAACAGCTTCAGGTCGACACCAAGCCAGGTGGGATTGAGCTGACGGCCGAAGAACACTCCCCGCCAGAACCCTGGGGATTCGCTTCGCCCGCCGGGCGCGCGCCAGTACAGCCCGGCCGAGAGAGCGAAGGCGAAGACGTTCGCCACGATGAACAGTTCGGCAAAGTGCGTGTACAGCACCGACAGCGAAATCACGTCAAGGATCTCGCCGAGCACCGCCAGCAGCACGACGATCACGAAGAGCGCGAGCCCGTTGAGGGTGTAGGTGCGCGTCACTCCCTCAAGATCGGGACCAGCGGCCACCCTCCGACCCGGCAGCCACATCGAACCCAGCAGCAGGATGCCGACGAACACCAGGAAGATTGCGGCTGCTTCGATCAGGCTCAGGCCTGAGAACTCCGTCCAGGCCGACGGCAGGTCATGCACCGTTCAGACTCTTCGCCCCCTCGCCATCCAGGTGTTCCTGCCACTTGCGCACCGTCACCTGTTGGAAGGACCGCACGACTGGATTGACCTCGATCGGAGGAGCGTCCCAATTGGTCTCGTAGCCCTTTTGCTCCGCCTCAACCGCCACGCGATCCTGCGAGAGCAACGGGCCTATCATCATGCGGTTGGCGATCCGCAGGACGGTGGTCATGGCCAGGCGAGGGATGCGGACGGGAATCAGGGGAAGCTTGAGCGACCTGAAGTAGAAGAGGAAAAACGTCCGCGTCGTCCGCTCATCGATCGGCAGCACGAAGAGCCAGTGCTTGATTTCGTCATCGGTGTTCGACCGCTGGTAGGGGTACTCGTAGCAGAGCTCCATGTGGTTGGTATTTAGGCGCGCATGGTCGACGAACAGCCCGGAGATGCGCCCGCGCCCAACTCGCGTCTCATAGGCGAGGTGCACGTTGTCGCCAACGGTCTCGTGGCGCGTGAGGGTGGCGCCGTCGAACGGTCGATAGCGACGGTGCAGATAGGCGTGCGAGAAATCGCTCACGTTGTCGATGATGATCGAGTGATGGGCCTGGAGGTCGTAGACCAGCGGTACGCAGGCCCACCGCGAGGGCCCTTCGAGCTCGGGGATGTCCGGGATCTGACGCTCCCCGGCGAGCGCCGGATCTCCCGGGAAGATCCAGATCAGCCCGTAACGGACCTGTACGGGATACGTCCGCACCGACAGGTTCGGCACCTGTTGGCGCCCAAACAAATCGGGAATCTCCGAGACGTGCCCGTCTTCGTCGTACTCCCAGCCGTGGTAGCCACACACGAGCCGGCAACCGTCCACCTGGCCGAGGGAGAGCTTGATCTGGCGGTGCAGGCAACGATTCTCCATCGCGTGAAATGAGCCGTCCTCGGACCGGTACAGCGCGATGGACTGCTTCCAGAACACGACCTCGGTTACCGTGCCCGGCTTCACCCGCCGCACTTCCTCGACGGCGTACCAGTAGTCCGGGTTCATGCCCACGGCGCGCGCCCGCTGACGCAGGTTGCGGGCATCCTCGAGAGCTGGAGGGCCGGCCGGAGGGGCGTCCACGTCGACGCTCATGTCACGCAGCCCCCTGCCTTGCGCCGGTCGCCCGTCCCGGCACCATCACTCTCCTGCCGTCGCAGGCAGTTCCGGGCGCTTCGCACGGGGGTTGGTGACCGCGTTGCGCTGGTGGTAGTGAAACGCGTAGGCATCCTGAATCGCGGCGCGGATGGTCGTCGGCTGGAAGCCAAGTTCCTCCCTCGCCTTGCTGGTGTCGGCGTGGCGGCGCTGCTGCAACAGGCGGATCGCGCCGGGGGTGAATCGCTGGGGGTAGCTCGGATGCAGCCGGCTGAGGGCATAGCTCGCCACTTCCGAGAAGGCGAGCATCAGGCCAAGGGGTACCTGCCGGCGCGGTCGCTGAATGCCCGAGACCTCCTGGAACAGGTCCAGGAGGTCGGAGATGGTCTTGAACTCGGTGCTGAAGATGTACTTCTCTCCCGAGCGCCCCCGCTCCATGCACAACAGATGCCCCTGCACGATGTCTTGCGCCGCCACGAACTCGAATCCCCCATCGACGTAGGCGAAGAGCTTGCGGTTGGCGAAGTCGCACAACGTTCGCCCCACTCGCGAGGGCAAGAAGTCGTTGCCGCCGACCACCGCGCAGCACGTGGCCACCACGACATCCTGACCAGTCGCCGCCGCATGCCAACACTCGCTCTCGACCATCGCCTTGCTGCGCTCGTAGGGCATCGTGCGTTCCATCGGATAGAAAGGCATGGACTCCCTGGTCGGAGCAGACGGGTCGTCCAGGTCGTAGCCGACCGCGCTGAATGACCCTGTCACCACCACCCGTCCGGCCTCCACCTCGCGCGCCGCCCGGAGCACGTTTCGGGTGCCGAGAACGTTGCTTTCGAAGATATCCCGCCGATGGGCGTCGTTCCCGTCGATTGTTGAGACGAGGGCCGCGACGTGATAGACGCCACGGCAACCCGCGAGGGCTTCCCTGGTGGCGTCCAGGTCTCGAATGTCGCCGTAGACCCGCTCAACATCGAGCCCCTCCAGGGCTTCGTTGTTGTCCTCCGCTCTCAGCAGCACCCGCACTGGCACGCCATCATCGAGCAACCGGCGCACCAGATTGGCCCCCACATGCCCCGCCGCGCCCGTGAGGAACACGGGCGGCGTCGATGTGTTTGAGACAATGGAAGATGGCTGTGAAACCATGCGACTCCCGCGTTGCATCGCGTCCAGGACGGCGACACTTGGGGCGGAAGGCTAAGTCAGTGGTCGTCAGGCACGCAAGATTGGCCATGTGAGCATGCCGACCCGCGAAGCACCCCATCGCCGGGTCATCGCGAGAGGCTGTCAGGCGATGTTCATCCGCTCTGTGGATAAGCTCGATACGTGGCCAGCAACCCCCCGATCGCCGACCCGGGGCTGTCGCCGGGCCATACCAACTGTCCGCAGCACACCGACTGCGCCAAGGGGTCTGCCGCTGTGGCGACCACTTGATGAACGCAGGGGTCGGCCGGGGTGAAGGTGCTGGTGGGCGATACTGGACTCGAACCAGTGGCCTCGTCGGTGTGAACGACGCGCTCTAACCATCTGAGCTAACCGCCCAAGCCCTCTGAGTCTAGGACCCGACCGCGGCATTCGCCAGCACGGGACGGCGTGGTTTGAAGGCGAGCGAAGGCCGGAAGATAATGGTCGATGGCGCCGAAGTGGCGGAACAGGCAGACGCGCTACGTTCAGGGCGTAGTGCCCCTTGCGGGCGTGTGAGTTCAAATCTCACCTTCGGCACCAATTGGTACGTGCGCCAGTAGCTCAGTGGATAGAGCGCTACCCTGCGGAGGTAGAGGTCAGAGGTTCGAATCCTCTCTGGCGTACCACACCTGCGTAAATGCCCTGACCCACTCGTCAGAGGGTCGGCCTACCCCGATCCCTCCCTTCTCCAGGAGCTGATGCACTCCAACCCGAGCCGGGAACGACTTCGCCCTTCGGCGCATACTCTTGAGTATGGGCGGGCGGCCCACGGAGGAGGGGATGAGCCGGTGAAGCCTCTGCTGTCCCGACTCCTGGCCGTGGCCCTGCTGGCGGGGATTGCCGCGACGGCGGCCGCCTGTGGTTCCTCGGGCTCGGGCAGAGTGGTCGCCGGAGAGGTTCGCTTCGCGCGCGAGGTCGAGCTGCCCGAGGGCGCCGTCGTGACCGTCAGGCTGCTGGACACGTCGCTGGCTGATGCGTCAGCCGTGGAGCTGGGCCGGGACGTGATCGAGGACGCGGAGCGGCTGCCGGTTCGCTTCCGCATCGAGTTCGACGCCGATGAGGTCGCCGACGGCAACGAGTATTCGCTCAGCGCCGAGGTGAGGCGTGGCGACGACCTGCTCTACATCAACGACACCGTCCACACCGTCCTCACGCGGGGCGCTCCCCGGAACAGCGATGTGGTCGTGGTCTCGACCAACCCCTTCGACGCCTGCGTCGAGCCGCTGCCGGGGGTGATCCACTCGAGCTTCGACGATCGGGCGTTGCCCGAGGGGGCGGTGCTGCACGTGCGGTTGATCGACGTGACGGACCCGGAGGCGCCGGTGCTGGTCACGGAAACGAGCAAGGGAGACCTCGACGGGTTCCCGATCGAGTTCGAGCTCCCGCACGAGGGCGTCGAGATCAGCCGCCACCACCGCTACGAGATGGAAGCCGAGGTCGTGGACGGCGGCACGGTGCTGTACCACATCCCCAGGGAGGAGTGGCGCCGCAAGTGGCTGCCGCACTGCCCGGGCAAGGACCTGCAGCTCGTCAACGACGTGTTCCCGGCGGACGAGTTCCCGGAGGAGTAGGCGGCGGGGAACGGGGCGGGGAGTGGTTCACGCCCTTCCCGGCGGTTGTTCCGGTGACGCCGGCACTTCCTGCAGAGCGAGGGCTTCGGCGAGGCGGGCGGGGGCGACGGTGGCGAAGGGCTCCTCGTTGCGTTCCAGCATGGCGCGGACGCTCTCGCAGGATGCCCGGGCGCCCTCGATGAGTTCGCGGGGGTAGCCAAGCTCGACCTGGTGCTCGGCGAACTCGTCCTCGTCGAGGACGCGGACGGCGCCGGAGCGGAGGCGGACGACATCGAGGTCGAGGTCGATCATCGTGACCCTGCCCTCGCTCCGGACCGGGGGCGTGGCGATGTCGACGTAGATCTCGGGTTCGCCCGTTTCCTGCCAGATGCCGGCCCACCAGTCGTCCGTGACCAGCTTGAGGTTGGTGGATTCGAAGGCGATGGGGGGCTCGTCGCTCCGCTGGGCAAGGGTACCGGGCGGGCCCCAGAGCCATGTGCCGTACTCGTCCTCGGCAAGCCACAGGAGGTCGTACTGCCAGTGCTGGGCGTCGGGGTACTTGCGGAAGTCGACGCGGATGCGGTCGGGGGGCATCGAGCCAGCGTAGGCGGGCGCCACGGCAGCGACAAACGGGGAGGGCAACGCTCTAGACTGCGCGCGGAACTGGCTGCTGCCCCCGGAGGAACGTGATGCCGGCGCTGGATGGAGTGCGAATCCTCGACATGACGCAGTACGAGGCGGGTACCTCGTGCACGCAGGCGCTCGCCTGGCTGGGAGCGGACGTTGTGAAGATCGAGCGGCCGGGCGTGGGCGATCCGGGGCGCGGAATCTTCACAGGCGAGGACCACTCCGACTACTTCGTCAACTGGAACAGCAACAAGCGGAGTCTCGCGCTCGACCTGCAGGATCCGCGGGGGCGGGAGATCCTGCTGCGCCTCGTTCCGCACTACGACGTGTTCGTGGAGAACTACGGGCCGGGCGTCATCGAGAGGCTCGACCTCGGCTACGACGTGATGAAGGCGATCAACCCCGCGATCATCCATGCCCGCATCAAGGGGTTCGGTCTCTCGGGGCCGTACTCGGACTACAAGTGCTTCGACACGGTGGCACAGGCCGCGGGCGGTTCCATCGCGGTGACAGGCGAGCCGGACCGACCGCCGGTGCGCCCGGGCGTCACGGTTGGGGACTCGGGGACGGGCGTGCAGATGGCGCTCGCCATCTGCGCGGCATACATCCAGCGGCTGCGGACGGGCGAAGGCCAGTCGATCGAGATCGCGATGCAGGAGGCGATGACGTACTGGCTGCGGACGGCCATCTCGAGCGGGGCAGACTGGGGCCGCAAGGCGGCGCCACGCACGGGCGGCGGCGCGACCGCGACGTCGAGCGTCTACCCGTGTGCTCCCGGGGGACCGAACGACTACGCCGTCGTGCTGATCGTGACGCCGCGCATGTGGGACGCCTTCTGCGATGCCATTGGACGGCCGGAACTGCGAGACGACCCGCGGTTCGAATCGGCGGCGGCCCGCCGCGACAACAGCGAGGCGCTCTTCGAAGAGATCGCGGCCTGGACGCGCCAGCACAGCAAGCGCGCAGTGATGCGCGTGCTCGGGGAGGCAGGCGTGCCCTGCGGAGCCGTTCTCGACACGCAGGACATCTACGAGGACCCGCACCTGAACGCGCGCGGTTTCGTGAAGACCGTCGAACACGAGGTGCTGGGGGAGGTGCAGCTGCTGGGGTGGCCGCCGCGAATGTCGGAGAGCGAGGTGGAGCTGGTGGCATCGCCCCTCCTGGGCCAGCACACCCACGAGGTGCTGACAGCGGACCTGGGCCTGGCCGACAGCGAGCTCGCGGAGCTGGCGGAGGCGGGTGTTATCGGCTGACGCAACGCACGAGGCCGGGCGCTGGGCCCGGCCTCTCGGTGTGGGTGCGGAGGGGTGGCTCGGCTAGGCGCCCTGGAACTCGAAGTCGGGCTCGTGGCCGAGGTAGAGCTTGCCGATGGTCTCGTAGAGCGGATGCGCGACCCAGCGGTGGGAGGCGCAGCCGTGCGCGTCGCGGAGCTTGCGCTCGAGCGGGCTGTACATGCGCGCGCCGGTGGTGCCGGCGGTGTTGTGGATCAGGTCCACGGCGTGCATGCAGGCGTTGGCGGCGAAGGTGCAGGCAAGCCGCGCCTTCTTCGTGATTTCTGCGCTGGGGTGCTCGGCGCCGGCGTGGAGCTCGTCCTCGACCTCGCGCATCGACTCCATGACGAAGGCGCGGGCGGCCTGCACGGTCGCTTCGGCCTCGCCCGTGCGGTACTGGGCCACGGGGCGCTCGCGCAGGGTGCCGGACGAGAGCATCGGCACCTTGTTCTGGGCGAGGTCCTCGAACACGTCGAGGGCGCCGCGGCCGACACCGAGGGCCACCGCCGCCTTGTTGTAGGAAAGGCGGAGGGGCACCGGGATGCGGAACACGGGGTTCGGGTAGTGCGCCGGGAGCGACACCAGCTCAACGTCCCGCCACTTCTTCTCGATGATGGCGCCGTCGCACTTGACGTCGTGACTGCCGGAGCCGCGGAGGCCGGCGACGTCCCAGGTGTCGACGATCTCGAACTTGGACTTGTTGACGAAGAACATCTTCGTCTTGGGCATGCCGGTGGCCTCGTCCATGATCGGGGCCTCGGCGTCTTCGCTCTCGAAGATGGGGCAGGCCATGAAGGCCCACTCGACCTGGTGGCAGCCACTCTGGAAGGTGGTCTGGCCCCAGATCTTGTAGTCGCCGTTGGGCTGCTCGACGGCCTTGCCGGGGATGGTCCCGGGGCCGCCTCCGCCGCACATGATGACGCGCGGGTTATCGAGGTAGACCTCCTTGGCGAGGTCCTTATCCATGCCGCCGGCGGCCATGGCGTTGATCTCGGAGCCGATCATCACGTTCCAGCCGACGGAGGCGTCGATGGCGGAGATGGCCTCGAGGACCTCGATGGTCTCCATGGAGCTGGCGTCCTCGCCGCCGAGCTCGGGCGGGAGGGTGAAGCGGAAGATGCCCTCGTCGATGAGGATGTTGACCGTCTCGTCGGGGAGGCGGCGCAGCTTCTGGGCTTCGTCGCCGCCTTCGCGGATTACCTGGGTGAGCTTGTGCACGCGCTCGAGCGCGGTGCCTTCGAGCGTCGTTGAGGCTACTGCCACTGGGGCCTCCCTGTTGTTTCCTGAGGATCGTTGCCGTGTGAGCGAATCGAGTATACGCAACAGGGGGCGAACGGGGGCAAGTGCGGGGACGGCGGTTGACGCAGCAGGGCGCCCCGCCTAGCGTGGAGGGTGCAAATTCCGTAACGGAATCTGCCGCCGGGGGGGCCGAAAGGCTGAGATCCGCAAGGACCACCCCAGGAACCTGATCTCGGTAATGCGAGCGTAGGGAAGCGGCGTGAAGGTAACAGCTTCGGCAGCCAGCAAGAATACGGCGCGAGTGCGCCGGAGTTCGGCGAACCTGCCCGGCGGCGGCTCGGCCACCAGGAGCTGAGCCGGCCTCACCCTTCTCCCCTGCCTCGTATCGATTGGGCGCCCCCCGGTAGCGCAAGGAGGGCGCGCATGATCGTGGAGCTGCAATGCCTGGCGAGTCCCGCCGGCACCCCCGACGACCCCTACAAGCACATCGACGCCGCTATCGGCGTGGTGCAGGGGTCCGGACTGAAGTACGAGGTGGGCGCCCTCGGCACGACCGTCGAGGGAGAGCCCGACGAGGTCTGGCCGCTGATGCGGCAGGTGCACGAGGCCTGCCTCAACGCCGGGGCCATGGGTCTCGTGACGGTCATCAAGGTCGAGCAGACCGCACAGGCGGGCGGCCCGACCATCGACAGCCTGACCGGCAAGTTCCGGGAGGCGGACGATGGCGACTGAGGCGCCACTGACGCAAGGCACGCTGCCCCGGGAAGGCGGGCGGCTGCTGGGCCGGTGGGGAAGCGCGGCCCTGGAGTACACACCCGCCCTGGTGCTGCTGGTGGCGCTCGTGGGGCTCTGGGAGCTGCTGGTCGAGTTGCTCAACACGCGGCCCTACATCCTCCCGGCGCCGAGCGCCATCTGGAACGCACTTCTGGACAAGGGGCATCTGCTCCCCAACCACATCCAGGCGACGGCCACGGAGGCGGTGCTGGGACTGGTGGCGGCCGCGGTTGGCGGGGTGCTGCTGGCCGTGCTGCTCTCGAGCATCCCGCTCGCCCGGCGGGTGCTCTACCCGATCATCGTGACCTCGCAGACAGTGCCGGCGATCGTGCTGGCGCCGCTGCTCATGGTGTGGGTCGGCATCGGGCTGGAATCGAAGCTGATCGTGGTGGCGCTGGTCGGGTTCTTCCCGATCGTCGTGAGCACGGTAGACGGGCTCGCCTCGGCGGATCGGGACATGGTCGCGCTCGTGCGGAGCATGGGCGCGAGCCGGATCGAGGAGCTACGGCACGTGCTCATCCCCTCGGCGATCCCGGGGTTCTTCGCGGGACTCAAGATCGCCGCCGCCTATGCGGTCATCGGCGCCGTCATCGCGGAGTGGGTGGCGGCGAAAGAGGGGCTGGGGATCTTCATCATCCGCTCCCAGGCCTCGTTCCGAATCGATCAGATATTCGTCGCCATCGCGGTGATCGCGCTGCTCAGCATCGCCCTCTTCGTGGCGGTGCACCTGCTGGCGAGGGCGGCCTCGCCCTGGAAATACGCCAACGATCAAGGAGAGAACGGCTCATGAACTTCCTGAAGACACGGTACCTGCTCATACCCCTGCTGCTGGTGGCGTTGGGGCTCGTGGTCGTCGCTTGCGGCGACGACGAACCGGACGAGCCCACGGACGTCACCTTCATGCTCGACTGGACGCCGAACACGAACCACGCGGGCGTCTACATCGCGAAGGCGAAGGGCTGGTACGAGGAGGCCGGGCTCAACGTCGAGATCGTCGAGCCGGGCGCCGGCGGGGTGGACCAGACGGTGGCCTCGGGGGCCGCCCACTTCGG
Source organism: Dehalococcoidia bacterium (assembly GCA_009839725.1). Classification (GTDB taxonomy): domain Bacteria; phylum Chloroflexota; class Dehalococcoidia; order Tepidiformales; family Tepidiformaceae; genus UBA2991. Next base: position 5,447 of record VXPF01000082.1, on the reverse strand, counting down.
CGTCTCGGTGCAGGAGAACGTGATCCCGGCGCGGGAGCAGGAGATCCCCATCGTCGCGATCGCGGCCATCATCGAGCACAACACCTCGAGCCTGATCGCCCTCGCTGACGAGGGGATCGAGGGACCGGGCGACCTGGCCAGCAAGACGTACGGCGGCTGGGGCGGCCCACTCGAGACGGCGCTCATCTCAACGCTCGTCGAGTGCGGCGGGGGCGACCCGAGCACGGTCGAGTACGCGATCATCGGGAACGTCGACTACATCGTGGGCATGGAGCAGGGCGACTACGACTTCGTCTGGATCTTCGACGCCTGGGACGGCATTCGCTACACCGAGGTGCTGGGGCGGGACGTCTCGTTCGTGCGCTTCATCGACCACACGGACTGCATTCCCGACTGGTACACGCCAATGATCGTGACGAGCGAGTCGCTGATCGAGGATGACCCGGACCTCGTCGAGGCCTTCATGGAGGCGACGGCGCGGGGCTACCGGTACGCGATCGAGAATCCGGAGGAGGCCGCCGAGATCCTGCTGGAGGCTGCTCCCGAGCTGGACGAAGCGCTCGTGAAGGCGAGCGCGGCGTATCTTGCGAGCCGGTATACGTCGGACGCGGACAACTGGGGACGCCAGGAGCTGGACGTCTGGACCCGCTTCGAGCGCTTCCTGCGCGAGGCGGGGCTGACCGAGTCGGCGATCGACGTGGAGGATGCGTTCACGAACGACTTCCTCCCGTAGGAGGCGCGATGAGCGAAGCGGCCATCGCCATCCGCGGGCTGCGACACACGTTTCCAGGGGACCGCCCCGTCGAGGTGCTCGACGGGGTGGACCTGGAGGCGGCGCCGGGGGCGTTCGTGAGCCTCGTGGGGCCGAGCGGGTGCGGCAAGAGCACGCTCCTGCAGGTGCTGGCGGGGCTGCTCGCGCCGGACGCGGGCGAGTCCCTGATCGAGGGGCGCTCGACGATCGGGGAGCCCGGGCTGGCGGCCTACATGCCACAGAAGGACCTGCTGCTGCCCTGGCGGAAGGCGATCGGCAACGCGGTTCTGGGAGCGGAGATCGCGGGGGAGCCGAAGGAGGAGGCGCGGCGGCACGCGCTCGACCTGTTCGAGCGGTTCGGGCTGGCTGGCTTCGAGGAGAGCTGGCCCTCGCAGCTGAGCGGGGGGATGCGTCAGCGGCTGGCGTTGTTGCGCACCTTCCTCATCCCCCGGCACGTGCTCCTGCTGGACGAACCGTTCGGGGCGCTGGACGCGATCACGCGCCGGGAGATGCACCAGTGGCTGCAGGAGGTGTGGGCGAGCGACGCCCGTACGGTGCTCTTCGTGACGCACGACGTGGAGGAGGCGCTGATCCTCTCTGACGTGGCCTACGTGATGACGCCACGGCCGGCGCACATGGCGGCGCGCTTCGAGGTGGACTACCCGCGGCCGCGGCTCCCGAGCATCGTCACCGAGCCGGGATTCGTGGCGGACAAGGCGCGTCTGCTGGCGGCGCTGGACGAGGGCGGGACGGGCTAGGGAAGGCGCCCTCCCCACGGGGCTTCGGTGAGCGCGTAGACTCCCGGCACCCTCGCGGGGAGGGTGTGTATGGCCAGCGAGCAAACCCTCGTCCCCCTGCTGTTCGACGCATGGGACGACCTCGACCGCGCCTACGCGGGGATGACGGCGGAGGAGGCGACGGCGCGTCCGGATGGCGCGAGCGCGTTCGGGTGGACGCTGCGGCACCTCATCGGCGGGGCCGACTTCTTCGTGAATGAGCTGCTTCGCGGCGGGGCCATGCACCCCACCTTCGCGCGCGAGCACGCCGAGTACGAGTTCAGCGGGTCATGCGGCGACTGGGACGCGATCGAAGCGGCGGCGCGGGAGGTGCGGGCGGACCTGGAGGGGTTCTTCGGGGAGATGAGTGACGCGGACCTGGCGGCGACTGTCGTGCCGGCCTGGGGGCCGTTCGCGCCGACGACGCTCCGCTACTTCGTGCTCCGCCAGGTCGCGCACTCCTACTACCACACCGGGGAGGTGGCGACGCGGCGGGGGACAGAGGCGGACTTCCCGGGACCACTTCCGCGCGTGCCGGATAGCTGGCCGGAGTCCTGACGTGGTGATTACGTGGACCGTGGGGTTGACGGCGCGTCCGGGGCGCGAGAACAGCTGGATTGCGATCGCGAACGAGCTGACGGAGACCTCGAACCGCCTGGACGAGGGCTGCGACATCTACATCTGCCTGCAGAACCTCGATGACCCGCGCGACTTCCTCTGGTACGAGCAGTGGGCGACGATGCCGCTGCTGGAGCGCCACGTCGAGCGCATCTCGCCGATGCTGGCGGGCGGGCCGGAGGGCCCCGAGGGGTCGCGGCTGTACACGTCGATCCAGCGCCGCGAGCAGCTTGGATACGAGCTGCTGCGGAACCACGTGAGTCCCGATCGGGACTGGTACGAGGCGTCGATCACGGGGTGGGCGGTAGCGCGGGCGAAGCCGGGGCGAGAGGCGGAGCTGCGGCAACTGGCGGTGGACCTCAGCCGCATGGGGCAGGAGTTCCCGGGGAACGTGACGCACATCGCCCACGAGCGCGAGGACGTTCCGGGCACGGTCTGCTGGTTCGAGCAGTGGCGCGACCAGAGTGTGCTGGACGCGCGCGTGGCGTCGCTCGAAGAACGGTACGGCGCCCCGCGAGGGACCGAGGGCGTCGCGCGGATGCCGGCAGGGATCGCGGACCTGATGGAGTCGCTGGAGTCGACGCGCTACCGGGTGGTGGCGACATGAGCGTTCTGAGGCGTCTGGCGCGAAGCATCCTGCCCTACGAAGTGCGCCTCCCTATCGCGGTGGCGCGGCGAGCGTGGCGCGACCGGCGGGCGGGGACGGCCTTCGCGGTTCAGGGGCGGGGGCGGTCACGGCCGGCCTTCGAGCACGGGGCCTACGAGCTCCGGTTCATCGACTACCCGGGGCAGGAGGGGCTGGCGCGGGCGAAGCGCCACAACCAAGGGCTGCTGGGGCAGGCCCTGGACGGGGCCGTGGTGCGGCCGGGCGAGACCTTCTCGCTCTGGCAGCTGGCGGGGCGGCCGGCGGCTGCCGCCGGGTACGCCGCGGCGGCGGCTATCAAAGGAGGGCGGCTGACAACGGACATGGGCGGGTCCACCTGCCTGCTCTCGACCGTCATGTACAACGCGGCGCTGCTGGCCGGCATGGAGATCGTCGAGCGGTGGGCCCACAGCGTCGATACCTACGGCGACTCCCGCTACTTCGAGCTGGGGCGGGACTGCTCCATCGAGTACGGCTATCGCGACCTGCGCTTCCGGAACGGGTTCACGTACGAGGTCGTTGTGAGTATCGAGGTGAGCGACGAGCTCGTGCGCGTCGCGATCGGCGCGGACCAGCCCCGCGAGTTCGCCGTGGAGCTGGCGGTGAGCGAGCCCATCCGGGAGGCATCGCCGGTCCGCGTCGCCTTCGACCCCGGTCTGCGGCCGGGAGAGGAGCGGGTGATCGAGCCCGGCTATGGGGGATTGTGCACCCGCACCGTCCGCACCCTCACCTGGCCCGACGGTACCCGGCGGGAGGACGACCTGGGGGAGTCTCGGCACCGAAGCACACCCCGCGTGGTCGCTCGGGCGCAGGAGGGTGGAGTCCACCTCCACCTCCCCTTCGTGGGCGGCAGGCACGGGCGACACAGGGCCGTTCATCGGTAACGACAGGAGAGAGCGAGGGGCACCGTGGTCTTCGACACCAACAACGCCATCGCGTGGATCGCGGTCAGTGCGGTCAACGCGATTGGGCTCGTGGCGATCAGTGCGGTGAACGCGATCGGCGTCGTCGCCATTTGCAGCGCCAACGCGATCGGCGTCGTGGCCTTCGCGACCATCAACGCGACGGGCGTGATCGCGTTCTCGAGCGTGAACGCGAACGGGGTGATCGCCATCAGCTCGAACAACGCGAACGGGTTCATCGCGATCGGGAAGACCGCCAACGGGACGTTCGCGTTCTCGCGCACCGGCAAGGGCAAGGCGAAGCACATGCTCTCGCCGGACCGGCGCGACGAGGAGGCGGTGCGGCTGTTCTCGCGCTGGCTGCCCCGGTCGATGTGGCCGAAGGAGATCGAGGCCGCGTAGTTCCCGCTACACCTGCCCGTACCGGAAGCAGCCCGTGACGTGGTCGTTCACGAGGCCGCCGGACTGCATGAAGGCGTAGCAGATGGTCGGTCCGACGAAGGAAAAGCCGTAGCCCTTCAAGGCCTTGCTCATGGCGCGCGACTCGTCCGTCTGGACGGGGAGGTCGGCGAGGGTTTCGAAGGCGTTGCGGCGGGGCTCGCCACCGACGAACGACCAGAGGAAGGCGTCGAGTGAGCCGTGTTCGGCCTGCACGGCGAAGGTGGCGCGGGCGCCGGCGATGGTGGCGTCGATCTTGGCGCGGTTGCGGATGATGCCGGCATCGCCGCGCAGCCGTTCCCGGTCGGCGTCGCCATAGGCGGCGACGGTGGCGATATCGAAGCCCTGGAAGGCGGCGCGGTAGCCCTCGCGACGGTTGAGCACCGTGCGCCAGGAGAGTCCCGCCTGCGCCCCTTCGAGGATGAGCAGCTCGAAGAGCGCGCGGTCGCCGTGGGTGGGGACGCCCCACTCCTCGTCGTGGTACTGCTGCATGAGGGGGTCGTCGCCGGCCCATTCGCAGCGGGTCACTTCGGGCATGGCAGTGACTAGCCTCGGCCCAGGTCTTCGAGGCGGGTGGCGAACCGCACAGCGAAGCCATCGGGGTCGGCGATGGCGAAGTCGCGCAGGCCGTAGTCCTTGTCCCGGATCGGGGCGAGGACGCGGGCGCCCACCTCGTGCGCGAGCTCCCAGTAGCGGTCGACGTCCCGGACCATTACGCGAACGTTGGCCTGGGGCGCGTCGGGCGCGGGGCCCATCTCCGGGCGCTCGTCGAGGAAGAGAAGGTGGCCCTCCCAGGCCAGCTCGACAAAGTCCCCGTCGTCCCGCACCAGCTGGAAGCCGAGGCGGCGGTAGAACGCCGTGGACCGCTTGATGTCGCGCACGAAGATCTCGGTGACAAGCTGCTCGGTGGGGTCGACGTAGCGGTCCATGTGGTCCTCGCCGGAAGCAGCCTACAGGGCCCCCGTACGCAGGGACCCCGCACGGGGCCACGTGTACGATTCCGGCGTCGCCCGATGGCGCCCGGAGGCAGGCATGACGGCTGGGGAGGCGGGCGGGCGCTACCTGATCGACGGGGAAGGGCCGGGCCGTCCCACGCTGGTGCTGGCGCACGGGGCGGGAGCGCCCATGGACCACCCCTGGATGGAGCGCGTCGCGGGACTGCTGGCCGGGGAGGGGGTGCGCGTCGTGCGGTTCGAGTTCCCCTACATGGCGGCGCGACGCACGACAGGGAAGCGTCCGGGGCCGAACCCGTCGCGGGTGCTGGAGGCAAGCTGGCGGGAGGTCATCGACGAGCTGGGGGCGGAGGGGCTGGTCATCGG
>VXPF01000031.1 GCA_009839725.1 Dehalococcoidia bacterium | reverse complement strand
AGGGCCGGGGGAGGTGCGGGGGCGCCGGTGGGGTCCTCGACGATGAAGCGGATCTGGTTGAGGGCGAGGCCCGCCTGGACACGGACCAGGAACGAGCGGGAGAACACCTCGAGCCAGAGCTCGCCATCGTAGCCGGGGGCGATATCGTCGAAGCGGTGGGAATAGTCGGTGACGACGCGGGTGAAGATGTCGACCCGTCCGGTGGAGCTCTTGGGGTTGGCGAAGGCGCGGACGTTGGAGGGGAGCTTGAGGCCTTCCATGAGGGGGATGAGGTAGGGGCGGTTGGGCTCGAGGATGCCGCCGGAGCGGAGGTCGACGCTGTCGAGCTTGAGGCGATTGAGGCGCTCGCGGACGGTGCAGTCGCCGGGGAGGAAGCTGGAGCCGATGCGGTAGGCGGTGGGGCCGAGGAGGAGGTCGAGGCTGGCGGGCTGGAAGCCGCTCTCCGGGATCTCGACGGCGGTGGTGGTGAGGATGCCGAGGTCCTCCGCCTCGCGGAGCCGCTGGCGGGGCAGGACCCCGAGGGGCAAGTCCCAGGTCTCGGGCCAGACGGGCTCGGCGGGAGGCGGCGGACACCAGGGGGCGGCTGCCTGCTCACCCTCGATGGGCTCAACTTCGTGGGACACGTCCGCTACCTCAGACATGCGGGGCGAGTCTAAAGCCGCGCCCGGCGATAACTCTCCGGCAGTGGTGCAGATCTCGGGTCTTGCTCAGCCCTCCGCGGCGGCGCGGCGCTCGCGCGCCTCGATGGAGTAGGGGAGCTCGGTCATGAACTCGAGCTCCTCCTCCTCGAGACAGTCGCCAAGACCCTTCGACCACTCGCTGAACTCCGGATCCTTGCCGGCGACTTCAAGCACGGACCTGACGGCGTTGGCGTCGGGCATCTCCCAGAGGTCGTAGCAGCGGTTCAGGCGGCCGATGCTGTTCTGGTACGCGCCGTGCAGGCGCCAGCCGTTTTTCTCGAGAACGGGGACGAGATGGGACATGATCTCCTGGAATTCCTGGGTCTTCCCGTACTTGCACTCCAGGCGAACGAGCATGAAAGGCATTGCGACCTCCGGTCGGGCTGTTGGCTGTTGGCTGTTGGCTGTTGGCTGAGCTACGAGAGGCGGCCGGCGATGGCCTCCTGTAGCTCTTTGATCTCCGGGTAGCGCCCCTCCGCTTTCTTGGAGAAGAGGAGGTCGCCGTCGACGGTAACCTCGAAGGCGCCGTCGGCGCCGGGGATGAGGGTGAGGGAGGCGGTCTGCTCGGCGAACATGTCGAGGAGCTCCTGGGCCGTCCACGCGGCCCGTGCAGTGTAGTCTCAGGGGACGCAGTACTCGATCGAGATGGCCACTGCCTGCTGTTCCATGGGAAGGGCCTCCAGTTCGGGTTGGTTGCTGATTGAGCCAGTGTAGCGCTCCCGGGGAGCCGAAGGCGGGCGCTATAATCGCGGCGCGGGGGAGGCTCCCTATGACCACGATTCTGGACCCCACCGACGAGCGCGTTCCCGTACGACGCTCGCTGACGAAGCGGCCGGAGGCGATCAGCGGCACGGTGGCGCTGCTGGACATCTCGAAGCCGCGGGGCGACGTGCTGCTGGACCAGCTCGAAGTGCTGCTGAAGGACCGGCTTCCCGAGGTGGACGTGCTTCGCTACAGCAAGCCGACCTTCACGAAGCCGGCGCCGGAGGCGCTGCGGCAGGAGCTGGCGAAGGAGGCGGACTTCGTCGTCGAAGGGCTTGCCGACTGAGGGTCGTGCACGACGTGCAGTGTGCACGACACGACCTGGCTGGAAATCAACGGAATCCCCTCGGTGTTCATCGCATCGGACGAGTTCGTGGAGGCGGCTGAGGCGCAGGCGGAGTCGCTGGGGCTGCCGGAGGTGCGGCGCCTGTTCGTGCCCCACCCGATCCAGGACGCGAACGACGATGAGATGCGGGAGAAGGCGGACGCGATCGTGGACGACGTGATCGCGGCGCTGATCGACTAGAGCGGGGAAACGGGCGGCGTTCCCCGGGAGGGGAACCGCGATACACTGGAGCGATGGCGAAGCTTGGCTTCATCAACCGCGTCGTAGGCGACTCGAATGAGCGCGAGGTAAAGCGCCTCAGCTCCGAGATCAGGGCGATCGAGGAGCTGGGCGAGGACTTCGCCGCGCTCTCCGACGAGGAGCTCGGCGGAGTCACGGACGAGTTCCGGGAGCGGCTCTCGCAGGGCGAGACGCTCGACGACCTGGCGCCGGAGGCGTTCGCAGCCGTACGCGAGATGGCCTGGCGGAAGGTAGGGGAGCGCCCCTACGCCGTGCAGCTGATGGGCGGATACGTCCTGCACCAGGGGAAGATCGCGGAGATGAAGACGGGGGAGGGGAAGACCCTCACCGCCATCGGGGCGCTCTACCTGAACGCACTGGCGGGTAAGGGCGCCCACCTGGTGACGGTGAACGACTACCTGGCCCGTCGCGACGCGGCCTGGTACGGGCCCGTGTTCCACGCGCTGGGGATGAGCCTGGGCGTGATCCAGAACAACCACATCCAGTACCTGTACGAGCCCGGCTACCGTCCGGACGAGGACGGCGAGGGCGGGCTCGAGGATCTGCGCCCCTGCGAGCGACGCGACGTCTACCGGACGGACGTGACGTACGGGACGAACAACGAGTTCGGGTTCGACTACCTGCGCGACAACATGGTGCGCGAGGCGGAGCTGAAGACGCAGCGGCCGCTCTTCTACGCGATCGTCGACGAAGTGGACAACATCCTCATCGACGAGGCGCGGACGCCGCTGATCATCAGCGGGCAGGCGGAGGAGGCGAGCGGCACCTACCAGCAGTTCGCGCGGGCGGTGCGCGGCCTGCACGCCGAGCTGGACTACCAGATCGACCAGAAGGCGAAGCACGTGGCGCTGACGGAGACGGGCATCGCGAAGATCGAGCGGGCGCTGAGGACGGACAACGTCTTCGGCGGGGACCCGCGCGTGGCGCGGCACCTGGAGGCGGCTCTGGACGCCGAGTACCTGAAGCGACCCGACCGGGAATACGTGGTGCGGGACCGCGAGATCGTGATCGTGGACGAGTTCACGGGGCGGATGATGCCGGGGCGGCGGTGGAGCCACGGCATCCACCAGGCGGTAGAGGCGAAGGAAAGCGTTCCCATCCAGCGGGAGTCGCTGACGCACGCGACGATCACGTTCCAGAACTACTTCCGGCTGTACGACAAGCTGGCGGGGATGACGGGTACGGCGGAGACGGAGGCGGAGGAGTTCGCGAAGATCTACGACCTCGACGTGGTCGCCATCCCGACGAACATGCCGATGGTCCGCGCCGACCACGAGGACATGGTCTACATCAACGAGAAGGCGAAGTTCGCGGCGGTGGTGGAGGAGATCGTGGGGATGCACGGCCAGGGGCGGCCGGTGCTAGTGGGCACGACCTCGATCGAGAAGTCCGAGTACCTGGCGGCGCTGCTGCGACGCCGGGGCATCGACCACGAGGTGCTGAACGCCAAGCAGCACGAGCGCGAGGCGAACATCGTGGAGAACGCGGGCGAGCCCGGGGCGGTGGTAATCGCGACGAACATGGCCGGGCGGGGGACGGACATCAAGCTGCGGGAGGGGGTGGCGGGCGCGGGGGGGCGGCGCGTGTTCGGGGCGGGGCGGCCCGCCGACGGGGGGGGGGCCCACCCGCGGCGGGG
>VXPF01000134.1 GCA_009839725.1 Dehalococcoidia bacterium | reverse complement strand
CCGCGTGGCGTCCCCGCCCGGTGGCTCGACCCGCACCACATCCGCCCCCAGCCCTGCCAGCATCCGCGTGCAGACCGCCCCCATCTCGCGGGTCAGGTCGATGATGCGGTACGGGGCAAGCGCTCCAGCCATGGCGCCGGAAAGGCTACTCGACCCGCTTCCAGGCCGCCGCCGCGGGAAACTGATACGGAGTCTCGGGCGCCCCCTCGCGGCCCATATACGATTACGTTGTTCGGCCCATTGCGAGGGGAGGCCAGACATGGGTTTCTTGGACAAGGTTTTCAGGCGAGGAGAGGCTTCCGAGGCTACTGGCATTCACGCCGAGGCTGCCCTCGAACAGGAGGAGTGTCCCCACGTCACCCTCGTCCCCAAGTGGGACGAACCGGATGACATCGGACACGAAAGCAAGGCCTCGCGCTTCGACTGTGGCACCTGCGGAGCCACCTTCACCCCCGCCGAGGCGCACGAGCTTCGCGAGACGGAGGCAGAGCGCATCGGCGCCGTCTAGGCGCCCCGCTCACCCCGCCGCCCCCCGGCGCGTACAATCCGCCCCGCCCCTGAGGAGGAGCGAGGCATGGCGACGCAGGCCCGGTCGGACCCCACCTTCGCGAACAGCATCGAGTGGGCGAACGCGCCCGCCGCCGACGCTCCCCTGATCGACGGCGACCTTCCCGGCCCCCGCTCCCGGGAGCTCTTCGAGAAGACCCAGCAGTACCAGTACGGCAGCTACTTCCAGATGGTGAACATCCTCCCCGTGGCCTTCACCCACGGCGAGGGCGTCACCCTCACGGATGCCGATGGCAACCGCTACATCGACTTCACCCAGGGCCACATGGTTGCCGCCCTCGGCCACGCCCACCCCCGCATCACCGAGGCCGTCGCCAGCCAGGCCGGCCGCCTCCTCAATGTGCGCGACTTCCCCACCGACGTCCGCGTCCAGCTGATGGAGCGCCTCGCCGCCATCACCCCCGGCGACCTGAACGTCTTCCAGTTCTTCAACACCGGCACCGAGGCCACCGAAGCCGCCCTCCGCGTGGCCCGCGCCGCCACGGGCAACCACGAGTTCCTCGCTTTCACCGGCGACTACCACGGGCGCACCACCAGCGCCATCGCCACGGGCATGGGCAATCCCGCCACTGGTCCCCGCCCCTCCGGCTTCCTCACCGTGCCCGCCGCTTTCTGCTATCGCTGCGAGTACAAGATGACGTACCCCGACTGCGGTATGCACTGCACCGACTTCGCCGAGCGCCTCATGCTCTCGAACAGCCACGGCAAGCTCGCCGGCATCATCGTCGAGCCCATCACCAACGGCAGCGGCGCCCGCACCTACCCCGACGAGTTCCTCCCCCGCCTCCGCGAGATCGCCGACCGCCACGACATGCTCCTCATCTTCGATGAGTTCGCCACCTTCGGGCGTACGGGCACATGGTTCGCCGCCGAGCACTACGGCGTCGTCCCCGACGTCGTCATCATCGGCAAGATGCTCGGGAACGGGATCCCGATCTCCGTCCTGTGCGTGCGCGAGGGCCTCAAGGACGCCCTCCAGGAGACCCAGCCCTCGACCACAAACGGCGGCCAGCCCGCCGCTTGCGCCGCCGCCAACGCCGTTCTCGACACGATCGCTGAGGAGAACCTCCTCGATCACGCCCGCGACCTGGGCGAGGTCTCGCTCGAACGCCTCCGCCGCATCCGCGATGCCCACCCCTCCGTCGGAGACGCCCGCGGCAGGGGTCTCCTGCTCGCCCTCGACTTCGTCACCGACAAGGAGAGCCGCCAGCCCAGCCTCGAGGCGGGCCGCCTCTTCTACAAGAACTGCCTCGAACGCGGCCTCGTCGTCTCTGGCGGCGGCAACGTCACCCGCGTCTGCCCGCCCGTCGTCTGCTCGGAAGAGACCGCCATGAAGGCCTACGACATCATCGAGGAAGCCATTGACGCGATGGAGCGCGAACTCGGCTACGTTTAAGCCCCAACCCGGAGGAGCACCCCATGACCGATACGACGACTGACACCGCCAACGCCGACGCCGCTGCCGCCTCGGGCTGCCCCGTCGCCGCCGATATCGGCGCCGAGCTCTTCGAGCCGGGCTCCCAGGAGAACTGGTTCGAGTCTTACAAGGTGCTCCACAACGAGGCGCCCATCGCGCGCATCCCCGGCAAGGGCTGGCTCCCCGGCGCCGACGCCTTCATCGTCTCGAAGTTCGAGGACATCGCCTCCATCACCCGCGACCCCCGCTTCTTCGACCTCATGCCCGAGGACCTCTCCGCCGCCGCCTCCGCCGGCTCCAGCGAGATCGAGTCAGAGATGTTCCGCGAGGAGGGCTTCGGCGATACCGTCGACGCGGCCCAGACCCTCCGCCCCACCGTCGAGCAGCACAAGCGCTACCGCATGCAGCTCTGGGACCCGTGGGTCGGGCCCGAGGGCGCCGAGCGCCACCGCGACATGGTCAGGGCCGCCGTCAACGGCCTCATCGACCGCTGGATCGACGACGGCGAGGTCGAGTACGTCACCCAGTTCGCCGCGCCCCTCCCCCAGACCGTCATCACCACCATCCTCGGCTTCCCCCTTGAGGACATGCCCACGCTCAAGAAGATGGAGGAGGCCCAGGTCCGCCGCTTCGTCTACGGCGACGGCCCCCGCAACGAGCTCTCCGAGGAGGTCGAGCGCGAGAACGCCGCTGTCCTCGTCGACTTCCACCGCTACATCCAGCAGCAGGTCGACGAGAAGCGCGAGAACCCGAAGGAGGACATGATCTCCTTCCTCACGCAGGTCGACTACGAGGGCCGCAAGTTGAGCGACGGCGAGATCATCAGCATCGCCGTCCTCATGCACATCGGCGGCAACGAGACCACCCAGTACGCCCTCACCTCCGAGGCCCTGCTCCTCGCCCAGCACCCCGAGCTCGTGCAGGAGATGCGCGAGGATCCCGGCAAGATCCGCTTCTTCGTCGAGGAGGCCCTCCGCCTCTACGCCCCCACCCAGGGAGGCGCTGGCGGCCGCTACGTCCCCGAGGACATGGAGATCCGCGGCGTCCACATCCCGAAGGGCTCCCTCCTCCACCTCCGCTTCGGCGCCGGCAACCGCGACGCCGACCTCTGCCCCGCCCCGGGCGAGCTCCGCCTCGACCGCAAGAACCCGGGCCGTCACCTCACCTTCTCCATGGGGCCGCGCAACTGCCCGGGCCAGGGCATCTCCCGCCTCGAGCAGAACATCGCCACCGAGGTGCTCATCGACCGGCTCGACAATATCCGCTTCGCGCCGGGGAAGAACGACTTCACTCACCAGCCCGGCATCATGCTCGGCCTCTACGAGCTCCACCTCGAGTTCGACAAGCGCTAGGCGAATGAGCGACGCCGTCTTCGCGCGCGACTGGACCGAGGTCGTCCCCTTCGGCGACCTCCCCGTCCGCGCCGCCGCCCGCTACCCGGATGCCGACGCTGTCATCTTCCCCGACCGGCGCCACACCTACGCCAGCCTCAACGAGGCCGCCGTCCGCGCCGCCCGCTCCCTCGCCGGCCTCGGGCTCGGCCCAGGCGACCACCTCGGCATCCTCATGCCCAATTGCATGGACTACATCGAGATCATGCTCGGCGCCGCCATGCTCGGCGCCTGGGTCGTGCCCATCAACGCCCGCTACAAGGAGCACGAACTCGCCTACGTCATCGAGAACGCCGACCTCACGCTCCTCGTCACCAGCGACCTCATCGACGAGCACGTCGACTTCGTCGAGCTCCTCCACCGCTGCCTCCCCGGCCTCGCCGAGGCCCCCGACCCCGCCGCCCTCGACCTC
>VXPF01000065.1 GCA_009839725.1 Dehalococcoidia bacterium | reverse complement strand
GACTCCCCCCAGCCCGCCCCCGGCGCCGGTGACGCCGCCGCAGGTGAGGGCGAAGGAGAGGGAGGCCAGCAGGGCCTTTCCCCCCAGGCGCTCGAACAGCAGCTCGCGGCCATCGACGCACAGATTGCCGAGCTCCGCGAGGATGCCGGGGAGGTGCTGAGTGCCCGCGAGGCCCTCGCCCTCCTCGAACTGCTCGAGGAGCGCAGCCGCCTCGCCGCCCAGAACCCCGTTCGCGGCGTCTGGAGCGATCCCACTGACTATTGATCGACCCCGTACGCTGGTGGGGGGTCTGGCATGAGCGACACCGCTCCGGGGTTCGGCGAGGTCATCGCGCAGTTCGCCTTCGATGCCCCCTGGTATGGCCTGCTGCTGGCCGCCGCCGGGTTCTACGCCGTCGCCTGGCTCCGGGTCCGAAGCGAACGCCCTCGCCGCCCGCCCGCAGGCTGGCGCCTCGCCGCCTTCATGCTGGGGTTGGCGCTCATCTTTGTGGCCACGCAGTCACCTCTCGAGCACTACGGCAACCAGCTCCTCTGGGCCGACTTCGCGGGGATGCTGCTGCTCACGATGATCGCCCCGCCCCTCCTCCTGCTTGGCTCGCCCCTCACCCTCGCCTTCCGCGCCGGCGGGCCCCGAGGGCGCGCCCGCCTGCGCCGCTTCTACCGGGGCCGGAGCATGCGCATCATCGCCATGCCCATCGTCGCGTGGCTCCTCTTCGCCGTGGTGACCTACGCCTGGCAGTTCATGGGCATCACCGAGGACGCCGCCGCCAACGTGTTCGTTCGCGACGTGCAGCAGATCTCTCTGCTCGCTGTTTCCCTGCTCTTCTGGTGGCCCGCGCTCTGCGCCGACCCCGTGGCCTGGCGCATGAACCATCCCTTGCGTGTCCTCTACGTCGCCGTCGAGATGACCCACAAGGGCCTCTTCGGCGGCATGTTTCTTAGCCTCAATACCCCCGTTCACGAGACGTTCGCGGCCAACACCCCTGCCTGGGGCCCCTCTCCCATGATGGACCAACGCCTCGCCATCCTCGTGCTCTGGGTCGGGGGAAGCCTCGTGTTCCTGGTGGCTCTCGCCGGGATCGCCGTGAGCTGGATCCGCTACGAGGCGCGCCAGTCGCACCGTGTCGACCGGCGCCTCGATGCCCTGCGCGAGGCCCGCCGCCAGCGCGCTCGCGCCCTCGGCGGCGCCTTCGACCGTCCCTAGTCCGTCCCGACGGCTAGATCCCGAGCTCGCCCCACAGCTCCGTCGCCTGCTGGCGAAGCTCCGCCCGGAAGTCCGGGTGCGCCACGCTGATCAGCTCGTCCGCCCGCTGGCGGTGGTTCTTGTCGAGCAGCCTGGCCACCCCGTACTCCGTCACGATTGTGTCCGCCAGGTAGCGCGGGATCGTCACGAGCGTTCCCGCCTCGTGCTTCGCCACGATCTTCGAGAGCGAGCCCTCCAGCGCCGTCGAGCGCAGCACCGTGATCGCGCGTCCGTCCGGGCACAGCGCGGCGCTGATGTGCGTGTCCGGCTGCCCTCCCGTGCCGTTGATCATCTGCCCGCCGTAGCGGTCCTCGCTCGCGATCTGCCCCAGCAGGTCCACCGCGACGGCGCTGTTGACCGACGTCATCTGGCTGTTCTGCGACATCAGCGCCGGGTTCAGCAGGTAGTTCGGGTCGTACACCTCGAACGCCGGGTTGTCCCGGATGATCCCGAGGTCCACGCCGTCGCAGCCAGTCCACGCCACCGCCACGCAGCGGTCCTTGTGGATCGTCTTCCGCGAGTTGTCGATGTTGCCGTTCGCCCAGAGCTGCCCGAGCCCGGGAGAGCCCAGCTCCGTGTGCACGCCCAGGTGCTGCGCATGGTCGAAGGCGCCCGCCTTGAACATGAGCGCGCTCGGCGTACCCACGCCGACCTGGATCGTGTCCCCGTCCCGGATCAGGGGCGCCAGGTTGTGTGCGATCCCCTGCGCCTGGTCGTCGACCTCTGTCAGCCCGAACGCTTGCCGCACGATCTTCGGCGGGAGCATGTGGTACATGCCCTCCGCCAGCGCGATCTGGTCCAGGCTCGCCATGCCCAGCAGCTCCAGCAGCTCGGCGCGGTTCTCTTCCGGCGCGAGCGTCTCCACCCGCTCTCGCACGGCGTCCACGTTCACCGGCGGGATGACGCCCTCGATGAGCGCGGCGAACTCGCTCACGTGCACCCAGATGTCGCCGTGGCCGGGGGTGAGGTTCGGGTCGATCATCCCGATTGTCGTGCGGCACCGCTTCGTGTACGCCTTGCGCGTCCACATGTGCACGCCGAACTGCACGTACCCCTGCTCGTTCGGCTCGCTGATCGAGGTGATCTGCACGTCGGGAAGGCGAGCCTCCTCGCGGCCCGCGTCGTGCGCCTTCATGCCCAGCATGAAGGTGTTCGGCAGGTAGGTTGCGATCTTCGCGTCGTGAGCCGCCCGCAGGGGTTCCCCGATGAACAGCTCGATCTCGCGCTCGCCGTTCTGTCCGGGACCGAACAGGCGCGGCTCCGTCGGCGCCAGCGCCCGAATGTCGACGCGATTCAGCTGCTCCGCCCGGTCCGCCAGGGCCGCCCCCAGCTGACCGGGCGTCAGCACCCCCATCGTCACGAGGTCGCCCTCGCCGATGAGGGCCATCGCATCCTCGACGCTGCAGAGGCGTTCCTTGTACGCCTCTCGCCAGTCTCCTGAGTGCGTCATGGCCTCGCTCCTAGGTGAAGTTGAAGTTGAACCCCCGCGGGTCCTCGTACGCCTGCGGCTCTGGCTTCTTGTACTGGACCTCGATCTCGTCCGTGTCCTCGTTGTAGCGCACGGGGAACGACGCCACGGGCCGGAAGGCCGGCAGCGATTTCGCGGCCCCGTCCCGCACGTCGAACTTCGCCCCGTGCCGGGGGCAGTCGATTTCGTAGCCCACAAGCCTGCCCTGGCCCAGCGGCCCGTCGTCGTGCGAGCAGCGGTTCTCGATCGCGAAATACCCGTCTACGAGGTGCACCAGCACGATCGAGTCGTCCTCGATCTCGATGATCGCGGTCTCGCCCGGCTTGAGCATGTTCGCCGGCCCCACGGGGGTGAAAGGGGTCTCGCTGTCGGTCTGCTCGCTCATCTCGTTGCTCCTCGTGCCACGGGCCGGCGAGCCACCGCCCGGCGCCGCGGCTCGCGTTCGGGGTCGCGCACCCGGCCTAGCGGTCCGGCCCGTAGATGTAGTCGTCGATCGTCTTGTGCATGTGCCGGATGCGGCGCTCGCGGTAGTTGATCAGGAGCCCCTCGTAGGCCCGCGAGTTCATCCCCTTCTGCACACGCGGCAGGTTGTACGAGTCCTGGTCGAGCACGAGGCCGATGGAGATCTCGCCGTGCTTGTACGTCGTGTGCACCGGCCGCGGCGGCGGCTCCGCCCCGTCCGGAATCCGCGCGTAGTTCTGGAGGTCGAAGTACATCTTGTTCGGGTCCGTCGCATGCGGACGCTGCCGGAAGACCATCACGCCCGTGTGGTGCGTGTTCAGCGTGATGTTCGGGAAGATGTAGTAGTGGTAGTCGTCCGTCATCTGGTCGTCATTCAACTCTGAGACGTCGATCCCCCGTGCTTCCGTGCTCTCACGGGCCGCCGCCTGCATCGTCGTGCGGACCTCTTCCGGCGCTCCCTTGAACTCCTCCGGTTCGATCCCGGCTCGCCGCAGCATCCCCCGCAGTGCGTCCGTGATCTCGTCCCGATTCTGGTAGCGCGGGCTCAGCAGCCCGAACGGCACCAGGTAGCGGTTGTGGCGCTCGTACAGGTCGATCTGCACGTGGATGTCGTCGAGCGACTCCAGCAACTGGGGATGGATGCCCTGCACGTGGTAGACCTCGTTGAACGCGTCCACCGAGGCCTTCCAGTTGGTGTCCCACTCGATTGTCTTGTCCTGGACGATGTACATCTTCTCGAAGTGGTACGGGTCGATGTGCTCCGGCAGCACGCCCAGGAACTCCTCGAGCGGCTCCGCGTCGGGGTTCATGTTGAACCAGACCCAGCCCGCCCACGTGTCGCAGGGCACCTCGATCAAGGCGGTCTCCTGGGGAACGCCCTGGGTGAACGTGTCCTCGTCCGGGACGAACTTCTTGGAGCCATCGAGGTTGAACTCGAAGAAGTGGTAGGCGCACTGGAAGCTCTCCGCGTGGCCCATGCCGGGGTTGCGGATCTGGTTCCCGCGGTGCGGGCAGACGTTGTAGAACGCCCGCACCCTGTCCTCGGTTTCGCGAACGATCAGGAACGATTCGGGGCCCAACTCGGTGGTGAAATAGTCGCCCACGTTCGGGATGTCCTGCTCCCGTCCCGCGACGTTCCAGACCTTCGTCCACATCCGCTCCCACTCGAGCTGCATGAACTCTTCGGAGGTGTACCGCTCCTTCGGGATGAGCTCCGTGCCGAGCAGCGGCTCGGGGGCCTTCTCCATCGGCGTTCCGGTTACTCGCGCTTCGACAACCACGCTTGCGCTCCTTCGTTGCGCGCGCCTTCATACCGCCGGCGCGCGGTCGGCTGAGGGTCCGTTGATGTTACGCGAATCGGTCCCCTCTCGCGCGTTCGGGGGCTAGTAGGAACCCGGCGTCGGAACGATCTCCGTGCCCATCTCCTCGGGCTCCATGCCCAGCGTGATCAGCACCTTCGAGAGGCTCATGAAGAGCCCCACGCCCAGCGCCATCTCCACGATCTCCGGGTCGCTGAAGTGCTCCCGCAGCCGCGCCTGCACCTCTGGCGTCACCTGCCGCGGGTCCCCGATGATCGCGTCCGTCAGGGTGATCGCCGCCTTATCCCGCGAGGACAACTCGGACTCTTCGTAGCCGTCCTCGATCTCCGTTACCTGGTCTTCGGTCAGTCCTTGCTCACGCGCCACGGCGAAGCGAACGTTCTTTCAGTAGCCGCAGTCCGTCACGCGGGCGTTCCGCATCCGCGTGACCTCCTTGGTGCGGTGGTCGAGCGCGCCCTTGCTCCAGAACGTCCCGTAGAGCATCCCGAAGGCGCCCGCCAGTCCGGGCTGGTGCGCCAGTGCCGTGCCGAAGCTTGGCGCTTCGCCCGGTATCGCCGAACTCACTCGTGGCTTGGTCGACATCGCATCCTCCTTGGGAGACCTCAGTAAATCGGCCCTTCGCTCGAGGCCGGAGCCGGCGCCTCGACCGGAGCCGGCTCGGTGCCGAACGCCAGCCGCAGCCGGCAGTTCGCATCGAACAGCGCCACCCCGATCGTGAGCGCCACCACGCCCGACTCGCCGAAGTGCCCGTTCAACTCCGCGTACTCCTCGTCCGTCAGGTCGTGGTGCTGCCAGGGCATCTTCTCGGCAAGCGTCAGCGCCGCCCGTTCCTGCTCGCTGAACAGGTCGCTTCCCGGCCAGTCCGCCAGCGCCGCGACCTGCTCGTCGCTCACGCCCGCTTCGGTGTGACGCACCGCCAGCTCCGATTCGCAGTCGTGCAGCTGCGCGACGCGCAGGCGGCAGAGCTCAAGCAAACTCGCGGGCAGCAGATCGTCGTCCCAGAGCTTCCCGTAGAAGGCGGCATACAGCTCGCGCAACTCCGGGCGCAGCCCCAGCGCCGCATCGAACGGCGCACGCCCTTCCGCACCCTTGAGCCAGGTCACGCGAGCATTCTCACGCCGCGCCCCCTCCGCCGCAACGCCTCCCGGGCTAAGTCGTCGCCACTTGCGGGATTCGCACCCGCCCCAGCCGCTCCGCGACCTCCGTGATCCCCGTCGCGAACGTCGCCGGGATCAGCTCGCCCCGCTCGATGGAGGCGATGAACATCGGCAGGATCGTTAGCAGCACCCGGATGCGCACCGATTCGCGTGCGTGCCACTCCTCCGAAACCCGCCCCTCGGCCACCATCTCCTCGAGGTCCTTCGGCAGGTAGACCCCGCCCCGGCGCGCGTACGCCATCGTCGCGATCACCGCCATCGCCCGCGGGTCGAGGTCGGTGCGGTGGAAGCCGGCGCTCTGGCTCGCGGGGAACCGCTGCAGCGCTCCCTGCACCTCCAGGTTCAGCTCCTCCGCTTCCACCGCCGCCCCCGCGATCGCCCCGGCGGGGTCCTCCAGCTCCGAGGCCAGCAGCGCGCCCCCCGCCAGCTCCGCTTCCGCCACCGTGATGACGTCCTCGATGCTCGCGCCATCGCCGGCGAGAGCCTTCAGGTGGTCGATCAGCGCGCCCATGACCGCCTCCGCGATCGCGTCGTTCCGCTACTGTACAGCCGGACGAGCGCCTCCCGCGCCGCCTCGAAGCTAGACGTGCAGCACCCGGTCGTAGGCGTCGAGCACGGACTCGTGCATCGCCTCCGAGATGGTCGGATGCGGGAACACGGTCTCCATCAACTCCGCCTCGGTTGTCTCCAGACCCATCGCCACGACGAACCCCTGGATCATCTCCGTCACGTCGGGACCCACCATGTGCGCCCCGAGAAGCTCGTCCGTGTCCGCGTCGAAGACCGTCTTCACCATGCCACCCGTGTCGCCCACGGCGATCGCCTTGCCGTTCCCGACCAGCGGGAACCGCCCGACGCGCACGTTGAAGCCGGCCTCCTGCGCCGCTGCCTCTGTCAGGCCCACGCTCGCGACCTGGGGGTGGCAGTAGGTGCAGCCGGGAATACGCCGGCGCTCCATCGGCCGAGCCGAAGGCTCCCCCGCGATGCGCTCCACGCAGATGACGCCCTCGTGCATCGCCTTGTGCGCCAGCAGGGGCGGCCCCGACACGTCGCCGATCGCATACAGCCCCGGCTCGCCCGTCTCCAGCCACTCGTTCACGACGATCGCGCCGCGATCCACCGTCGCCGCCGTCGCTTCGAGCCCGAGCCCCTCGACGTTGCCGGTCACGCCCACGGCCAGGATGGCGCGGTCGAAGGTCGCCTCGACCGTGCCCTCCTCGGTCGCGATCGTGGCTGTCACGCTGTCGTCGCCTTTCTCCAGCGACTCGACCGTGGCGTTCGTGTGAATCGTGATGCCCTGCTTCTCGAACTCCTCCCGCGCGAAGGCCGAGATCTCCTCGTCCTCGACCGGCAGGATGCGCGGCAGCACCTCCACCACCTTCACCTCCGCCCCGAGCGATCGATAGAAGCTCGCGAACTCGACGCCGATTGCCCCGGAGCCGATCACGAGCAACGAACTCGGCATCGTCGTCGGGACCATCGCCTCCTTGTACGTCCAGACCAGCTCGCCGTCGGGCTCCAGTCCTGGCAGGGAACGGGGTCGCGCACCTGTCGCGATGATGATGTTGTCCGCGCCCAGGTCGGCCACGGTCTCCCCGTCCTTCTCCACCACGAGGCCGCCCCCGCCCGTCAACCGCGCCGACCCGTCGAACACCTCGATTTTGTTCTTCCGCATCAGGAACTTCACGCCGCTGTTGAGCTGGCGCGCGACCGAGCGCGAGCGGCTCACGACCTTCTCGATGTCGAACGAGGCTTCGGCCGTCAGGCCGTAGCGCTCGGCATCCTGCATCTCGCGGTAGAGGTCGGCTGTGTGCAGGAGCGTCTTGGTGGGAATGCAGCCCCAGTTCAGGCAGATGCCACCCAGGTGCTCGCGCTCGACCACGGCTGCCTCCAGCCCCAGTTGCGCGGCGCGAATTGCTGCTACGTAGCCGCCCGGGCCGCCGCCCACTACGACTACGTCGAACGTTTTCTCGGCCATCGTGCCTCCCTAGACCAACAGTCGGAATGGTGCTTCAAGGTAGTCGCGCACCGACGCCAGGAACTGCGCCGCCGGCGCCCCGTCCAGCGCGCGGTGATCCCACGTCAGGCTCAGCGTCATCGCCTTCTGGCGCACGGGACGCTCGCCCTCCCAGCGCACATCGTCGCGAAGCCGGTTCACCCCGAGGATGCCGACCTCCGGCGGGTTGAGGATGGGCGTGAACGAATCGACCCCGAACATGCCCAGCGTCGACACCGTGAAGGTGCCGCCCGCCATGTCGTCGAGCCCGAGCTTCCCCTCGCGCGCCAGCCCTGCCAGACGCGAGGACTCCTGCGCGATCGCTTTCAGGTCGATCTGATCCACGTTCCGCACCACCGGCACGACAAGGCCCTCGTCGAGCGCCACCGCCATGCCCACGTGAACCTCGCCCCGCAGGTTCATCTCCGTCCCGAGAAACTGTGCGTTCATGCGCGGGTGGTCGCGCAGCGCCTTCGCCGCCGCCTTCATCACGATGTCCGTGTACGAGGGGCGCACGCCGTCATCCGACCACTCCTCGATCAGCTGGCCGCGCAGCTTCACGCAGTCGTCCATGGCCACATCCATGTCCATGGTCAGCTGCGCCGTTTCCTGCAGGCTCGCGTACATGCGCTCGGCGATCACCTTGCGCATGCCGCGCACCGCCATTACCTCGTCCTCGCGCGCCACTGCCGGAGCGGCAGCGGCTGCCGCCGGAGCGGCGGCGGGAGCTCCCCCGCCTGCCGCTGCCTCCACGTCTTCTTTCGTGATGCGTCCACCCGGGCCTGTGCCTGCCACCGTCGACAGGTCGACGCCCAGCGCCTCCGCGCGCTTCCGCGCGAGCGGTGAGGCAGGGGCGGGCGTGCCCGGTGCGGCCGCCGGCGCCGCTGCCGGAGCGGCAGCAGCCGCCTCGTGCGCCGAGCGCACGTCGTCTTCGGTCACGCGACCGCGCGGACCGGTGGCGGTCACCGTCGCGAGGTCCACCCCGAGTTCCTTCGCCAGCCGCCGCGCTGCCGGGGAGGCCGGCACGCGCTCGCCCTCCGCCCGCGCCGGGGCGGCGGCTGCCTCGGCCGCCGCCGCTGCCGGCTCGGCTTCGGCCGGGGCGGCGCTTGCGCCGCCTGCAGGAGCGCCCGGCAGCACGTCCGGGATCTCCTCGTTGGCCGCGTAGATCCAACCCACCACATCGCCCGGATCGACGGTGGTCTCGGCAGGCACCAGGTGTCGCACGATGCCCGCGGCCTCCGCCTCCACCTCCATCTCCACTTTCTCGGTCTCGAGCCGGTAGAGATCCTCGCCGAGCTTGACTTCGCCCCCGTCGGGGATGTGCCACTCGGCTACGGTTCCCTCCGTCATCGTCATACCGAGTTTCATCATGTAGATCTCGGTCGGCATCTCGGCAACCCCCGTCCTTGTTCGCTTCTCTATGCCTCGGGCGAGCCCGAGGGCTCGGAGACTTCTTCGGAATACAGCCCAGCGCACGCCGCATGGGTTAGCGCCGCGTGGACATCGATCACCCAGGGACCGTCCCGGGCCACTCGGAGTGTAGCCCCTTGTCCCGGTTTCAACACACGCTCCCGCTCGCCGTCGAAGGCGAGCACGCCCGGACCCGTCACGGTCACCGGGGCGCCGAGCGCCAGGCGCTCGTGCGAGCGAACCGCGATCGGCTCGTACAGCCCCGGCGCGATGGGCGCCAGCACCGAGACCCCGCCTTCCCCCGGGCCCAGCCTGAGGTGCAGGGCCTCGTCCTCGTCCGGTGTCAGGGGCGTCAACAGTCCCCCGATTGAGGTGATGCCCACTGCCGGGGGCTCCGCCCGCGTCAGGACGGCTTCACGCAGCCGCTCCCCGCCCCAGATGGCCCGCGACCCCACGAAGCGATCCGCCGCCAGCACGGCGTCGATGAGGGCGATGTCCTCGCGCTCGCCATCGATTTCGACGTGGATGGCTTTCACCTGCCTCGCCACCCGCTCCAGGGGGATCTTGCCGCTCGCGACCAGTCCCGCCGCCGAGCCGGCCACCGTCGCCTCCACCATCGTGGGGAAGACGTTGTTCGTGCCCGTCGAGACGGGCACGAGGGGCGCGTCCTGCCAGCCGAGGGCGAAGGCCCGGTTCGTGCCGTCCCCGCCCAGCGTGATGACCGCCCCGCAGCCCTCCGCCTGCATCGACTCGGCAGCTCGGATCGTGTCGAGTGCGCTCGCGGTGTGCGTCGTCTCGACGGCGACGAAGGTGGCCTCGTCCCCGAACTCGTCCGCCGCCGCTGCCGTGATGCCATGCGTATCGGGCATGTAGCGGAAGTCGCGAACGCCGCTCGCGATGGCGCCCACGATGGCGCGACGCACGATCGCGCGCTTCTCCTGGTTGTCGAAGACCGACGCGCGCGCAACGAGGCGGCGGATGTCCTTCCCCGAAGCGGGGTTGGCGGCGATCCCGAGCGGGCGCGAGGTGGTCAGGGCCTACCCCGTCCCGAGGATCTGCCGCGCCTCGGCCGCGATGCGCTCGGCGTTCGGCACGTACGTCTGCTCCAGCACCGGGCTGAAGGGCACGGGCGAGAACGGCGCCGCCACGCGGCCGACGGGCGCATCGAGGTAGTCGAACGCCAGCTCCGCGATCTGCGCCGCGATCTCCGCGCCCACGCCGCCGAAGCGGACGGCTTCGTGCACCACGAGCGCGTTATGCGTCTTCGAGACCGAGTTGATGATCGTCTCCGTGTCCAGCGGCTGCAGCCACAGCGGGTCGATCACCTCGGCGCTCACGCCTTCGCCCTCGAGGATGTCGGCGGCCTTCGTGGCCTCGTGGATCATCCGGCCGTGGGCAACGATCGTGAGGCTGTCGCCTTCGCGCCGCACCACTGCCTTGCCGATGGGAAGCGTGTACGGCTCCTCCGGTACCTCGCCCGGAAGCGCCATCAGTCCCTTGCACATGACGACGAACACCGGGTTCGGCTCGCGCGCGGCTGTGATGATGGCGCCCTTCACGTCGTACGCCGTCGCCGGCATCACCACCTTCAGGCCCGGCGTGTGGCACAGCCACGCCTCCAGGCTCTGGGAGTGCTGCGCGGCCAGGTTCATGCCCGCGCCCGACATCGTCAGGACGGTCACCGGCAGCGTCGCCTTGCCGCCGAACATGTACCGCATCTTCGCGAGCTGGTTCACGATTTCGTCCATGCACTCGCCGATGAAGTCCATGAACATGATGTCGACGATCGGCTTGAGGCCCGTGGCCCCCGCCCCCACCGCCAGTCCGATGATGCCGGATTCGCTGATGGGCGTGTCGATCACGCGATCCGGCCCGAACTCGTCGAGCAGGCCTCGGTAGATGCCGAACACGCTTCCCGCGCCGGCCACGTCCTCGCCAGCCATGAACGCCAGCGGTTCCTCCTGGAGCGCCTGGCGGACGCCCTCCGTGATCGCGAGGGTGTAAACGAGCTGCCGCCCAGCGGGCGCCTCTGCTGCGGTCATTGGTTCGCTCCTAACTCGCCGCCGTGGGCGTGTAGACGTCGTTGAGCAGGTCCGCCGGGTCTGGCAGCGGGCTGTTCTCGGCGAATTCGATCGACTCCGTGATGTCGGCCATCACCGCGTCGTGAACCGCCTGGATCTCGTCCTCGGTCATGACGCCCATCTCGACGAGCCGCTTCTCGTGCTGCTCGATTGGGTCGCGCTTCTTCCACTCCTCGAGTTCCTCGTCGGTGCGGTAGTTGAGACCGATGCCGCGCAGGCCCACGTGGTCGACATAGCGGTAGGTCTTGCACTCAACCAGCGTGGGACCGCCGCCCGAGCGAGCGCGCTCGATCGCCTCACCCGCGGCCTCCCAGACCGCGACCGCGTCCATGCCGTCGCAGATGACGCCCGGCATGCCGTAGCCCGCCGCGCGGTCCGCGATGTCGCTGATCGCCTGGTGGTCTTCCTGGCGGGTGAACTCGCCGAAGCCGTTGTTCTCGCAGATGAACACCACCGGCAGCTTCCAGATGGCCGCCATGTTCGCGGCCTCGTGGAACGCGCCCTCGTTCGTCGCGCCGTCGCCGAAGAAGGGGACGGCCACGTTCATGGAGTCGCGCCCCTCGATGCGGGCGAGGTACTTGTTCGAGAAGGCGGCGCCGACGGCGATGGGCGGCCCCGCCGCCACGATGCCGTTCGCGCCGAGCATGCCCGCATCCACGTTCGAGATGTGCATGCTGCCGCCGCGGCCCTTGTTGTAGCCGGTCTCCCGGCCGTACAGCTCCGCGTACATCTTCTTGAACTCGCCGCCCTTGGCCACCAGGTGGCCGTGGCCGCGATGCGTGCTCGTGATCTGGTCCTGGTCGCTCAGGTGCACCATCACTCCGGAGGCGACTGCCTCCTCGCCGATGTACAGGTGCAGCGCCCCCGGCGACTTGCCCTGCTCCATCAGCTTGCCCGCCTCTTCCTCGAAGTGGCGAATTCGCACCATCCGGAAATGCAGGTCCTTCAGGACCTCTTCGCTTGGTTCCATTGCCTGGCTGCTGTTGGCCACGGCCGCCTCCGCGCACACTGGGATAGGGACGCCTTCGGGGGCGTCCGAGCGCCAAGGCATCGTACAGGACCGTTCCCACTGGACAAAGGCGCGCCACCCCGACCCGCCCGCACTTTCCGTGTAGGGCATGACTCTCTAGAATCGCGCCCTGCCAAACAGGCGGCCGCGGCCCTGGATCCGCCCGGTCGCACCCAGCAACAAGGGAGGTTCCCCACACCATGGATCTTGGACTGCAAGGCAAGAAAGCCCTCGTCACGGCCGCAAGCCAGGGCATCGGCAACTTCATCGCCAACACCCTCGCTTCCGAAGGCGCCGATGTCGCCATCTGCGCCCGCACCGCCGAGCGCGTCGATGCCGCCGTCGAGGGCCTCAAGGCCCACGGCACGAACGTCTGCGGCGCCGCCTGCGACGTCGGCGACGGCGATGCCCTCAAGGCCTGGGTCGAGGCCAGCGCCGCCGAGCTCGGCGGTGTCGACATCTACGTCAGCAACGCCTCCGCCGGTGGCGGCGGCACGCTCTGGAACGAGCACTTCGCCATCGACATGATGGGCACGGTCAACGGCGTCGACGCCGCCCTGCCCTTCCTCAGCGAGTCGGAATCCGGGAGCGTGGTCATCATCAGCACCTCGGCCGCGGTCGAAGCCTTCCCGCCGCCCCCGGCCACCTCGGCCGGCGCCTACGGCGCCATGAAGGCCGCCCTGCTGAACTACTCGGCCTTCGCCGCCCAGCAGCACGCGCCCGCGGGCATCCGCTTCAACGTCGTCTCGCCCGGCCCCACCTACTTCGAGGGTGGTCCCTGGCACAACATCGAGCAGGCCATGCCGCCGTTCTTCGAGATGATCGCGAACGGCATTCCCCTGCGCAGCAAGACCAAGCCCGATACCCTCGCCGGCCAGATGGGCACCGGCCAGGAAGTCGCCAACGTGGCCGCCTTCCTCGCCAGCCCGGCTTCCAGCCACACGACCGGCACCAACGTCGTCGTCGACGGCGGCTTCACCCGCCGCGTCGCCTTCTAGCTCACGAACCGCGGGAGTCCCGCGCCGGAAGCCCGGTGCGGGACTCTTCGCGTCCCGCCACTGCACACCGACTCAGGGAGGCTGCCATGCCCAGAATCGACGCCTACCTCATCACCGGCGGTAAGTGGCACGACATCAACTTCGCCCGCCTCGAGCTGCTCAAGCTCCTCCACGAGGACGAGGACGTCCGCGTCCGCGTCGGCGAGGACTACAGCAACACCGAGGCCATCGCAGCGGCCGACTTCCTCATCAGCTACACCTGCGACGTTCACCCCACCGTCGAGCAGCAGGAAGTCGTGCGCGACTTCGTCGCCGGCGGCAAGCGCTGGTTCGCCCTCCACGGCACGAACTCCGTCATGGACTTCCAGGCCGACGGCGTCCACTGCCCGCGCGATTACCCCATCCTCATGGAGACGCTGGGCAGCCAGTTCCTCGCCCATCCCGCCATTGAGCCCTACCCCATCACCGTCACCGAGTCCGCGAAGGACCACCCCCTCGTGGCCGGCATCGAGCCGTGGCAGTGCGAGGACGAACTCTATCTCTGCGAATACCACGGAGACATCATCCCCCTCATGGAGACGCGCTTCGCCGGAGACAGCGGCGCCGGGTTCTACGAGCACGACTGGCCCCAGGACGAGCCTCGCCTCGTGATGTACCTCCACCCCGTGGGCAAGGGCGAAGTCCTCTATTTCACGCCCGGCCACCGCCGCTCGAAGTACGACATGCAGGATCCCCCGCTCAGCGTGCCCGAGTGGCCCGTCCCCGAGCTGGGCGCCTGGACTGAGCCCACCTACTACGAAATCCTCCGCCGCGGCCTCGAGTGGGCGAAGGAGCCGACACGGGCGGCCGCCGCCGCCGGCTAGGCGCGGAGCTCCCTAGGCGAACAGCAGCGGGTTGTCCGGCAGCTCTCCGAAGAGCATGCCCCCCAGCGTTTCGAAGTTGCGTGGCGAAGTCCCCGCGTGCTGGGTGGCCGCGTGGATGTCGCGGAAGCAGCGCTCGATCGGGCTCGTCTGGAAGACGGAGGTGCCGCCCGCCGCCGTGTGCACCAGGTCGGTCGCGTAGGCGGCGCTGCGGGTCGCGTTCGTGCCCGCCAGCGAGAGATCCCGCCGCTGCTCAAGACCCACGTCCTCGCCCCGCAGCACCATCTCCCAGGTCTCATCGACCATCTCGTAGAGCCACGAGCGCGCGGACTGAACGGCGGCGTGCGCCTTGGCGACCTCGTTGCGGATGGCGGTGTTCTCGCTGATCCGCGCCTGCGAGGTGCGCGCGGTCTTCGTCTTGGCGAGCTTGATGAACTCGTCGATCGCGCGCTGCGCGATACCCGTCGCGATGATCCCGATCGGCGCGCCCAGAATGCCCATCACCGGGAAGTGGTAGAGCGGCCCGTCGAAGTGCTTGCCGCGGACCGTCCCGGCGCCGAAGGCGGACGTGCGGTACTCCGGCGCGAACGCGTCCTCCACGGCCACGTCGTTGCTGCTCGTGGCGCGCAGTCCCACCACGTGCCAGGTATCGATGATCTCCGCCTCTTCGCGGGGGAAGGTGACGAAGCGCATCTCGGGGATGCCCATCGGCGTCATCCGCGGCCGGCCGTTCTCCATGACCATGATGCCGCCGCCGACCCACTTCGCGTGGCTCGACCCGCTGCAGAACGGCCAGCGGCCCGTTACGCGGTAGCCGCCCTCAACGACCTCGGCGGGGTTGAAGGGGAAGATGCCCCCCGCCCCGACCGCGCTCGCAGGTCCGTCCGCGTACGACTCCGCAATGGACTCCTCCGAGCTGGACGACGAGAGCGCTGCTCCCGTGGACCAGATCCAGAGGTTCCATGCGGCCGAGCCGTGAACCTTGGCCACTGCCTCGAACAGCTCGAACCCCTCGCGGGGCGTGGACTCGAGGCCGCCCAGCGACTCGGGCACCCAGACGCCCAGCAGGCCCTCGTTCTTCATCGCCTCGAACGTGCGGTCCGTCAGGCGCCGCTCGCGCTCGGCCTCGTCGAGGTCTTCCTCCACGATGGGCGCGATCGCTTCTGCTCGCGCGAGCAGGCTCTTCGTTTCCGTTCCGGTTGCCGTTGCCATGTCAGACCCCTTGTGGTGAGGCGGCTACGCTCGCGGCAGCCCGAGGCCGCGCGTCGCGATGATGTTCCGCTGAATCTCGCTCGTACCGCCGGCGATCGTCTCGCGAACCTGGTTCACGTAGCCGACTCCTGGCATGCCTCGCAGGGGCCCGTTCTCGTCGGAGATGTCGCCCCACATGCCAACCATGTGGGAAGCGGTGCGCGCGATGCGCTGGCTCAGCTCCGTCGTGAACAGCTTCGCGATCGAGGATTCCGCATTCGGAATCTCGCCCGCGTCCTGCATCGAGATGATGCGGTAGGCGAGCATCGTCGCCGTCTGCACTTCGATGAAGCGCTCCGCCCACTCGAAGCGGTTGGCCTCGTACGTCGTCTGCGGAATTTCGTCCTTGTGCTCCCGCAGCCAGTTCAGGTTGCGCTCCACGTTCTGGCGCAGCCCGATCGGCGTGCCGATCGATGACCGCTCGAAGTCCAGCGTCGTCGTGCCCACGTACCAGCCCCGGTTGACCTCACCCATGATGTTCCGCGTGGGGACGCGCACGTCCTCGAAGAACACCTCGTTGAAGTCGTGCCCGCCGGTCATGTTCACCAGCGGTCGCACGGTGATGCCCGGGGTCTTCATGTCGAGCAGGAAGTAGGTAATGCCCCGGTGCTTGGGCGCATCCGGGTCCGTGCGCGCCAGCATGAACATCCAGTGCGCGCGGTGCGCCAGCGATGTCCAGATCTTCTGGCCGTTGATCACGTAGTCGTCCCCGTCCCGCACGGCCCGCGTCTGGAGCGAAGCAAGGTCCGAGCCCGATCCGGGCTCGCTGTAGCCCTGGCACCACTCCACCTCACCGCTCAGGATGCCGGGGATGTGCTGCTGCTTCTGCTCCTCGGTGCCGTGCTCGATCAGCGTTGGCCCAAGCATCATCAGGCCCAGCCCCCCCAGCCTCGGGGCGCCTGCCTCCGCGAATTCCTGGCTTAGGATGAACTGGTCCATCGGCTTCATGCCCGCGCCGCCGTACTCCGACGGCCAGGCGGGCGCGATCCAGCCGCGCTCCGCCAGCGCCACGCGCCACGCTTCCCAGAGGGGCTTCTCCTCCTCGGGCCGCCCCATCGGGAACTTGCCCCGGATCTCCTGGGGGCAGTAGTCGCGCAGGAAGTCCTGCACCTGCACACGCCACTCGGCTTGCGCCGGGCTGTCTCGAAAATCCATGTCCTGGGCCTCTCTCTGGAATCGCGGCGAGCGCCGCCTTCCCTTCTTCGTTCAGGGCGAGAGACAAGCATAGACGCACCCCTGCCCTACCGCCACGCGCGCTTACCGCTACTTGTTGACGCCGGGCCTAGAATGGCCCGCATAGACCAGCGGGCAGTGCCGCTGGCCATCTACGAGGGGGGAACGACATGGCTGAAGGCTATTGGGGCAAGTACTGGCGGAGGCGGATCTCTCGAAGGGGTGTCCTCGCAGGCGGAGCCGCCGCAGCGGCCGGAGCCGCCGGCCTCGTCGCCGTCGGCTGCGGGGACGACGACGACGAGCCCGAGGCAACTGCCACGGCCGCCCCCGACGAGGCCCCCGATACTGCCGACGAAGACGCGGATGCGGCCACGCCTGCTGCCACCGAGGCGCCCACCGAGGCCCCGACCGCCGCTCCCACGGCGGCCACGGGCCCCCGCGCCGGCGGCACGATGCAGGTGCAGCGCGCCTTCGCCGAAACCGGCTACGACCCGGCAATCACGATCACCGGCTACACCTGGGCCGCCCTCACCTACAACCACCTCCTCGGCTACTCCCTGGTCGAGGACGAGGCATGGGGCGACGCCGCCGCCAGCTGGGAGCAGCCCGACGGCACCACGATCGTCTTCAACCTCGAGCCCAACCTCCGCTTCAACCCGGAGGCTGCGGGAGGTCGCCCAATCACCTCGCAGGACATCGCCTACAGCTTCGGGCGTCTCCCCGCCGCGTTCACGGAGCTCGCCTCGGAGATTAACCCGCTGCAGTGGTCGTTCATGGGCGGTTTCGATATGCCCGACGACTCCACCTTCGCGCTCCAGATGCGCTACCCCTGGGTCTCCGCTATTCCCACCCTCGGCTCCACCGCCCTCGCTATCGTCGCCCCCGAGCTGGTTGAGGCGAACGGCGGCAACCTCACCGATACCGTCAACGCCGGTGGCGGCGCCTACATGTTCGAATCCCGCGGGCGCGACGGTCACAACACCTACGTGCGCAACCCCAACTACGGCGGGCACTCCACGGCCCGTGGGCGATTCACGAAGGATCCTCCCTACATCGACCGATGGGAGGACGCCCATATCACCGACCCCGCCACTGCCGAGGCGCGCTTCCTCGCCGGCGACTCCGACATCCTCACGGGTGTCGTCGGGGGCATCGACGCAATCAAGGCCGATGAGCTCCGGGGCGAGGACGGCATCAACATCATCGAGGGCCCCACCAACACCCATCTCGTCATGGCCCTCGATGCCCTCAAGTGGGCGCGGTTCCCGCAGCTGCGCGAAGCCCTCTCGCTCTCCATCGACTGGGATGGCTACATCGAAGTCGTCAATGATGGCAACGGCATCCGCGGGGCGCCGGTTGGCCCGCGCTTCCCCGCCGTGCTCTCCCAGGAAGAGATCCGCCAGCTCCAGCAGTTCAACCCCGAGCGCGCCCGCCAGCTCTGGGAGCAGGGCGGCGGCGACGCCGTCTTCCCCGACGGCTTCGTCACGCTCCTCGCCACCTTCGCGGCTACGCGCGGAACCGAGTTCGTCGCCCAGAGCATCGAGGAGAACCTGGGTGTCCCGACGCAACTCATGCCGGTGGACCTCGCCACCTACGTCGCGAGCCTCACCGCCCCGCCGGGCTCCAAGATCTGGAGCTACGCCCTCGTGACCGAAAACTCCATCTCCACCATTCCCGACTACAACGCCCTCACCCACTACGTGCCCACGGGCTACGGCGGTGCCTTCGGGCTCTTCACCCACGAGCATCCGCAGGCGGCGCTCATCCCGCCCGAGGTCATCGACATCACGCATGACATCGGCAAGCCCATCCAGGACCTCTACAACTTCCAGGCCGTGACCCACGATCCGGAGCAGCGCAACGAGCTCCTGCGGCAGTTGCAGCGGCTTATCTTCACCCAGTTCTGCTGCACGTTCCCCCTCCCGGTGAACGCTGTTGAGTGGCACGGCGTGCGGTCGCGAGTCCAGAACGTGCCCTTGCCACCGGACTTCCGGGACAACGGCTCGATGGGCTACCGCCGGGCGCAGAACATGTGGCTGGCCGACGCCTGAGCCTCGGCTATTGCGGGGCGCAAGGCGGTCCGTTATGAATGCTGCGA
Organism: Dehalococcoidia bacterium; assembly: GCA_009839725.1. GTDB lineage: Bacteria > Chloroflexota > Dehalococcoidia > Tepidiformales > Tepidiformaceae > UBA2991. The sequence goes on along the minus strand of VXPF01000065.1, from coordinate 13,455 downwards.
TCTGCCTGGACCGACAGGCGCACGAGGAGGGAAGAAATGGCCGAGGGATATTGGGGTAAGTACTGGCGCCGGCGCGTCTCGCGCAGGCGTGTCCTGGCCGGAGGCGCCGCCATCGGAGCGGGCGCCGCCGGACTCGTGGCAGTCGGCTGCGGCGACGACGACGACGACGATGAGCGACCGGTCGCAACCGCAGCGCCCGATGACGAGCCGACCGCTGCGCCCGATGAGCCCGACCAGCCCGACGACGCAGCGACCGCCACTGCGGCCCCCACCGAAGCGCCCGACGCCATCAAGCGCGGAGGCACCTTCCTGCACCAGAAGGCCGCTCAGAACACGTCGCTCGACCCGTCGGTCACCGTGACCGACCCGCTCTGGACTGCCCTCACCTACAACCACCTGCTCGGCTACTCCCTCATCGAGGAGGAGGCCTGGGGCGATGCCGCCACGAGCTGGGAGCAGCCCGACGGCACGACCCTCGTCTTCAGCCTCGAGGGCGGCCTGAAGTTCAACCCCGAAGCTGCCGGTGGCCGCGACATGACCTCCGAGGACGTCGCCTTCAGCTACAGCCGCTTCCCCACCAGCCTCTCCGAGCTCGGTTCCGAGGTGAACCAGCTCCAGTGGGGCTGGATGGGCGTCGACCGCGGCGCCTCCTTCGACACTCCCGACGCCCAGACGCTCGGCATCAACCTCGCGTTCCCCTGGGCTTCCGCGATCCCCTCGCTCGGCTCGAGCGCCATGGCGATCGTCGCCAAGGAGAGCGTGGAGGCGGGTGGCGGCCACCTCAAGGACACCCCCAATGCCGGCGGGGGCGCCTACATGTTCGACACCATCGACGAGACCGCGAACACCTACAAGCGCAATCCCAACTACGCCGGCCACTCCAGCGACCGGGGCCGCTTCACCGCGGAGGCTCCCTACATCGATCGCTATGAGGACACCATCATCGCCGACCTCGTCGCCCAGGAGACCCGTCTGATCGCGGGAGATGCCTACGTCCTCGGCGCCGTTGACAAGTTCAAGGCCGAGGAGCTCTCGGGCGAGGCAAACGTCGAGATCTACGAGGGCCCCGCCAACGACCACGCCATCATGGAGCTCGACGGCTTCAAGTGGGCGCCCCATCCGCTCCTGCGTGAGGCCCTCTCCCTTGCCATTGACTGGGAGGGTTACATCGATGTCGTGCTGGACGGCGAGGGTATCCGCGGCGCGCCCGTCGGCCCAGCCTTCTCGCAGGTCCTCCCCCAGGATGAAATTCGCCAGCTCCAGCAGTTCGATCCCGAGCGCGCTCGCCAGCTCTGGGAGCAAGGCGGCGGCAACGAGGTCTTCCCCGACGGCCTCGTCACCGTCATCCCGACGTTCGTCGTGAGCACGCGGCACATCGACTTCATCGCCCAGAGCATCGAGGAGAACCTCGGGGTGCCCACGCGGCAGGAGCCGGCCGACCTCGCCAACTACGTCGCCCTCGCGACAGCGCCAGCGGGCCAGAAGATATGGCACTACTTCATCGCGGGCGAGAACTCGCTCTCGACCATCCCCGACTACAACGCCCTCACCCACTACGTGCCCAACGGCTACGGCGCCATCTTCGGCGGTGTCTACACCTTCGACCATCCCCTCTCGGCCGCCTACCCGGAGGAGATCATCGCGGTGACGAACGACATCGGCGTCGAGCTGCAGAGCCGCTACGACCTCCAGGGCGCCGCCGTCGACCCCGAAGAGCGCAAGGCGATCCTCCAGGATCTGCAGCGCTACATCTTCACCAACTTCTGCTGCGTCCTGCCCCTGCCGGTGCAGTCGATCCAGCGATACGCCATGGGCGCCAGTCTCCGGAACGTGCCGGGTGTTCCGGATATCCAGAACAACGCCTCGATGGGCTACCGGCGCGCCCAGAACATGTGGATCGACGCCTAGCCGTCCTCCACCCGGGGAGAGAGATAGGGGGCCCGCCCTGGAACGGGTCGGGCCCCCGCTAGAGGAAGGGGGGTCGAGATGAGCGGGTACATCGTCCGACGCCTGCTGCTCGTCCCCATCACCCTCTTCATCATCACGATCATCGTCTTCATCTTCATGCGGGCGATTCCCGGCGATGCCGGCCTCGTCAAGTGCGGCGCCGCCGGCAGCTTCGACGAAACCTGTTTCGAGCAGGTCCGCAAGGAGCTCGGACTCGACAAGAGCTACTTCGAGCAGTACACCCTCTGGCTCGGTGATATCGTCCTGCGGGGAGACTTCGGCTTCTCCCCGATCAAGCGCGAGCACATCAACAGCGAGATCGGTCCGCGCATCTGGAACACCGCCCAGGTCGGCCTTATCTCCATCGTGTTCACCTTGATCATGGGCGTCCCCGTGGGCGCGATCTCCGCGATCCGCTCTGGCCGCCCGATCGACTACGTGCTCCGGTTCTTCGCCGTTCTTGGTTTATCCATCCCCAATTTCTGGATCGCCACGCTCGTCATCATCTTCCCCGTCGTCTGGTGGGGAACCCGCTGGGTTCCCGACTGGGTCGGCTGGGAAGAGCCCTGGGACCACCTTCGCGTTATCGCCATCCCCGCCTTCATCTTCGCCCTCGCATCCGGGGCCACGGTCGCCCGCATCGTCCGCTCCTCCATGCTCGAGGTGCTTCGCAGCGACTACGTCCGCACCTCGCGCGCCAAGGGCCTGCGCGAGTTCGCCGTCGTCAGTCGCCACGTCTTCCGCCCCTCCATGATCGCCCTCTTCACGATCGCCGGCCTCCAGCTCAGCGTGGTGCTCGGCGGTTCCGTCATCCTGGAGGCCATCTTCGGAATCCCCGGGATGGGGAGTTGGGTGATCCGCTCCGTCGGAGAACGTGACTTCATCGTCATCCAGGGCGTCGTGGTCTTCTTCGCCACCTGGTTCCTGGTCATCACCCTTCTCGTCGACATCGGCTATGCGTGGATTGACCCGCGCATTCGGTACTAGGTGGTGGGGAAGCTATGACGGTGGCGGGCCAGGCAAGCGGACTCTCGGCGCTGGAGGCGGATCGAGGCTTCCGCGAGAGGCTTCTCCTGCCCCTCGGGCGCTTCGTGCGGAAGCAGCCCCTCGGCGCCATCGGCGCCCTCGTGATCGTCGTGCTTATCGCCGGATCCATCCTTGCTCCCTACCTGAACACCGAGAACCCCAAGAGTTCGATTCGGGGAGCGCCCACCCTCGGCGCCCCCAGCGGCGACCACTGGTTCGGCACCGACCGCAGCAAGCGGGACGTGTGGTCCCGCGTGCTCTACGGCGGCCGCCCCACGCTCCTCATCGGCTTCGGCGCCGTTGCGCTCACCATGGCCGTGGGGATTACGCTCGCCCTTGCTGCCGGCTACATCGGTGGTCTCGTCGACATCCTCATCTCGCGCTTGATCGAGATCATCATCGCCGTGCCATCGATCCTCTGGCTCTTAATGTTCACCACGGCCATCGATCGGAGTGTTCAGACGCTCATCTTCGCGGTGGCGTTCACCTTCACGCCCATCACGATTCGCTTCTTCCGAGGCAACGTGCTCCAGGAGCGGTCCATCGCGTACGTCGAGGCTGCGCGCGTGATCGGCGCGTCCGGTCCGCGCATCATGTTCCGCCACATCCTGCCCAACCTCGCCCCGCTCGTGATCGTGGCCGCCAGTATCACCATTCCCGCGGCCATGCTCTCCGAGGCCGGCCTCACCTTCCTCGGCCTTGGCCTCGACCCTGGAACCCCCTCCTGGGCTCAGGACTTCGGCACCGGCAACCGTCAGTACTTCCGCACGGCCTGGTGGATGCTGATCTTCCCCGGCGCTGCGCTCGCGCTCGCCGTCCTCGCCTTCAACTTCTTCGGCGATTCGATGCGCGACGTGCTCGACCCGCGCCTCCGTGGCTCGGGCTTGATCTAGGAACCGGAAACCGGAACCGGCGCGCTCCGAGACCCTGGGACTACTGGCTCTCCAGGGAGCGCACGACCGCGCCACCGTGGTGGTAGTCCACCTCCAGCTGCACCTTGCCCTCGTCGTTGAACTCCAGGTAGGTCATGCCGTCCGAGTACCACTTCTTGCCCTTGTGCTCCGCCCCGAAGGCGTCGTGCGTGACCGTCGCGCTCATGCGCCACGTGAAGGCGACGCCGTCGTCGGCCGTCCAGAACTTCTCCGGGATGAGCACCAGGTCGGGCGCGCCCTGCAGGCCTGCCGCGAAGAACTCGCGGATGGCCGGCCAGCCCACTTTGTCCTCGCCCGCCACGATGTCGCGCAGGATCGCGTCCTCCGCCAGGAACGGGCCGGGCGCGTCCGCGTCCCCGCTGCTCCACGCCTTGAACAGCGCGATGGCCGTGTCGATCTCTTTCTGTCCCGCCATTGCTCGTGTCTCCCTTACTCGCCCTCCTGGGCGTATGACATGCCGATGATAGTCGAGAGGTGCTGAACCATTGAGAGCTTCAGCGCCGTGCCGATGGCCGCCATGTTTGGCGCCGGGTTTGCCCCCGTGATGAAGATGCGCAGCGCTGAGGTGTTGGCGCACGCGCCCTTGAACTGATTGAACACGTCCCAGTAGGCCCACGTCTCCTTCGTGATGACGTGCCCGGTCACGTCCGCAATGTACTCGCGCCACTGCGGCGGCTCCATCACCCCCCGCCCCCGCATCCCGCCGAGGAAGAGCCAGTCCTCGTTCGGCTCCCCGATGTGCGAGAACTCCCAATCCGTGAACGCCTGTACGTGGTCGCCCTCGTGGATGAAGTTCAGCGGACCCGGATCGCCGTGCACCAGCGTCAGCTGGAGGTCGTCGGGGGCGTTGCGCTTCAGCCAGGTGGCCGCCTCCTCGAGCAGGGGCTCTGGCAGTACGCGGCCCCAGCGATGCACCTCCATCCAGCGGTCCACCTGCTGGTGCACGGCGTCCAGCGGGATCGCGGGGATGCGCGCGAAGGGGATCTCCTTCGCCCGCCAGTCGATCTGGTGCAGCTCGTGGAGCTTCGTGACGTAGTCCCGCAGCGCCGCCTCGTTCGGCGGCCCACTGCTCCCCTCCACCCAGTCCATCATGAAGAAGGGCGTCCCGATCACGGACGGGTCGAACTCCACGAAGCGGATGTAGGCGACCGGGAACCCCGCCGCCCGCATGGCCCGCATCGTCCGGATCTCGTCCAGTGAGTTCGTCCCGAACATCCCCGCCTGCTCCACCCGCAGCGCGAAGGAGCGCTCCACCGCCTCACCCTCCCGCTGGTAGCTCGCGTTTACCCGGAACATCCCCCGGGAGTGCCCGATGGTGATGCGCTCGAGGGGTCCCACCTCGACCCCGTCATCCGACGGGAGCTTGGCGGACAGGTAGGCCGCGAGCTGGGGCCGCGCGACCTCAATGTTCAACACGGCGCGGCCTCCCCCCGAATGCCATCAGCATCGGCATCGTCTCGTTCAGGGTGTCCGTGGCCTGCTGGACGATGAGCGGCCTCAGGTCGGCCCTGATGGCGTCCGCCGCCGCCGAGTCGTTCGCCACGGCGTGGCTCAGCAGGAGGCTCGCCTGCTGCAGCGCCGTGAACCCGCGCGTCTCGCCCTCGCTGCCCTCCAGCACCTCCTCCAGCTCGGGATGGTCACGCAGCAGGCCCGCGATGGCTTCCTCCACCGCGTCGATCTGCGCATCCATGTGCTCGTCGCCCGCGATCAGCGCTCGCGCGTACTCCAGCGTGCCCATCAGCTGGCTCGCCGCCGCCCGCGCCCACGTGTCGTCCAGGTTCGGGAGGAGCTGGTTCTCGATGGTGTGCACCGCCCCCGCGAGCACCTCGTCGACGGTCGGTCGTTTCGCCTCCGGCATGCCGCTTCGCGCTAGCTACCGCGAAGCGCCGCGGCCGCTTCCGCTTCGCGCTCGAAGTCCCAGCCCCCACCCCAGAGCGGGTCGCTCGGGTCCTCGCCGATCTGCTCCATGCCCTCCTCCACGAACCACTCGAAGGTGTGGGCGTGGCCACTGCGGAAGTCGTACTCGTTCTCAAAGCCGAACAGCGTCTCCGCCTTCTTGATGCTCAGCGCGGAGTGGTGGAACCGCCCGAAGAGGTGGCCGAACACCGGCCGTTGCGTCGGCCGGTTCCAGTCGAAGCCCCACTCTCCCAGCTTGTCCTCCGGGAGGTACACGATGTCCGCCGGCTTCCCCACGATGTCCGCCAGCGTCTCGACGTAGTACTGCGTTGTCACCGCCTCGTTCGTCAGGTTGAAGGCCTCGCCCTTCGCGGCATCCTGCCCCGCGATGTCAATCTGGAAGCGCACGAGGTCGTCCACGTGCCCGTACGAGCACACCACCAGCCCCTCGTGCGGGATGAGGATGGGCTGACCCCGCAGGAGGCGCAGGAACATCGGCGCCTCCATGTCGTAGATGTTGTTGTTGGGCCCGTAGATCGCCGCCGGCCGCACCGCCGACACCGGGAAGCCCGTCTTCCGGTGTTGCTCGAACAGGCGCTGCTCCGTGTAAGCCTTGAAGCCCCCGTACGTTTCCCTCGGCTCGTCCGTGTACGAGTTCGTCTCCGGCCAGGGCATGTTCCCCGAGGGCTTATAGCACATGATCGAGCTGCAATAGATGTAGTGCCCGATCTGGCCGTCGAGCAGCTCCACCAGGAAGTCCAGGTCCGACTTCCCCGCCACCATCACGAACCCCGAGATGTCGAAGACCGCGTCGAACTCGCGGCCTCCGAGCGCCGCCTTCATCGACTCGTTGTCGGTCCGGTCGGCGATGAGCCGCTCCGTGCCGGGGGGCAGGTCCACCGAGGTCACGCCCCGGTTCAGCACCGTCACCTCGTGACCGCGCGCGGCCAGCTCCTTGACGGTGCGCAGCCCCACGAACGTAGAGCCCCCGAATACCAGCGCCTTCATCGCAAACCCTCCATCTGGATGCAGCGTCCGACCACGGACGCTACTCGAAGACCACCGCCTCAAGGTGCGCGAGGCCTACATCGCCGCCGCTCCGCAGCAGCGTGAAGCTCTCCGCCCAGGCGTGGTCGAACTCTCGTTCCGTGCCGTCTTCCTCGACGATCTTCTGCGGGTGCGAGGCGTCCCACACCTCGCCCTCGACATGATACTCACCGCGCCAGACGCCCTGCCCCAGGCCGTCGTTGAAGCCACCGAAGTAGCCCCCACCCTGGCAGTACACCCAGCCCAGGTCCTCGAACTCGTACTCGCGCTTTGTCCCGTTCTCGTCCGTCAGCGCGAAGGTTCCCGACTTCACCCGTTTCGGACCGTCGGGGTAGAACGCAAGGTCGTGCTCGATCTCCGTCACCTCGACCTGCGAGTCCTCGAAGAGGATGGCGCCTTCCTGCTGGAGGCGCTGGCCTTCGTTCCGGTCCATCGTCTGGTAGAAGCCGCCGTGGTCGGGCATGCGGAACAGCACCCACTGGCGCAGCGCCTGTGTTCGTTCCTGCCGGTGCTGCGAGGGCGCGCCGTGCTCTCGTGGCCCGCCTCGTCCCGGCATCGACCCCCAGGAGTGGTTCCGGAAGAAGAACCACTTGTCCGGGGTCGCCGTGTACGTCTGGCCCCCCACCGTCACCGTCCCCTCGACCGTGCCCACCACCTCGTACACCGCCCGCGACGCGACGAAGCGCCCGCCCTGGCGCGTGTACGTCGGTTGGTCCTCGTACGGAACCGCCGTCGACCGGCAGACCAGGTCGCACTCGATGCCGTACTCGTTCTCCTCCAGCACCAGCCGCACCGTCTCCATCGGTTCCACGATCTCGATGCGCAGCGGCCCGATGCCGTTGGTGTTGATGTCCGATCGCAGCCGCCGCGAGAGCCGGATGTTGTGCTGTTTCCCCTCGTGCCGGATGCAGACGAACCCGTCGATCACATCGTTGTTCGTATACAGCCGCACCAGCCCGATCATCTGGACCTTGCCCTCGGTGTCGCACAGGCAGATGTAGTGACCGTCGTTCCAGTGCTTGTCGGTCGCGGTCACGGCGCCGAACGCTTCCGTGATCTGGTGCACCGGGTGCTCGTCGAAGTTCGTCAGCCCGTACCGGCTCATGACGGTGTCCCTTCAGTGCGTCCTGGCGCCTAGTCGTGCGCCACTTCGACGAGCGGCGCGAAGAAGTCGACCTGGTCGATCCAGTTCTGCGGGCTCGGGCACGGCTCCCAGAAGCCGGTTTCGATGATGACGTGCTCGATGCCCGCTTCCTTCGCCTCCTCCACCTTCGGGATCATGTCCGCAGCCGTGCCGCTCCACGACATCGGCCCGAAGAAGCCCCCGTGCCAGGGCTCGATGCCCGGCATCGTCGGGTTCGCAAAAATGCGCATGTAGTTCTTCAGCGGCCCGCGGCCGTACTCGGCGGCCAGCGCGTTCAGCCCCGCCATTCCCTGCATCACCATCTCCGGCGGCGCTCCCGCGGGGTTCCAGGCGTCGGCCAGCTCGGCGATGCGGCGCTGACCCTGCGGGTTCCCGCCGCCGCCCATCGCGATCTCGATCTGCGGCTCGCCCGCCGCGTTGCGCTGGACCGGCTTCGGCGAGGTGTCGCACTTCGGCACGTCGAAGAACTCGCCGTGGTACTCGACCGGGTCCGGCAGCCAGCACGCCTTCAGCGCCCGCACGAAGTCCGTCATGCGAGCCCCGCGCTGCGTGAAGGGCGTATCCATGTGGTCATACTCGTCCTTGCTCCAGCCGAGCCCCAGGCCCGCGATCACGCGCCCGCCCGAGAGGATGTCGAGCGTCGTCAGGCGCTTCGCCAGCAGCAGCGGCCGGTAGTACGCCGTCACCAGGATCGACGTCCCGATCTGCACCCGCTCCGTCGCCGCCGCCACGAACGCCAGCAGCTCGATCGGCGAGAGCATGCAGCGGTACGGGTCCGGCATCTTCACCTCTGTGGGGCCGCCCGCGTACCCGACCTGCGGGTCGTCGGGGACCATGAAGTGGTCCTGGACCCAGAGCGAGTCGAAGCCCGCCGCCTCGGCGTTCCGGGAGAAACCGAGGACCGCCGAGCGGTCCGCGTGGGGGTTCAGCTGGGGCAGGCACAGTCCGATCTTCATGGGCGAAATCACCGTCCGTCAGAAGTGCGCGCAGTCTACCGGGTTTCCGTACCGGGCGATGGCCCCGGCCGGCCGGGTCGGGAGAGCGATGTGTAAAGGAAACTTGACAGGCTATCCGGTGTCAAGGATACTGGAGCTTACATACTTGACTAGACAGATGCCGGTCCCTACACTTACCCCTAGGAGCCGCGAAATGACTAGCAAAACCGGACCCGGCAAAGCCTACCGCGAGGGCCTCTCCCTGATCCACGTCATGGATATGTTCGCCACCGAGCAAGCAGCCCGCGAATGGTTCGAGACGCAGCGCTGGCCGCACGGAACCGAATGCCCCCGCTGCGACGGCGATAACGTTGCCGCCGTCAAGTCCGGCAAGCCGATGCCTTGGCACTGCCGCTCCTGCCGCAAGTATTTCAGCGTCCGTACCGATACGGTCATGGCGGAGTCGAAGCTCCCCCTCAAGGTCTGGGCAGTCGCGATTTACCTTTACGCGACGAACCTCAAGGGCTACTCCTCTATGCACCTTCACCGCGAGCTCAACATCACGCAGAAGTCCGCGTGGTTCCTCGCACATCGCCTCCGCCAAGCCTGGGAGGACGCGCAGCCGCCGCGCCTCGACGGGCCGGTCGAGGTAGACGAGACGCTGATCGGCGGCAAGGAGGAGAACAAGCCTCTGAGCAAGCGGGCTCCTAGCGGCCGGGGCGGGCGCGGACCTACCGCGGGCAAGGCGATCGTCGTTGGCATCCGCGACCGTAGCACCGGCGAGATCCGGGCGATGCCTATCGAGCACGCCGATAGCGCGACGCTGCAAGGGTTCGTGCGGGAGAACGTCGAGGAGGGCGCGGACGTGTTCACGGACGAGGCGCGGGCATACATCGGCTTGCGGGATGCCTACTACCATCGGAGCGTCGCGCACGGCGTCCAGCAGTACGTAGACGGGCAGGCGCACACGAACGGCATCGAGTCGTTTTGGGCGATGCTCAAGCGCGGCTATCACGGGACATACCACCAGATGAGCCCCGAGCACCTTCACCGCTACGTGAGCGAGTTCGCCGGACGGCGGCGGTGGCGGGAGCACGGGACGCTCGCTCAGATGGAGCGGATGGCTCGGGGTCTCGTCGGCAAGAGGCTTAGCTACGAGGCACTCACGAGCTAGGAGCGCGGTAATACTCGCAGCGCCGCCGATGGCGAGGGTAGCCGAAGGGCGGTCTCTGGACGCAGCCGCAGAGCAGGACGACGGGACGGGGTTTTGGAGCGGGGCGCGCAAGCGTGACAAGCCGCCGCCGGTGGCGTACTGTAGCCATGTTATGGGCTGGCTCCGGTGCCGTTGGTCGCGGCGTAACCGGAGCCTTCTCCTTTCCGGGAAAGCTACCGCGATTCTACCGGGTGTCAGTCCCGCCAGCTTGCGCAGCGGTGCAGCCGCACGTCCCCGTACCCCGTCCGCTGCGCCCGACGCCACGCCTGCTCTACGGTCCTAAACGGCCCGTGCCAGCGCATCGTAATCGTCCTCCGCCCGAGCTCCTTCCCCTGATGCCCCCGCCCGTCCTGGCAGTAGCCGCACGCCGCGTGATGAACACGGGCGCGGCGCTCCTGCCGGTTCTCGTAGACGTAGTAGTGCCTCTGCCTCCGAGGACCGCGCTCACCCGGCCGGCAACGTCCGCAAAGCTGCACGTCCCGAAGCTCGCGCCCTCGGAGCGAGTTCTCCCGCAGCCATAGCGCCTCCTGCTCCAAGCGGCGACGTGCGCCCGTGAGCGTCAGATACGGGCCTATCCACGGGCTCCTCCCGCTAGGCGGCTCCCGTCCACGTGCGCCCTTCCCGTGCTTGCAGAACCCGCAGTCAGCACGGTGTATCCGAGCGCGCCCGCGCCGGTAGCTCACGTAGACGTAGTAGGTCGGGGGCAAGGCCAGCGACCCTGCCGGGCGCGCGCGCCAGTGTCAATGGCTACGTGCTACTCTGCCCGCGTTCGATCGAGGAACCGTCCGCGCTGCGAGAAGGTGCATCTGGCGATGGGAGCATTGCGCCCCCTTCGTCCTTTCGCCGTGCGGCTGCTTCCTCGATCGAACAGTCCATCGTCAGAACGAAGGGGGCTCTCTGCATGGAGATATTCATAACGATCTCCGTCGTACTCGTGTTCGCCTTTGCGGTCAGCTTGTATCGACGCTACCGCGAGATGCGCATTGAGAGGCAACTCACCTACGAGGAAGTGATTATCAGGCGGTTAGTCCGGGGATGGCGTATCGAGAATCAGACGGACGATACGGTCGTCATGATCTCCGGTGCGAGGCCGAATCATATCCTGCACCTCTTGCTCAGCGTATTCACGCTAGGGGTATGGCTCCCGGTATGGGCCTGTATCGGCATCTTCGGCGGGGAGCGCCGAGAGGTACTCCGCGCAAAGGACTAACCGAGCTTCATCTAGTAGACTACGGGCGTTCGCGTCGAGACTAGTCAAGCGCGCTGCGCCTTGTTTGATCATGTTCCGCCCCGTTGAGATACGCCGGTCTAGCTATGTCAGGTTCTGCTCGGACGGGCTGGGCCGATTCTCGCTACGCCGGACGGGCTGGGTTGCGTCATGCTTAGCCGAGCCCCGTTGAGTCAAGATATGCGGCGTCACGCTCTGCCTGGCTAGGCTAAGTTGCGCCGGTCGTGCCGCGCTCGGAAGGGTCAAGCTGGGCTAAGTCACGCCGCGCCTTGCTCTGCCTGGCTACGCCGGTCGGAGCCGCCCGAGCAACCCCTTGCGCCGCTTCCCCTTGCTAGTCCCTGCCCCGCTCAGCACGGCCTGAGCGAGCTGCTCGGGCGTCGCCTCGATGGGCGGGAGGGCAGGCGTCTGACGGCGGCGCTTCTCCTTGCGCACCGGACGGGGCTTAGCACTTCTCTCTCGTGGCATGCGAGCCTCCTTGCTATGTCCTATTCCTGCGGCAACGGACTTCCTAGAATCTCGGATAGCCCTGGGATCGCAGCGGCTAGAGCGAGTTCGAGACGGTCAAACCGCTTGTCGATAAGGACGACTCGCCTTTCGAGACGGTCTATGCGACCTTCGAGACTATCGAAGCGCCCGTCGAGGCGGTCGAGCCGCCCGAATACTTCGTCGAACAGCGCCGCCGTGTGGCGCTCGGATTCCTTGAGAAGCTCCTCCACCTCGGAGCGAGACACGCCGCGACCGCCTGATGCCATTAGGGTCCTCCTACGACCTTGCACCACGAGGGTAGCACTCCGCCGCAATGCCCGCCGAGATCAGGAGACGGGGCGCGCGCGAGCTGCCTCGGGAGGGCTGGTATTCCGGCGTCTACGGGAGTCTGTCTAGTCAAGTATGTAAGCTCCAGGATACTTGACTTCCGGAGGACGCCATGTCGATCACGCAGGCCGCCGCCAAACGAATCTACGACCGCTGGGTCTGGGTCGCCTTCATCGCCTACTCAGGTCTGCTCGGCGGCGTCATCACTGTCCTCCAGACCTACCCCGACGCAGCCTGGCGCTACCCCGTAGCCGTCACGCCCATGATCCCCTGGGTCTTCATTGTGGGGGCGTACGTGCGCTACTACCGGCGCATGGACGAACTCCATCAGCGCATGGCCCTCGAGGCGTTCGCCTTCGCCTTTGCCGGCACCGCCCTCCTCACGTTCACGTACGGCTTCCTGGACTTCGCCGGCGCGGCCCGCATCAACTGGTGGTTCGTCTGGCCCCTCATGGCGGCCCTCTGGATCGTTGGCGGTTTCGTCGCGAGGAAGCGCTGGCTGTGAAGGGGGGAAGCATGCCTATCGATCAGCACGCCGCACGTCGACGCTGGTATCGCGAGTTCTTCGGATCGATGATCGCCTTCGCGGCAACGCTGGTCCTGGCCGACTTCGTCGTTGAGGCAAACCCGGACGCAGGCTGGCGATACGCGGTCGCGTTGCTGCCTGTGATCCCTGGGGCCCTCGTCGTTGTGGCGGCGGTGCGCTTCCACAGGCGCATCGATGAACTCCAGCAGCGAATTGCTCTCGAGGCGATCGCCTTGGCCTTCGCCGGCACCGCGGTCATCACCTTCATCTACGGCTTTGCCGAAGACGCCGTCGACCTCCCGCGGGTCAACTGGACGTGGGTCTGGGGAGTCATGGGCGGCCTCTGGCTCATCTGCGACTTCATCGTCAGGCGGCGCCGGCTGTGAAGAACACCCTGCGCGAGCTCCGCGCCGAGCGCGGCTGGACCCAGGCCGACCTCTCCGAGGAGCTCGGCGTCAGCCGCCAGACCGTGAACGCCATCGAGACCGGCAAGTACGACCCCAGCCTCCCCCTCGCCTTCCGCATCGCCACCCTCTTCGGCCGCCCCATCGAGGCCATCTTCGAGCCCGACGGGAAACGGGCGGGGTAATTCGCGCCCTACGAAGCTATGCTCGCTGCATGACTCGGGGACTCCTCCTGGCGCCGCTGGTGGCGATGCCCGTCCTTCTGCTGCTCTCCTGCGGTGGCGGCGAGGCCCCTCCGCCTCCTTCGCCCGTCGCCACCGCCCCGATCGAAGCCACCCCAACCC
>VXPF01000149.1:13744-32056 GCA_009839725.1 Dehalococcoidia bacterium | reverse complement strand
GGGGAAGCGGGGGGGCGAGGTGGCATCGGCGCTTACGCCGCCGGGGTTGATGCCCCAGGGGTTGCGGCAGAGGACGCCATCGATATCGAAGGTGACGAGCGGTCGCGAGCGGCCCACACGGTGAATGCTACGGCTGCTTCGCGTCTGGCGCTTCACAGCGCCCGTGCGGTAGCCTTCCGAAATCACGCCCGGGCGTTACGGGCCCGGAGCGGGGGGTGGCAGGAGTGCTCTTTTCGGTACGGCTGGTTTCGAGGCAGCCCGCGGACCTCGATGCGGAGGCCTGGCAGGGCGTCGTCGCCCAGCAGCTGGCAGCGACGAAGGCGCTCCGCGACGAGGGCAAGATCAAGGCCATCTACCGCGAGACCGGCGTTGGCGTCCTGGCCATCTTCGACGTGGCGGACGCGGCCGAGATGGACCAGATTCTCGCGGGGCTGCCGATGGGCCGCTACTTCAGCAGCGTCACGGCGAACGCCATCTGGGACATGGGTCCCGCGCTTGAGAACGCGTAGCGCCGATGTCACCGGTTGACGCGGATACCTTCAAAGACGCACTCGCCTCCTGGGCCTCCGGCGTCACAGTGCTGACGACCGAGCACGAGGGGCAGGTGTACGGCATCACCGCCTCAAGCTTCTCGACGCTTTCGATGGACCCGCTGCTGGTGCTGGTGTGCATCCAGAACGGAAACCACCTGGAACGGATGGTGCCGGCCTCGGGGAAGTTCGCGGTGAGCGTGCTGGCCGAAGGCCAGGACGACGCCTCCAACCACTTCGCCGTCTCGGGACGCGACCCGGGACCGGAGCTCGACGGCTACGACACGTTCACGGACCAGACCGGCTGCCCCATCCTGACGGGGTCGATCGCGCACCTCGACTGCGAGCTGGAAACAGTCGTGCCGGGCGGGGACCACATCATCGCCCTGGGACGCGTTGTGGGCGCCGCTTCGGACCCCGACAGGGAGCCGCTGCTGTACTTCCGGCGGGGCTACCACGGGCTCGATTGAGCCGGGGCCGCTTCCGTTCGTGATACTTTGCACAGGCGCAGGCAGGCGCGTACGATCCGCTTCCGTGGAGGGTAGGCCGTGTCCGTAGCGCTGGCGATCGTCGGAGTTTCGATCCTCGGGACGTGGGGGATCGCGACGATCTCGCTCATCGTTGGCGGCATCATCCTGCTCGTGGCCCCGGCCGATGTCGAGACAACCTCAAGCGCGTTGGCCGTCGGCATCTTCCTGTTGATCGCCGGCCTTATCTCGGGTGGCCTGATGCAGGTCATCGCCATGCCCCTCATGGGGCTGGACCCGCCGCTCCCGGTGAAGGCGAAAGACAACATCCCGCACGAGCGCATGCAGGGCTGGGCGAACGCCGGTCCGCTGCGCAGCTTCCCCGATGGCATCGCCACGGAGGTGCGGCTGCACAGCTTCCGCGTCGCGATCGTGCGGCAGGGCGAGGAGGCGTACGCCATGGCGGCGCTCTGCCCCCATGCCCGGCTGCCCCTGGGCAGCTTCCCGGGCGCGCCGATCAAGCCCGAGCCTATCCGCGACGGGTGCGTGATGTGCCCCTTCCACGGCGCCCGTTTCGACGTCTCGAACGGGAACGCCGTCCGCCAGCCGTTCGCCAGCGAGTTCAACGCAAACCACCCGTTCCTTGGAGCGTTCCAGTCGAAACTCTTCTTCTGGAACAAGGGCGCGGAGGACATCCAGACCTACCCCGTGCGGATCGAGAACGACGAAGTCATCGTCGGGCTGCCCCGCTAGCGAGGCTTTTTCGGCTCCGCCGAGGCGCGGAGCCGCGTGCTATTCTCCCGCCGAGGAGCAACCGTGGCTGACGTAACCGAGAGCAAGATCACCGACCAACACCGCGCCATGATCGGGCAGAAGAGCGACCCCATCGAGGTCGTCCCGAGGACGGAGGACGCGCAGCGGATGCGCGACCTGCTTGACGACGGCGACCCTCGCTGGGCGGACGGCACGGGCATCGCGCCCCCGTACATCCTGGCGATGATGGAGCCCCGCCTGCCGGCCGAGCTTTCCCCGCAGGTGCTCTCGAGCGGCATCCTGACGCAGACGGAGTGGAAGTTCAGCCAGCCGATCAAGCTGGAGGAGCCGCTGCAGGCGGTGACGCAGCTGATCGACGTGCGCGACCGGCTGGGGGGGCGCTACGGCTACAGCGTGCTCGTGATGTTCCAGACCGCATACCTGAACAGCGACGGAGAGGAGGCGGCCGCCTCGCTGCGTACGATCACGCAGTTCGACCGGCCGGAGTCCTAGCCATGAGCCAGCGCTACTTCGAGGACATCGCCAACGACGACGAACTGGAGCCGCTAGAGCGGCTGCCGACCGAGGACAAGGCGGTCGAGTTCTTCGGACGCGACAACCCCACCAATCCCGCCTTCGGCGACGCCGAGGCGGGACGGCGCATGGGCTTCGGCGGGGCGCTGGTTCCGGGCCTGCTGAAGCTCTCGTGGATCACGAACTACGTGGGAGCCTGGGCGGGGCCGGAGGCGAGCCTGCGCAGCGTGCGCGTGGCCTTCCGCCGCCCCGACATCGCGGGGAAGCCGCTGGTGCTGGCCGGGCGCGTGGTCGACAAGCGCCAGGAGGACGGCGCCAACGTCGTCGAGCTCGAAGTGGTGACGCTGGCGGACGACCAGCCCACCGTGCGCGGGAACGTCCAGGTCGAGATCCCCTCGCGGCCGTAGGCAGGCGGCGATGCCCCTTCCCCTCGAAGGCGTGCGCGTGCTGGAAGTGGGCACGTTCGTGTCCGCGCCCTACTGCGGGCGGCTGTTCGCGGGCTACGGGGCGGAGGTCATTAAGGTCGAGCCGCCGGGCGGCGACATCGCCCGCGCGCACGGGCCGTTCAAGGACGGCGAGCCCAACCCCGAGACGAGCGCGCTCTTTCTCTACCTGAACACGAGCAAGCGGTCGGTCGAGCTGGACCTGGGACCGCAGGCGGGGCGGGACGCCCTGCTGCGGCTGGCGGCGGACGCGGACATCCTGATCGAGAACTACCGGCCCGGCGACGCCCGCGCCCTCGGGCTCGACCACGAGCGGCTGCGGGCGGTGAACCCGCGGCTGGTGGTCGTCTCGATCACGGCGTACGGGCAGGACGGGCCCTACGCGGAGTACCACTCGAACAACCTGATCGCCTTCGCCATGGGCGGCCAGATGTTCCTGACGGGCGATCCGGACAAGAGCCCGGTGAAGAACGGTGGCTACCAGGCCGACTACCAGGGCGGGCTGAACGCGTTCTCGGCCGCGAACCTGGCGCTGCTGGCGGCGGAGCGCGACGGCGAGGGACAGCACGTCGACATCAGCGTGCAGCACTGCATGGCGCCGATCCTGGAGGCGGGCATCCCGTTCTACGCCTACAACGGCCTCTGGCTGGGACAGCGGCGGGGGAACCTGATGTCGAGCTCGATGGCGATCTACCCCTGCCTCGACGGTCAGGTGGGCGTGCACGTAATGGCGCGCAACTGGCCCAACTTCGCGGAGGCGACAGGCCACGCCGAGTGGCTCGAGGACGAGCGCTACGCGACCGCCGAGTCTCGCCGCGCCCACGACGACGAGCTGATGGCGGAGCTGATCACGTGGGCGGCGTCGCTGGGCAAGAAGGAGGCCTACGCCCTCGGCGGGGAGTACCGCGCCCCGATCACGTTCATCCACACGATGGAGGACCTGCTGGACAGCCCCCAGCTGGCCGCCCGCGGCTTCCTGCGCCGGATCGAGCACCCGGTCGCGGGGGAGGCGTCTTACCCGGGACCTCCCTGGTGGATGGGCCCGGACGCCTGGCGTGATGGGCCGGCGCCACTGCTCGGGGAGCACACAGAGGAAGTGCTGGCGGGCGCGGGGCTGTCGGAGGGTGACATCGCGATCGCGTCGGGGGCGGGCGCATGAGCGAGTTCGCGCGGGCGGTGGCTTTCTTCGAACGCTGCGACGACGCGGTGCTGCTGCACGAGCTGTCCGCGATCGTGGCGCGGAGGACGAAGCGCTTCGTGGCGCGGGCGATGGCGAAGGGCGGCGAGGATGCCATCCCGGCGCCGGCCGAACCGCCGCAGGCGGCGGCGCCGGCAAGCGAGCACGACGCGCGCGGGCTGGTGGAGGAGACGAACGACTTCGCCGAGCTGCAGGCGCTGGCGCGGGCCATCGGCCGGCGAACGGAAATGCTGGAGATTGCGGCCTCGGCGGAGTTCCCGGTGGGAGCGCGCATCGAGGTGCCGAAACGGGTCGCTTTCCCACCGCCCGAGGATTGGGTCGCGGGGACTGTCGCGACGACGGGCACGATGCTCCGGGTGGAGCTCGACAGCGGCAAGCGCTGGGAGGGTCCGCCCAGCCTCGCCCGGCCGGCGGGATCCCCATGACGGCGCCGCTCGCGGGCATCCGGGTGGTCGACCTGACGATGGTGTGGGCGGGGCCGCTCGGCACGCGCCTGCTGGGCGACTACGGGGCGGAGGTGATCAAAGTGGAGGGGCCCGGCCAGTGGGACCTGCTCCGGGGCCTGGGAGGCATCCCGCGCACGACCCCGCGCTGGTACAACCGCGCCGCCTACTTCAACCACAACAACCGCAACAAGTACTCGGCGGCGATCGACCTGCGCCAGCCGGCGGGGCGCGACGTGCTGCTGAAGCTGCTTTCGAAGAGCGATGTGCTGGTCGAGAACTACCGCGCGAACGTGATGGACAACCTCGGGCTCAGCTTCGAGGAGGTGCGGGCGGCAAACCCGCGCATCGTTTACGTATCGATGCCGGGGCACGGCAAGACGGGACCGGAGTCGAACTACGTGACCTACGGGACGAACGTGGAGCAGCTCGCGGGGCTGGTCTCGATCTCGGGATACGAGGGCGGAGAGCCCCTGAAGACGGGGTTCAGCTACGGCGACCCGACCTCCGGGATCGCGGTGCCGGCGGCGGTGGCGCTGGGGCTGCAGCAGGTCAGGCGCACGGGCGAGGGCGTGCACATCGACCTCGCGCAGCGCGAGAACCTGACAGGCTTCGTCGGTGAGTACCTGGTCGACTACAGCATGAACCGGCAGCTTCGCGCGCCAGCGGGCAACACCCATCCCCACCACGCGCCTCACGGCGTCTATCGCTGTGCCGGCGAGGACAGCTGGATCACCATCGCGTGCGAGACGGACGAGCAGTTCGCGGCGCTCTGTCGGGTAGTCGGACAGGAAGAGCTTGCGAACGACGCTCGCTATTCGACGGCGGCGGCGCGCAAGGCGAACGAACACGAACTCGACGGCGCCATCGAGGAGTGGACGAGCAGGCAGGGCCACTACGAAGCGATGCACATTCTCCAGCGCCACGGGGTGCCGGCAGGCGCCGTGCTGACCATTCCCGAGGTGATGAGCGACCCGCAGCTACGGTCGCGGGGCGCCTGGTCAGAGCAGGTCCACCCGGACGCGGGCACGTGGGAGGTGGAGACGCCGCCCTGGAACCTGACGCGCACCCCCGGTCACGCGCGTCTCCCGGCGCCCGGCTTCGCGGAGCACAACACCTACGTGTTCCGGGACCTGCTGGGGCTGAGCGAGTCGACGATTGCGCAGCTCTACGCCGACGGGGTCACCGCAGACGAGCCGAACGTGCGGTCACACACCTAGTTCTCGCCGGCCTCGTCCTCTGATTCTTCGGACTCACCGTCCCCGGCGTCCTCACCCTCGCCCTCGCCGTCAGCCTCGGGCGTGGGCGCGTCCGGGCGGGGCGTGCGGGTAATCGTGACGGACTCGATGACGTCGCCCTGGACGATGGCGAAGACGACGTCCTCCATGCCCTCGATGACGCGCCCGAAGGGATAGAAGCGGTCTTCGGCGGTGGTGTCGAAGTCGAGGCCGGGATTGTCCTTCAGGTTGATGAAGAACTGGCTGCCAAAGAAGGGCTGGCCTCGCCCCTTCGCCATGGCGATGGTGCCGGCCTCGTTGCGAATCTCGTTGGGCTCGTCGCCGGTCTGGTAGCCCGGACCCCCGGTGCCCGTGCCCGTGGGATCGCCCCCCTGCACCACGAAGTCCGGGACGACGCGGTGGAAGGTGATGCCGTCGAAGTATTGATTCTCGGCAAGGAAGACGAAGCTATTGACGGTATTGGGGGCGATGTCGGCGAAGAGCTCGATGACGATGTCACCCTTCGAGGTAGAGATGGTGGCGGTGTAGAGCTCGAAATCGGGCTTGATGACGAAGTCGGCGAACTCGAAGTTGCGCACGATGACGTCGGGATCCTCGGTCGGCTCCCCGGCGACGGGTTCCTCGGTGGCGGGAGCGGTGGGGAGCTCATCGATGTCGGCGTCGCCGCCTCTGTTCGGCAAGAAAGCGGCCAGCGAGATGCCGGCAACCATGAGCACGACGCCCACCGCTGCGAAGGTCGCGAGTGCGGCCCGGCCCGTGAAGAGGTTCATGGGGAAGCCGGGCTTGTACGACTGGCCCTGGCCACCGCTGACGTAACGGCGCTCGCGGCGGGCACGCTGGCCCCGGTGCTGCTGCTGGCGCTGGCGGCGGCGGTTAGGGGGCATGGCGACCCTCGGTGTGCGGTCGTGTCGACGGTGTCATCGCTGCGGCTGCGAGTATACGAAGGCGCTGGCTAGGCGAAACATCGGGGAGCTCAGCTGCCATCGTGCCCGAGCCTGGCCAGCTCCTCACGTGTGACCTCCCGGTCGTCCCAGGGGATGGACTCCCCGCCGAGCTCGATCGAACGCTCGTGGCCCTTGCCGCAGATGACGACGCTATCTCCCGGCTCGGCGCGAGCGAGGGCGGCCGCGATGGCCTCGCGGCGATCCTCGACCTCGATGAAGTCCCGCCCGCGGACGCGGCCGGCTTCCTCAGCGTGGCGGCCGATCTCGCGCACGATGGTGGCGGGATCCTCGCCACGGGGGTCCTCGTTCGTGAACACGGCGAAGTCGGCCCCCTCGGCCGCGGCGCGACCGACGCCGAAGCGGCGGCCGGGGTCGCGTTCGCCGGCGGCGCCGGCGACGATGATCAGCTCCCGCTCGGCAAGCTCCCGCAGCACGGAGAGGACCTTGCGCACGGAGTCGCCCGTGTGGGCATAGTCGACGACGACGCTGAAGGGCTGGCCCATGTCGATGCGCTCCATGCGGCCGGGCACGCCGTGGCAGGCGGCAAGGCCGCGGCCGATGGCCTCAGGCTCGATGCCGAGGGCGAGGGCCGCGCCGGCCGCAGCGAGGGAGTTGGCGACGTTGAAGAGCGCGGGCATGCGGATCTCGGTGCCGACCTCAGCGCCGGGGAGGGCGAGGCGGAAACGGCTGCCGTCGGCGTGCAGCTCGATGTGGCGCGCGGTCACGTCCACGCCGGGCGTCTCGAGGCCGTAGCGGATCGCACGCTGCGAGGTGAGCCCGAGCAGGAAGCTGGAGGAGGGGTCGTCGGCGTTGGCGACGGCGGCGCGGGCGGGGGCACCGGGGCGGATGGGGGTGCGGTCGAGGGCGGAGAAGAGCCTGCCCTTCGCCTCGCGGTAGGCCTCGAAGCTCTCGTGGAAGTCGAGATGGTCCCCGGTGAGGTTGGTGAGGACGGCGACATCGAAGGCGACCTCGTCGAGGCGGTGGAGGGCGAGGCCGTGGCTCGTCGCCTCGACGATGGCGTACTCGCACCCGGCATCGACCATGGCGCGAAGGAGGCGCTGGACCTCGGGCGCTTCGGGGGTGGTCATGCGGGCGGTGTGGCTGTCGACGTCGGCGCCCGGGACATAGGCATCGACCGTGCCGAGGCGCCCGACGCGGACGCCAGCCGCCTCGAGGATGGAGGTCAGCAGATAGGCGGTCGTGGTCTTGCCATCGGTACCCGTGATGCCGATGACGGTGAGGTCGCGGCCGGGGTGGCCGTGGAGGGCGGCGGCGGCCTGCGCGAGGGCGGCGCGAGTGTCGTCGACGGCGACGATGGGCTGGTCGCCGGGCAGGTGGCGCCAGGTCCCGCGGCGCCCGCGCTCGACCACGACGGCGGCGGCGCCCGCCTCAAGGGCATCGGTGAGGAAGGCGTGACCATCGACGTTGAAGCCGGGGACGGCCACGAAGAGGGCGCCCGCTTCGATGCGGCGGGAGTCGTGCTCAACGTGCTCGACGACGGCGTCGCCGTCGCCACGCACAAGCTCGGCGCCGGGAATCTCCTCGATGAGCGACGCAAGTACACGAGCGTCGCTCATAGGTCGCGTCCGGCGCCGAGCGCTTCAGCTGTCCGCATCAAGGGTACGGTACACATCAAGAAAGTTCGTAAGGACGCGGGCGGTGGCGCCCCAGATGAGGTGGTCGCCCCAGCGGTAGGAGGGGAGGACCACGCGGCGGCCGTCGACCTCGCGCACATCGTCGCCGAGGGTGGCGGGGTCGAGGAGGTGGTCGAGGGGCACCTCGAGGAGCGAGGCGACCTCCTCGGGGGCGAAGACGAAGGGGTAGGGCCACTCCCGCAACCAGCCCACGAAAGGCCGCAGGCGGAAGTTGCTTCTCGTCCAGATCTCGTCGAGTTCGCCCAGCAGATCAACGTCGCCCGGGGCGACCCCCACCTCCTCGTGAGTCTCGCGCAGGGCGGTGAAGGCGGCGTTGGCGTCGCCCTCGTCGCGAGCGCCCCCGGGAAAGCTGATCTCGCCCTTGTGGTGCTCCACAAGATGCGAGCGCTCCTGAAAGAGGAGGTGTACGCCGTCGTCGCGCTCGTAGAGGAGGAGCAACGCCGCCGCGGGCATCGCATCGCGCCGGTCGGTGCGGCCCGGCTCGTACGCGGCGAGCGCGGCGCGCAGCGGCTCCTTGAGCGAGGCTTCGGTGCGTTCCTGAAGCGCCATGATGTTGACTCGCGGGCATGGTCAACGCGCTCGCGCGGGCTGTCAAACGACCGGCGAGAGGCTAGAGGGCGCCCTTGGTGGAAGGGAGGTCGCCACCGCGCCGGGGGTCGACGCGCGTGGCGGCGTCGAGCGCGCGGGCGAGCGCCTTGAAGCAGGCTTCGGCCTTGTGGTGGTCGTTGGCGCCGGACAGGGTGCGGACGTGCAGGTTCGCCCCGAGGGAGGCGGCGAACGACTCGAGGAAGTGCGCGAGCAGGTCGGCCGGGAGCTCGCCCACGGTGCGCCCGAGCAGGCGCAGGTCGAGCTCGGCGTAGGGACGGCCGCTGAGGTCGACGGCTGCAAAGGCGAGCGCCTCATCGAGGGGCATGTGGGCGGAGCCCGCACGGACGATGCCGGCCTTGTCGCCGAGCGCCTCGCGGAAGGCCTCGCCGAGGGCGAGGGCTGTGTCCTCGACCGTGTGGTGGGCATCGACGTGGAGGTCGCCCTCGGCCTTGATGGTGACATCGAAGACGCCGTGCTTGGCGATGTGGCTGAGCATGTGGTCGAAGAAGCCGAGGCCCGTGGCGATCTCGAACTGGCCCGTGCCATCGAGATTCACGGTGATGGCGATGGTCGTCTCGGCAGTCTCGCGGGTGACGGTAGCGGCGCGGTCACTCATCGGGGGGCGACCTCCTTGAGGGCATCGAGCAGGCGGTCCGTGTCCTGCGGGCGGCCCGCGCTGATGCGCAGCTTGTTCGCAAGGTCGGGGCGATCGTAGCGGCGCACGAGCACCCCCCGCCGGCGGAGCGCGGCGGCGATCTCGCCCGAATCTCCGGCCTTCACGTCGAAGAGCACGAAGTTGGCGTCGGACGGGTAGGGGTCGAGCCAGCCGAGGGCGCCTACCTGTTCGCTGAGGCGATCGCGCTCGGCGACGATGGCGCGAACGGTCGCGAGGAGCTCGTCTCGGTGGGCGAGCGCGGCGCGCGCGGCGGCGTCGCCGGCGGCGTTCACGTTGTAGGGCTGCTTGATGGCGAGCATCGGTTCCACGAGGTCAGCGTGCGCGACGGCGTAGCCAACGCGCAAGCCCGCGAGCCCGGCCCACTTGCTAAAGGTGCGCATGACGACGAGGTTGGGGTGGGTGTCGAGGAGGGGGATGGCGCTCGTGCCGGCGAACTCCGCGTAGGCCTCGTCGACGACGATGAGGGCGTCGAGCGCGCAGAGCGCCTCGATCTCCTCGGGCCCGGCGGCGTTGCCGGTCGGGTTGTTGGGAGAGGCGACGAAGACAACGCCGGCGCCGTCAGCCACGGCAGCGCGAAGGCCCGGCAGGTCGAGCCCGTAGCCGGCGGTACGGGGAACCTCGATGTGCCGGATGCCAGCGATGCCGCTGAGGAAGCTGTACATGCCGAAAGTCGGGGTGGCCGTGGCGGTGGCGTCGGGGAGGGTCAGGCGCAGGACGACATCGAGGAGGTCGTCGGAACCAGTACCGGCGACCACGTTCTCGGGACGGACGCCAAGGTAGTCGGCGATGTCCCCCCGCAGGCCCGTCTGGTCGGGGTCGGGGTAGATGTGGGGGGGGGCGGCGGCGGCGGCCTCGCGCACGGCTTCGGGAGCGCCGTAGAGGTTCTCGTTGGCGTCGAGCTTGACGAGCTGGTCGACGGGCACGCCGATCTCCGCGGCAAGCACCTCGAGCGGCTGCACGGGGGCGTAGTGCGCGAGATCGTCGATGTCGTCGCGGAGGTAGCGGCGCGGATTCACGGGACGGCTCGCTAGCGGCCCTGGAGACGCCGCTCAACCGACGCGGCGTGCGCTCCGAGGCCCTCGGCGCGGGCGATGACACGAGCGGCCTCGGCCAGCTCCTCGACCTCCTCGGGCGGGATGTTCACGAGGCTGACGGTCTTGAGGAAGTCGCTCACCCCGAGCGGGGAGCTCCAGCGCGCGCTGCCGCCGGTCGGCATCGTGTGGCTGGGACCAGCGGTGTAGTCGCCCACGGCCTCGGGGGAGCTCTCGCCCAGGAAGAGCCCGCCGGCGTTCCGGACCTTCATGGCGTACGCGCTCGCGTTCTCGACGATGAGGCAGAGGTGCTCGGGGGCGTACTCGTTGGCCAGCTCGATGGCGTGGTCGATGTCGTTGACGAGGACGCAACCGCCACGGGTCTCGATGGCCTCGTTCGCGATCTTGCTGCGTTCGAGGTCGCGCAACTGGCGGCGGATGGCCGCGCCCACCTGCTCGGCGAGGTGGTGCGAGGGCGTCAGGAGGATGGGGCTGGCGAGGCGGTCGTGCTCGGCCTGGGCGAGCAGGTCGGAGGCGACGAGCTCGGGGTCGGCGCTCTCGTCGGCGATGATCATGGTCTCCGTCGGCCCGTAGACGGCGTCGATGCCGACGTCGCCGTAGACCTGCTTCTTGGCGAGGGTGACGAACAGGTTGCCGGGACCGCAGATCTTGTCCACCCGGGGGATGGTCTCGGTGCCGTAGGCGAAGGCGCCGATAGCCTGGGCGCCGCCCGCCTTGAAGACGCCATCGACGCCGGCGATCTCGGCCGCCACGAGCTTGACCGGCGGGACGGAGCCGTCGGGGAGAACGGGGCTGGCGAGGTAGACCTCGTCGACGCCGGCGATGCGGGCGGGAATGGCGCACATCAGCACGGTGCTGGGGAGGGGCGCGGCGCTGCCGGGCACGTAGATGGCGGCGCGCTCGATGGCGCGCGTGAGCTGCCCGAGACCGTTCTGCTGGAAGTCGACGAAGGCGCCGCGGAGCTGCTGCTCGTGATAGGAGCGGATGCGCCCGGCGGCGAAGTTGAGGGCCTCGACGACCTCAGGAGCGACGGCGTCACGGGCGGCGTGCATCTCCTCGTCGGAGACGCGCAGGTCCTCGACCTGGGCTCCGTCGATGCGGCCGTTGTAGTAGCGCACGGCGTTGTCGCCGTCCTCGCGGACGTCGCTAAGGATGCGGCGGACGACCTCGTCGGGCTCAAGCTCCTTGCCGAAGGTGCGGAAGGTGGTCTCGCGCATCTCGAGGGGTTGCTCGCCCGTGCCGAGGGGCGTGCGCGCCAGGAGCGTGCGGCGCCCCTCCTCGGCGTTCCGGACTATTCGCACCCGAGATACCTCCCGACGGCGGCCGCGGCCGCGTCGGTGGAGCGCTCGATGAAGGCCTCGACCTCCGCGCTCGTCACGTGGCCGATTGTCTCACCGAGCAACTCGGGGAGCGAATCGAGAAACCCGGTCAGCTCGCCCTCGGTGTCGTCGACCCCGCTGCGGCGGAGATGGTTCTCGATCATGCCGCGGGCGCGATCCCAGTCCATGCCGCGCTCGGCGATGTCGCAGGCGACCTGGCGCCAGCGCTCAAGCGTCTCGGCATCCACGAAGCCGGCGTCGATGGTGTCGATGGTGCAGGCCAGAGCCTCGCAGATGTCGGCGCGAAGCTCGGCGTCGCCGTGGGCGCGCTCGAGATCGAACTGGAGGAGGCGGTCCATGACGTTGGCGCGCAGGGGGCCGCCCATGGTCTCGTGCGGGTAGAAGAAGCGGCGGTAGATGCTCGTTATGTACTGTTCATCGAGCACGAGATGGGTGAGATAGCCCGCCACGAAGGCGCGGGTCTCCTCGTTCAGACGCGAGGGGTCAGCGAGACGCGCGTACGCTTCGAAGAAGCCGGCAACCGAGTCCTGGTGATCGAACACGGAGAGGTCGAAGAAGTGCGTGGTGCGGCGGTCGGCGCGCGTGAGGATGCGGATGTCGGGAGCGGTGGCGCCGAGCAGATAGTGGCCGGAGTCGCCGGAAAGGGCTTCGGGGGGCAGCGCCCCGGCGAGCCGGCGGGCGAGGATCATGTGGAGGGTGATGGGGGGCATCAGGCGCCTCCCCGAGCCCCCTGCGCCACGGCCCCGGCCTCCTCCGCAGCGGCGGCGCGAACGCCTTCGCGGAGCCTCTCGAGGAGCAGGTCGAGCAGATCGCGGCGGGAGGTGGGCGGGTTGGTGGCGGCGATGACGCAGTTGGTCGAGTCGAGGAAGGGGTCGAGCATGCGGAGGTTGTTGACGCGCAGGCTGGTGCCCGTCTCCGTGCCCTCGATGAGGATATCGGCGTCTTCGGGGACGAAGGCCTCGCTGGCACCGGCGATGGGGATGATGGCGGTGTGGGGGAGACGGAGCCCGCGCGCCCACTCCTCGGCAAGCCCTGGGAACTCGCTGGCGATGCGCACGGGACGGCCAAGCCGCGACCAGATGGCGAGGGCTTCCTGCGTGGTCTCGGCGGGGAAGTCGTTGTGGACCACGGGCCCGACGCGATAGCGGCTGCGATGCAGGTCCAGCGCCATCTCGACGGGAGAGGCGGGGAAGAAGGCGAGGTGCTCGCGCAGGCGGTCGACGCCGCTGACGGCAACATCGAAAGCGCCCACCGCCACGAGGCCGGGCATGTCCTGCGGGCGCACGACCTTCACCTCGATCCCCTCGATGGGGGAGGCCGGGCGGCGGACGAAGTCTCGCTCGCCGTAGCCCTCGAAGGCGAGCCCCGCGTCGGCGAGGGCGGCGAAGGTATGGCGCTGGGCGTGGCCGTCGGGGAGCGCCAGGCGCAGGACGTCTGTGTCGCGTTGCGTACGGGACAGGACCGCGTCGGTCGCCTGGCCGGGCAGGGTCAACTCCGCCTCGCTGGGGACGAACGCGGGCGTCAGAGGCTCGACGATGGGGCTGCAATCCCGCTCGCGGAGGGAGCCGGCGTTGGCGACGACGGCAACGCCGCCACGGAAGAGGCGGTGCAACGGAACAAGCCCGAGCGCCTCGACGGCGGCGGCATCGTCGGCGGCGACGACGGCCAGGTCGGCGTCTTCAGGCGGATAGGCCTCGACGGAGCCGTAGAGGTCGAGGAGGGTGTAGCGGGGCAGGCGGAGGCGGGAAGCGAGCAGATCGGTGAGGTTGGGGAGCTCGGTGGCGAGGCGCACGCCGTCAAGGAAGCGAGGGTCGGGCATCTCGCCGGGGGCAAGGCCGGCGGCCGGGGCGGCGCAGAGCCAGACCTCGGTCGATGGACCGGGGAGGGCGCCCACGCGAACCACCTGCTGCCCCGGGAAGCGGGCCTGGAGCTCGGCGATCCAGAGGTCGCTGCAGATACCGAGGTCGTAGTTCCCGAGGGCCACCTGAATGGGGATGTCGCGCTCGCGGAAGACGCGGAAGCGGAAACCGCGTTCGTTGACCTCGGAGCGGAGGAGGCGGGAACCGGCCTCGTAGCCGTCCATCGCGAGGCCGCGGGATGCGAGCAGGTCGCCGACGGGTTCGCGCAGCGAACCTGTCGGGACAGCCAGGCCGAGCGGGGTCGCCGGGGTGCTCATTTGTGCTGCAGCACGAACTGCACCACCTGGTCGAGGGTGGCGCCTTCGAGGGACGAGTCGGGGCTGGTGGCGGCGATGCCCGCGGGGCCGACGACGAGCCGGATGGCGGCATCGTGCGCATCGCCGAGGGCAGCGGAAATGCCGTGGCGGTGGAGGGAGCTGGCAAGGCGCAGGGCATCGCCAAGGCCCGCCTCGCGCTCGGCGACGATGGCGACGGCGGCTCCCCGCGAGGGCGGGCCGCCGACGCGCTCGGAGAGCCGGTCGGCATCGAGGGCGAGACCGCAGGCGCTGGCGGGGGCGCCCGGTCCGGCGGGCTGATAGCGGCCACCCCGGCCCCAGGCCCCGCCTTCCCCGCGCAGCTCCCAGGTGACGCCGGAGTAGTACTCGAAGTCGAAGGGGAGGGTGAAGTCGATGGCGACGGCGCGGCCCGTCTCGACGAGGGCGGCCGCGATCTCGCGCAATTCCTCTAGGGGGGAGACGGCCTCCGGAAGGCCGGTGCGGGCGAGGGCAATGAGGTTGTCGACGAGTGGGAGCTCGCCCGAACCACCCAGCGCGGTCTGGAAGAAGGCGAGTGCCGACGGCTCGTCGGCGAAGGCATCCTGGACGGCGGCCAGGCCCTGTCCGGCGACATCGTCGAGGAGGGCGCGACGCGCGAGCACATCGGTAAGGCCGGCGGCGTCGACGGCGGCGCGGGCCACGCCCGCGTGCGTCATGCGGAGGTCGACGGGGAGCGAGAGGGCGGCGAAGGTGTCGGCGGCAACGGCGAGCACCTCAAGGTCGCCGACGACGGGCGGGGCGCCGAGGTACTCGAGGCCGCACTGCCAGTCCTCGCCTTCGGCGCCGCGGAAGACGCTCTGGACGTAGAGGAGGCGGGAGGGCAGCTCGATGCCGGCATCGGCGGCGGCGCGGACGACGGGGATGGTGGAGTCGTAGCGGAGGACGACGCGCTCGCCGCTCCAACCGTCCCAGTCGAGGAAGGTGTAGGCGCCGGCGAGCATCTCGGGCGAGAGGGCGCCGGCGGAGGTGAAGAGGCTGTAGCTCTCGACCGTGGGCGTACGGATCTCCTCGTAGCCCCACTGCCGGGCGACCTCGCGGAAGGCGTCCTCGACGCGGCGAAAGGCGCGCATCTGCCCGGGGAGGAGATCGCGCATGCCGCGGGCGCGGGGCACGGGAGCCGCCGAGGGGGTCGCGGAAACGGTGTCAGTCATGGCTTCAGGTCAGTGTAGCGGGTTCCCACGTACCCGCCGCCGAACGGAGCAGTCGCAAGGAAGGCCCCGGGGATGTTCCCCGGGGCCCTCGGTCGGTTCCGGTGTTGCCGGCGGGAGCCGGTCTAGACCTCGTCCAGCCAGGCGCTCTCGCGGCGTGGCGTGTTGTTGCCCGTGTAGGCGTTGAACCAGTCGTCCTTGCCGTAGTCGCGCAGGCGGTTGCTCACGGCGAGGTACGCTTCCGATGCCACGGGCATCATGAAAATGCCCCAGGCGCGGTCGAATATCCAACGCTGGAGGTCGCTGAGGATCTGGACGCGTTCCTCATGGTCGACGGTCTCGTTCTGCGTGACCATCACATCGCCGACGTGGGCAGCCCCCTCGGCGATGGAGGCGTGCGGCGAGTCCAGGCGGAAGTTGAAGGCCCTGTCGCCGTACTGTGCGGGGTCGAACCACGAGAGGTAGCTGACGCCGGGAGTACCGTCGGTGCCCCCGCCGACGCCGCTGCCAACCTGGAGCAGGCCCCAGGGCTTCACGTCGTCGGTGCGGTCGTTGGCGGCGCTCACCCACGTCTGGACGTCCGCGGTGGACATCTCGAAGGTGGTACCAAGCACCTCGGTCAGGTTCTTGGTGGTGAACTCGCTGATGGCCACAAGCGCGTCACTCTGGACGGTGTGGACATCGACGTACTCGTAGATGGAGTCGTATTTCTCGCCGGCCGCAGCGTCGTTCTTGGCCGCCTCCCAGAGGGCGCGGGCATCCTCGGGGTCGTACTGGTAGTAGCCCGCGAGCTCTTCCTGGGTCAGCTGCTGGAAGCGGCTATTGATGATGGTGACCGGCGCCTGCAGTATCGCGCTGCCGGCGTGGATGCTGTTGATGAAGGCCTGGTAGTTGAAGGCCTTGAAGATGGCAAGCCGTGCACGCTCGTCGTACCACTTGCCACCGTCGAACCCATGGACGGACCACCCGCCGGCAGGCGCGGCCTGCACGGACACGTTGGGGTTGCCCTGCAGCTCCTCCGCCTCAAGGGCGTCGACGGAGCCGTAGGCGTCGAGGTCGCCGCTCTCAAGGAGCGAGCGGGCGGTGACGGCATCGGGAACGATGCGTACGTCGTACCCGTCGATGTAGGGCCCGTCCTCGACGAATCCGTCGTCGGGGTTCGGGTGCGAGTAGTAATTCGGGTTCTTCGTGAGACGTGTGCCCTCGGCGTTGCGCTCCGAGAGGATGAAGGGGCCGGCGGCCATGCCGTTGACATGCACCTGGGCATCCTGCTCGGGCTGCGCCAGCACAAGCTTCTTGTTGATGATGCCAAAGTACTGGCGCGAGCGGTTGATGAGGGCATCGGCGCGCGGCCCGATCCAGTTCTCCTGGATGTTGACGTCGTCGATGGCCTGGATGCTCTCGTAGTAGTCGAACGCGGCTGCGGGGGCGTGGGTGGCGCCCAGTTTCTCCAGCAGCCCGGGCGGCCGCTCGATGGTGAAGGCGATGTCCTCAGTGGTGACGGGATCGCCGTTGTGGAACTGCCTCCCTTCGCGCATGTTCCACACGAGCGTCGTGGGGTCGACCTGCTCGTAGCTGACAGCCCCGTCCATCGAGAAGATGCCCTTGCTGACCTGGTAGTCGAGCAGGTGGCTGAAGACCTGGTAGACGACCTCCTGGTTATTGGTGTGGAAGACCGCGGGGTCGTTGCCCATGTCTTCCGTCGACTTCCAGGAGCGGTAGGTGCCGCCACGCTTGGGGCCGGACGGCGCGGCTTCCGAGGCAGTGTCCTCGGCGGAATCGTCGTCGGTTTCGGCAGCGGTATCCGGCTGCGACTCCTCGGCGTCCTGGGCTGCGGCCTGAGTGGCCGCCGCGGTCGGCCGGGCGGCGCCAGTGTCATCGTCATCATCGTCGTCGCCACAGCCGGCGAGGATGGCAGCCGAGCCGGCAGCGGTCACGCCTGCGCCCGCCAGGAAGCGGCGGCGGCTCAGCTTGCGGCCACGCAATCGCAGCCAGTAGTTGTCCCGATCTCGCATCTCGTTCCCTCCTCGCCCGCAATCACAGGCAGCGCTCTGGTCAGATGCTCCGCGCACAATACCTGCTACGGGGAACGCGAGGCAATGGGTCGAGGCAAGAGGTTGAAGGCGAGCACGACGAGGGCCAGGAAGCCTCGAAGAAGGTGGCGACCCAAGGCGCGCCGATAAGCAACCGGCGAAATTCGCCGCTCAACTCCCCCGGGGCCCCCGGGGCCCCGGCCGGTTCCGGTGCTGCCGCCTTCCGAGCGGGAGCCGGTCTAGACCTCGTCCAGCCAGGCGCTCTCGCGGCGTGGCGTGTTGTTGCCCGTGTAGGCGTTGAACCAGTCGTCCTTGCCGTAGTCGCGCAGGCGGTTGCTCACGGCGAGGTACGCCTCTGCCGCGACAGGCATCATGAAGATGCCCCACGCGCGGTCGAGGATCCAGCGCTGCAGGTCGGTGATGATCTGCACGCGCTCTTCGTGGTCGACGGTCTCGTTCTGCCTGACCATCTCGGCCCCGACATAGGCCGAGCCCTCGGCGATGGTGGTGTGAGGCGAGTCGTGCCGGAAGTTGAAGGCCCTGTCGCCGTACTGGGCGGGGTCGAACCACGAGAGGTAGCTGACGCCGGGAGTACCGTCGGTGCCTCCACCGATGCCATTTCCAACCTGGAGCAGGCCCCAGGGCTTCACGTCGTCGGTGCGGTCGTTGGCGGCGCTCACCCACGTCTGGACGTCGGCGGTCGACATCTCGAACGTGGTGCCGAGCACCTCGGTCAGGTTCTTGGTGGTGAACTCGCTGATGGCGACGTGCGAGTCGCTCTGGATGGTGTGGACATCGACGTATTCGAAGATGGAGTCGTACTTGGACAAGTCGGGATCGCGGGCGAGAGCGTCGCTCTTGGCCGCATCCCACAGGGCGCGGGCATCCTCGGGGTCGTACTGGTAGTAGCCCGCGAGCTCCTCCTGGGTCAGCTCCTGGAAGCGGCCATTGATGACCGTGAGCGGCGCCTGCAGGATGGCGTTGCCGGCGTGGATGCTGTTGATGAAGGCCTGGTAGTTGAAGGCCTTGAAGATGGC
>VXPF01000149.1:0-13644 GCA_009839725.1 Dehalococcoidia bacterium | reverse complement strand
CATCGAGAAGATGCCCTTGCTGACCTGGTAGTCGAGCAGGTGGCTGAAGACCTGGAAGACGACCTCCTGGTTATTGGAGTGGAAGATGGCGGGATCGTTGCCCATGTCTTCCGTCGTCTTCCAGGTGCGGTAGGTGCCACCGCGTCGGGGGCCAGTCGGTGCGGCTTCCGAGGCAGTGTCCTCCGCCGGCTCGTCGTCGGCCTCGGCGGCGGTGTCCGGCTGCGACTCCTCAGCATCCTGGGCTGCGGCCTGAGTGGCCGCCGCGGTCGGCTGGGCAGCACCAGTGTCATCGTCATCATCGTCGTCGCCGCAGCCGGCGAGGATGGCGGCGGAGCCGGCAGCGGCAACGCCGGCGCCCGCCAGGAAGCGGCGGCGGCTCAGCTTGCGGCCACGCAATCGCAGCCAGTAGTTGTCCCGATCTCGCATCTCGTTTCCTCCTCGCCCGCCATGACAGACAGCGCTCGAACCGATGCTGCAAGCACAATACTCCCCGCGGGGATCACGAATCAACGGGTAAACAGGTAAGTCCGGGGGCTAGATACGCCCTCGCAGGCGAGGGTCAAGCGTGTCGCGGATGGAGTCGCCAAAGATATTGAAGGCGAACACGGTGATGGCGAGGGCGGCGCCGGGGAAGATGGCAATCCACGGCGCGCGGTTGAAGAACTGGCGCGACTCGCCACTCAACTCGGCTCCCCATGAGGGTGCCGTGGACCCAAGCAGGAAGGAGAGCGTCGCCTCGGTGAGGATGGCGGCGGGCAGGCTGATGGTGGTGAGAACAATCACCAGGCCCGTGATGTTGGGGAAGATGTGGCGCAGCATGATGCGCCACCGCCCCGACCCGATGAGGACTGCCGCTTCGACGTACTGGGCGCTGCGCTGCTCGAGCACGGAGCCGCGCATGATGCGGAACGCCCCGGGCATGAAGAAGAAGGCGATCGCGAGGACGCGCGCCAACTCCTCGGCCGGCAGGGCCGGCAAATCCGGCAGCCGATCCACCAGGACGATATCCATGATCATCGCTAAGAGGAGCGCGGGGACCGCGAAGAGGATGTCGGCGACGCGGCTCAGACCGAAGTCGACGAGACCTCCAACGAATCCCGCGATGAGGGCAAGCAACGTCCCGCCGATGGTACCCACCAGCACCGTGGCCACGCCGATCTTGAGCGAGATACGACCTCCGTACAGCACGCTCGACCAGACGTCCTTCCCGTGGCGATCGGTGCCAAAGTAGTAGTCGCCGCTCGGGCCCTCGAGGATATCGGCGGTAAACGCGTCCAGGGTCTGCGGGTTGGTCGTGTTGAGGAGCGACGCCCCGCCAGCCATGAAGCCGACCGCGAGGATAATGAAAATGCTGAGCGCGCCGGCAGGCTCGCGGAGCGCCCAGCGCAGCGGGTTGAACCGCTGCCGGGGCGGGATCGCGTACTCCTGCTCGAGCAGGGTTCCCGTGGTTGGCGTCTGGGCCGCTTCGGTCATCGCTAGTACCTGATCCGCGGATCGACGTAGGTGTAGAGGACATCCACGAGGAGGGTCACGAACATGAACATGGTCGCGAAGATCATCACGATCATGAGGAGGGAGGTGTAGTCCCGCGCCAGGATGCGGTCGAGGGCGAAGAGCCCCATGCCGGGAATGGCAAAAATCTGCTCAGCCACGACGGCGCCGCCGAGGATGGAGCCGAGCTGCAGGCCCAGGACCGTCAACACGGGGATGAGGGCGCTGCGGAAGACGTGGCGGAAGATGACGACCCGCTCACGCAGACCCTTCGCGCGGGCCGTGCGTACATGGTCCGAGTAGAGCACCTCGAGCATCGCGGAGCGCATGATGCGGGCCGTGTAGGCCGCGCCCGCAAACGCCAGAATGCCCGCGGGGAAGATAACGATGGCGAGGTTCGTGAGGGGGTCCTCGTGGAAGTCGACCCAGTCCTGAATGGGGTTCCAGCCGAACCACACGAAGGAGTAGAGGATGATGAGCGTCCCGATCCAGAAGTTCGGCACGGAGATGCCGAGGATGGTCACGGTCCGCAGCACATAGTCCTCGGGCTTGTTGCGCCGTATGGCCGAGATCACGCCCACGGGCACGCTGATGACCGCAGACAGGATGATCGTCAGCAGCCCGACCTCAATGGTCTTGGGTAGCCGCTCCTTGACGGAGCCCATGATGGAGTCGTGCGGGGGCGTCAGCGACTCGCCGAAGTCGCCCACGAAAATGCCGCCGAGCCAGTCCCCGTACTGGACGTACCAGGGCCGGTCGAGGCCGAACCGCTCGCGCGCGACATCGTAGTTTCCGGTCTCGGAGATGCTGAGGGCTCCGGAGAAAGCCGCATCGCCCGGCAGGATCCAGATGAGCAGGAAGAGGATGAAGGAGAGGACAAGCAGCATGAGGGGAATGGCGATGAGGCGCCGGATGATGTACGCCGACATGCAGCCCCCTCACGCTCCCCGGCCAGCGACCGCTGACCACAAGACGCGCCGATTCTGGCGGATGCGTACGCCGCTTGGCAATACGTTGGCCGGGTTTATGCCCCTCCGCGAAGCGCCCTCCACCAATCCTGAACGTCGGGCTGGAAGTTGGCGTGGTACTGCTTCTGCAGGTCGTTGGCGCCGTCGAAGAGGGGCTCCGTGTCGGTCGTGGCGAGGTCGGAAGCGCTGGGAACGGGGTCGATCCACTCGAGCTGGATGCCCTCGATCACCTCGCCCAGGCCGGAGTCCTCGTGGTGGGGGCTGGCCTGGTGCTCGATGAAGCCGTTGAAGCTGTTGAAGGAGAGCAGGCCGTAGTAGCTGCCCTTCTCGGCCCCGCGCCAGAACTCGTAGCGGCGGACGTTCGTCTCGTTGGCGTGAGTATCCCGCCAGAGCTCGCCCTCGAGCTCCTCGAAGCGGGCTTCCTTGCCTTCCTTGATCTTGATGTGGGCCAGAATCGTCGCCATTTGTTCTCTGGGCCGGCTGGATTTGGCGGACCCCACGGCTGACGCCGCGAGGGGAGCACGCCTGCGCCGGGGGCAGATTCTAGGGGTTTGCATCGGGGCTGTGGGCCTCGCAGGCAGCCGCCGGGCAGGAGTTCACCCCTCGCGGCGCAGGCCACTGGCAAGGCAACCGATGCTGCCGGTGTCAGAAAATCAGGAAACGTCGAACTCGATCTCCAGGTGGGTGACGCCGCGGACACCGCCCTTGCCCGGGGGCGGGAAGACGATGCCGTCGTTGGGAACGTCCTTGAGGCGCGGGTTCTTGAGGACCTGGAGGAGCATCTTGCCGGCCATGACAGCCTCCTGGCGGGCCATGGCGTAGCCCATGCAGAAGTGCCGCTCCTGGCCGAAGCCGAGGTGGCTGGCGACACCATCCTGCCAGTAGCCGACCCGCAACTCCTTCCCGAAGTAGAGGTCGTCGCGGAAGATGTTGAACTGGTCCGGATCCTTGAAGACGCGCTCGTCACGGTTGCCGGAGCCGAGGCACAGGGCAACGTTGGCGCCGTAGGGGATGACGCGGTTGCCAAGCTCGGTCTCGCGGGTGGCGCGGCGGGGCTGGTAGTGGTTCGAGCCATCGAAGCGGAGCATCTCGGTGAAGACGCGGTCCATCAGCTCGGGATCGTCGCGCACGGCCTCGTACTGCTCGTAGTTGCTGAGCAGGTTCCACCACATGGAGTCGATGGCCTTGTGGGTGGTGTCGCCGCCACCAACGAGGAGGAGGGCGACGAACGACTTGATCTGGTGGTCGGTCATCATCTCGCCGGACATCTCGGCTGTTACGAACTTGGAGATGAGGTCGGTCCGGGGGTTGGCGCGGCGGTCGGCGATGATGGGCGTGAGGTAGTCGTGCAGCGCGAACTTCGCCTTCTCGGCGGAGCGGAAGTAGGCGCGCCCGTAGCCCATGCCGGCGAAGAGGGTGTTGTAGATGCTCTCGAAGTAGTCGAAGTCCTCGCGGGGGAGGCCGAGCATCCCGGCGATGACGCGGATGGGGAAACGCTGGCTGAACTGGGTGACGAGGTCGATCTCGCCCTGCTTCGAGATGCCCGAGGCGAGGTCCTCGGCAGCCTCCTGGGAGAACTGCTCGATCATCTCGGCGGCGGTCTCCTCGATGACGGGGAGCCAGGTGACCAGCTTCTTGCCGACGAACTCACCGGCGACGATGCCGCGGCTCCAGCGGTGCTCGGGGCCCTCGCCCATGTCGAGGATGGTCTCGCCGAGGGGCGACTCGGAGCCGAAGTCGTATTTGCCCTGCATGTCGTACACGCCGCGGGTGAAGTCGCCGCCGGGCCGGCTGCGCTTGTAGGCGTCCCAGATGTCCTCGTAGCGGCTGACGAAGAAGCGGTTCTGGAGGCGGTCGTGGTAGACGGGCTCCCAGTCGCGGATCTTCTTGTAGAGGGGGAAGGGGTTCAGGCGGTGCTCCTCGGTCAGGAACTCGCCCGGTTCGATGATGGGAGCTTCCGTTGGGGCCGTCATAGTCGCCTCGCCGCAGGGGGATGGTCTTGAGGGCGAGTCTAGGCCGCTCGCGGGGCGTGTCAACGCAACGTTGAGGGGCAACGCGAGGGATCGGGGCCTTGCGAAGGGGTCGCGGGCGGTCCATCCTCCGCGGCATCCGACGGAGGAGAACGCGACATGTCAGACGAGCTTGCGGAACTACGCACACGGGTGGCCCGCCTGGAGGCGGAGCGGGCGGTGATCAGCACCTTCAACGAGTACTTCTACAACATGGACATCGGCTACACGGACGGGATCCTGGACGTGTTCCACGAGGACGCGCTGCTGGAGGTGATCAACTTCCCGCCGGGGACGATGGACGACCTCCGCTTCGAGGGTCGCGAGGCGATGCGGGAGCTGTACGGGCCGCACTCGAGCGCGGAGCCGACGCTCTCGGGCGGGCACCACTCGGCGAACGTGCAGGTGAACGTGGCGGAGGACTGCTCGAGCGCGGAGCTGAGCGCCTACTTCATGACGTCGGGCGGCCATGGCGGCCTGGGCGGGGGCCTCTACCAGGGCACGTTCGTGCCGGACGGGGACAAGTGGCGCATCTCGCACTACCGCATCATCAGCAACTGGGGTTGGTCGCCGGACGAGTGGACGAAGCGGACGGAGTCGCTCCCTGCGAGCAAGGCGAAGCGTGGCGGCAAGCCGCCGGTCTACGAGTTCCCGAAGCAGCCGGTGGGGTAGAGGAGAAGAGCGCGCCGCTGGCGCGCGGCTGAGGGGCTACGGGGTACCCAGCGCTGCCCTCAGGGCGGCGCTGAACTCGCCCAAGTCGGCGTACTGAACGTTCACCCCGTAGATCGTCATCGGGCCATAGCGATACCAATCCGCCCAGGCCCAACTCACGTACGGGTTCAGAAGGTGGCCCCCTTTCGTTTCCAGATAGAGCCCCTGATCGTAGAGGGTGTACAGCGACCCACCATCGTTCGATAAGGAGACCCGCAGCCAGTCCGCCACGAATCTACTGACTAAGAGAAGGGCGCCCTCACAAGGCAGTAGGCTTGCAACGTGTTCAGGAGTTACGGATGCGGAAACGGGAAGGACAAGACGCAGCCTAGTTCCGGGTCCGCCGCGGACCGCGCCGCCAAGCGACTCCCGGACTTCAACCTCAACTACCAGATAGCGTTCCGCCAACGGGCCTTGCGAGACGTGGTCGACGACAAGCGCCTCTCCCACGACGCTGACGAGGTTGCCTTCAACAACGGCAGCACCTGCCGAGACAGCCTCTTCAAGACCGGAGACCGTCCCACCGTAAGGCCCAAGGAATCGGGCAACCCCCACATCGGTTCCCGTGCCGGGGGAGAAGAGCGGACACGTTCGCGGCTGAGCCTCCGCCGCGGCCCGCCGGAACGCCTCCGCCAGGTCGTCGATGAACCGGTCGGCGCCAGGCCCAATGGCGATGTCCCAAGGCGAGACCTCGTGGAGTTCACCTGACGCACGACCCACCAGTTCATCGTCGAGGCGCACGGGCTGCGGGTTCGCCAACAATGCCCTACCGCAGAGCAAGGACTGCCTGGCAGCTTCCACGGCTTCCCAGTCCAGTATTTCTCGGGAGCTTCCATCGACAAGGACCCTCAAGACGGTGCCCTCGGCAATGGCTCCCCACAGAACGTCCTCTACCTCGATCACAAGCAAGAGATAGGTCCGCCCATCGGACACGTTCTCTACTCGCTCCACATCTCGAACACTCCCTACGGCGATGAGGTCGTGCAGCCGAATTCCCGAGTCCAGGTCCCCTCCTACCGATGGGGACTGCCCAATCCACCGGGGAGAGGGAGTCGACGAAGGCATCGGGACTCCCTCGTACTCCGGCTTGTCAACCCAGAGGTGAAAAACGTCGCGGAAATCGAACGTGCAATCGCTGCTCGCCACGCCGGTCGGCGTTGCCGAGGGTGGCGCGGAGGTTGGCGTAGCGCCAGGCGGGACCGGAGTGGGGCTGGTCTCAGGCGTCGCGACGGGCGCTGCCTCGGGGGCTGGGCTGGCCGTGGCGGGGGGCGTGTCCGTGGGTGTAGGAGTCATAGCGGACTCCTCCGGAACGGCGACTGCCGGGGGAGTACCTTCCCGACTCCCCAACGCCACGACCGGCATGATCGCGGCGACGACTGCACCTGCCACCACCGCAGCCGCAGCGGCCCCCGCGATCGTTCGCGTGGGGAACGGTAGAGACGCGAGGGGCGCGAGCAGCGCCCGGAAGGAGCGCCGCCGCTCGCCGTCGGGGGGCTTCCACGCCACGAGATCGGCGCGATCGCGGACGTTGAGCTTGGCCCGCATGTTCCTGACGTGGAACCTGACGGCGTCGGGACTGACGCCGAGACGGACGGCGATCTCGGCGAAGGTGCCACCTGTGCGCAGCTCTTCCAGGACGCGCCACTCGGCAGGGGTGAGGATGTCGGGGTGCGGGGGGCGCCCCCGACCTCTTCGCGTCATGCGAACGAGCGTAGCGCCTCAAATCCCGATTTACCCTCCCCCCGCGCTACACTTGCGCGCGGCCCGACGTGGGCCCTGGAGGTGGCGATATGCCGATGTCCCGTGAGGAGATGGATGCGTTCCTGGCGGAGCCCCGGAATGCGATCGTGGCGACGGTCAACCCGGATGGGTTCCCCCAGCTGACGCCGATCTGGTTCCACTGGGAGGACGGCACGGTCTACTTCAGCACGACCGCACCGCGCCTGAAGACGAAGAACCTGGAGCGCGACGGGCGCGTCTCCATCTGCGTCGACGAGCCGGGCGACCCGGACCAGCGGACGGTGGTGCTGGGAGCGGAGTCGTGCACGATTACGCCCGGGCTGGGAACGGTGACGGAGACGATCGCGCGCAAGTACGGCGGCGAGAACTGGGAGACCAGCTACGAGCACATCGCGAACACGCCGGATCGCGTGGTGGTGTCGTACAAGCCGACGCGGATCCTGACGTGGAGCTCCTCGGCGGACCGCCGGGAGCACGTCCAGAAGCACCGATAGGCGCCGGTGATCGGTGGTTGGTGGTCGGTGGTCGGCAGGGCCGGCCATGCGAGGGGCTGCCGAGGCTCGTAGGATGCGCGTGCATCGCGCTCCGTGATACGTAGCGGCGGACGCGAGCCGGAGGCTGTCATGGGATTTCTTGACGGGAAGGTGGCGCTCGTAACGGGCGCCGCCGAGGGGCTGGGCGTCGCCTTTTCGAACGCCGCAGCGGCAGCGGGCGCGAAGGTCGCCATCTGCGACATTCGCGACAACGTCGACGAGCGCGCCGGCCAGATCGCCAACGCGCACGGGGTCGAGACGGCCTCGTTCCACGCGGACACGGGCGTCCCGGAGGACTGCTGGCGCGTCGTCGACGGGACGATGGAGCGGTTCGGGCGCATCGACGTCCTGATCAACAACGCGGGCACGATCGCGATGACCTCGCCGACGGACCCGTGGGAGAAGTCGATCGCGGACTACGACCTCGTGATGAACGTGAATAACCGCGCCTACTACGTGTTCGCGCGGGCGGTGTGGCCGATCATGCAGGAGCAGGGCGGGGGCGGCATCGTCAACATCGCCACGGACCACATCTTCACGCAGAAGAACCGGCCCACGGGCGGCGGCTGGGTGATGGACACCTACGACGCCTCGAAGTGGGGGCTGAACGGTTTCCTGCTGAGCTGGTCGAAGGCGGGGGAGCCGCACAACATCCGCGTGAACGGCATCTGCCTGGGGGCGACGGACTCGCACATGCTGCGGGGGTTCACGGGCGAAGAGAACCTGACGCCCGAGTTGATCGCGAGCTGGATGAAGCCGGGCGACGTGGCGCAGGTGGTGATGGACCTGATCGAAGACGGGCGCAGCGGCTACAACATTCCGGTCTGGGTCGATGACCCGGTGGTCCTGACACCCCGGACCGACGACTTCTCCCTGAAGGTCGGCGTCATGAAGTCGGGCTTCGAGGCATAGGAGGACAGCATGGGATTCCTGGACGGAAAGGTCGGAGTTGTCACGGGCGCGGCGCAGGGGCTGGGGACGGCCTACGCGCGGGCGCTCGCGAGCGAGGGGGCGGACGTCGCCGTGTGCGACGTGCAGCCCGAGGTGAGCGCGGTCGCGGACGAGATCGCCGCGACGTCGGGCCGGACGGTGCGCGCGTATCCCTGCGACGTCTCCGATACGGAGGCGGTGCGGGGCTTCATCGACGCGGTGCTGCGCGACTTCGGCGGGGTCGACGTCGTCGTTATGAACGCGGCCATCTACGGGTCGACACCGATGGACCTCGGGCGCGAGGAGGCGCTCGCGGAGTACCAGCGCTTCATGGACACGAACGTGAAGAGCATCTACCTGCTGGAGCGGGGCTTCGCCGCTTCGCTGGTGGAGCGCGAAGGGGACATCGTCGTCATCTCGACGGACCACATCCTTCCTCCCCTGGAGCCGGGTGGCACCCGCGGAGGTCCATCGACGGACCTGTACGACGCCTCGAAGTGGGTGCTCAACGGGTACATCCAGGCGTGGGCGCTGGGGTTCGCGTCGAGCGGCCAGAACGTGCGCGTGAACGGCATCGCCATGGGCGCGACGGACACGCCCATGCTGCGGGGCGTCTTCCCGGGCGGGAACCCGCCGGACGACGTGGTCGCGGGCTGGATGACGGCGGCGGAGCAGGCCCAGCTCCTGCTGGACCTGCTACAGGACGGGCGCACGGGCGACCTGATCTCGTCGGAGCCCGGTCATCCGGTCGAGCTGCCGCCACGTTCGGCGCTGGGGCAGCCGGTCTCGAACCTGCCGGCGGAGCAGTTCCACCACGGGTTGATGGGACTCGAGCCGGCGATCTGGG
Organism: Dehalococcoidia bacterium; assembly: GCA_009839725.1. Taxonomy (GTDB): domain Bacteria; phylum Chloroflexota; class Dehalococcoidia; order Tepidiformales; family Tepidiformaceae; genus UBA2991. Next base: position 4,415 of record VXPF01000149.1, on the reverse strand, counting down.
AGCCGCCGAGCTAGCGCCAGGAGGGACGCGATGACGGCCGTGAGCTTCGACCCGGCGGTGTTCGACACGCCGGAGTACTGGCGGGATCCCTACCCGCACCTGAAGGTGCTGCGCGACCACTTCCCCCTGTATCACGACGAGATGCACGGGCTCTGGTACATCACGCGCTACGACGACGTGTGCAACGCCTTCAAGGACAACGTGCACTACTCGAGCAAGAACCTGGAGCGCTCGATGGCGCTCGTGTTCGGCACGACGATGATGCAGTTCGACGGGGAGGAGCACACGAAGCGGCGAAACATCGTCGCCCCGGAGTTCTCGGGACGGCGGATGGAGCCGCTGATCCCGATCATCGAGAAGAACACGCAGGACCTCGTCGACCGGATCACGGCAAGCGCGGCGGAGCGGCTGGCGCAGGGCTTCGCGGACGAGGGCGAGGTCGAGCTGATCGACGCCTTCAGCTCGCGGCTGCCGATGATGGTGATCATCGACATGCTGGGGCTGCCACAGGAGGATCACGACCTCTTCCACGAATGGTACCCGGCGATGATGGCGGGGCTGACGGGCACGCCCGAGCAGCGCACGTACGGCATCGAGTGCAACCAGCGGTTCCACGCCTACATCGACAGGCTCGTGGACGAGCGCAGCGTGAATCCGGGCGAGGACCTGATATCGAAGCTCTGCATCGCGGAGGTGGACGGGGCACGGATGTCGAAGGAGGACATCAAGGCGTTCTCAAGCCTGCTGCTGGTGGCGGGTGGCGAGACGACCGACAAGGCGATCGGGAACATGTGGGTGCACATGATGGAGAACCCCGACCAGTTCGCCGAGGTGAAGCGCGACCCGGACCTGTTCGATCGCGTGTTCACGGAGACGATGCGGATCACGCCGCCGGCCGGCAGCCAGCAGCGGGACGTGGTGAAGCCGGTGGAGCTGTACGGCCAGACGATCCCGGTGGGGGCGGAGGCGCACTTCTCGATCTTCGGAGCGAACCACGACGAGCGCGTGTTCGACCACCCGGACGAGTTCGACATCTTCCGAGACGACCTGTACTTCGGCCGTGAGCTGCGCTCGGGCTACTTCGAGGGCGGCCAGGCCGGGCACCTCGGCTTCGGGCTGGGAAAGCACTTCTGCGTGGGGTACCAGCTGGCGCGGTCGGAGGCGGTCATCGGGTCGAAGGCGCTGCTCCAGGCCATGGGTAACCCGCGCGTGAAGCCGGGCGGTGCGGCGCATATCCAGGTGGCCGGCCCGATGAACGAGCAGCCGAAGCTGGAGCTCGAGTTCGACGTGGTGTGAGGCCGAGACGGCGGGAGGCTAACCTGGCGGTTCGGGCCGCTCCTGCTCCTCCGACGGGAACTCCTCAAGCCGCGACAGGTCGATCACCTCTTCGACGTCGGTGAGAAAGAACGTGGCGACGAGGACCTCGTCGTCGCCTTCACTCCGGTAGAAGGCGATGTGGTAATCGGTGATCCGCGCGTTGTCGGCGTCGAGCCTGAAGCGAACCCTGTCCGGGTCGATGAGCGTAACGATGTACACGCTCAGGTGGCCGCCTGCGGAGATGGGAAGAACGCTTCGCCGAGCGAAACGGTTTCACCTTCATACTCCACAGCTAGTACATCACCCCAGGAAATAAACGAGGTTCCAGTGCGTCCGTCGTATTCGCGAACAATGCGCACCCAGGCTGGGCTGCCATCACGGACGCCGACGTCGATCCGCTGGTCCTTCCACAGTCGCTTCTCGACCGTGGTCACGGCATCGAGTATCGAAGCCAGGGAAGATGACCACTCGGACCCGCGTAGGTCAGCCGTACGCACCTTCTTCCCTTCGCGATAGCGGACGAAGAGCAGGGGCTTCCACTCAAGGCTGTCGGCGGCAGGAGCTTCCGGACTGGAACTCACACAACCATGGTAGCACGCACCGTCCCAGCCCCCTGGATGGCCGGGCGAGCCTGGAAGACTCGCCCCTTAGCGGCCGTCGGGGTCGAGGCCTCGACGCTCGCGTTCGGCGCGCATGCGGACGGCATCCGACTCGAGGCGCGGGCCGCGCTCCTCGTCGGTAAGGGTCCCGGCGACATCCTTGCCGGACTTCCCGCTGTCGAACGTGATCCACTTCTCGGGGGTGGCCTCGATGATGATGCGCAGGGGCGAGTCGAGGCGCTCGACGAAGTCGTCCTCGGCGGCCTTGTCGTCGGGGTTCGCCTTGTGCGCGAGGGCGCGATAGAACCAGTCCTTCGTCTCCTGGTCCTCGCGGACGATGGCGCGGCACTTGGCGGTGGCGGCGCCGCGGGGGGAGTCCGGGCTCGTCGCGGAGATGCCGCTGACGGCAACGGAGACACGCCCATCGCGGCGGATTGCGGCGACGCGGTGGCGGTGGGCGGCACAGGTGATCCAGAACTTGCCGTCCTTCCAGACGAAGGAGTGGTAGACGCCGACGGGCCAGCCGTCCTTGGTGCCCCACATCAGGATGCACTCGCTGGCGTCGTTCATGAGCTGGTCGATCTGCTCTTCGCTGTAGGGGTAGATGGAAACGACCTCGTGGTCGCGCATACCTTCGGGCACGGGAAACCTCCTTGGAGTCAGGCGCGTACGGTAGCCAGCAGGCGGCGCGTTCGCAAAGGGGCGGGGCTAGGGGTGGCCGGCGACCATGAGCAGGGTGCCGGTCACCCAGCTTGAGGCGTCGGAGGCGAGGTAGACGGCGGCGGCGCCGAAGTCCTCCTCCTTGCCGAGGCGCTTGAGTGGCTCGGCCTCGGCCATCTTCTCGAAGTACTCGTCGCCGCCGCCGGAGGCGTCCTCGTAGTCCTCCGTGCGGACGGAGCCGGGGAGGATGGCGTTGACGCGGATGTTGAAGGGCGCCATCTCGAGGGCGAGGGTCTTGGTGAGGTGGTTGAGCCCCGCCTTGGAGGCGGTGTAGACGCCGTTCGTCGGGGCTCCACGGGAGATGGCGCCGACAGAGCTGACGTTGATGATGGCTCCGCCGCCCGTGCTGCGCATCGCGGGCCAGACCGCCTTGGCGCACATCCAGGGAGCCTTGAAGTTGAGGGTGGTGGTCGCGTCCCAGGATTCCTCGGGGGTCTTCACGAGGAAGTTGACGCTCTGCTCCTGCAGGCCGCCGGCGTTGCTGACCCAGATATCGATCCGGCCGAAGTGGTCCATCATCGACTGGACGAGGCCCTCGACGTTCGACCAGTCGCGCACGTCGGTCGGGAGAGCCAGGGTGCGGCGCCCGCGGTCCTCGATCTCCTTGCCGACATCTTTGAGCAACTGCTCGCGGCGTCCTGCGACGGCCACATCGGCGCCCGCCTCGGCGAGGCCGAGGGCGATGCCGCGGCCGATTCCGCCGCCGCCGCCCGTCACCATCGCGATCTTTCCTTCCAGGCTGAAGAGGTCGAGGATGCCCATTCGCACGCTCCCACGAAGAGATTTCGGGAAGTCTACGCGAGGCCAACGCCCTCTGGTTGGCCTGCGCCGAATCCAGACAATGATCTCGCAAGCATGTTCTATAGCAATCATTTAGCGGTACGACTAACCTGCGCCAGCGCTTCGCGGAACCCCAATCATTCACGGCGGCGCGTGTTGTTGGCAGGGACATCCGATGGCCATGCGGCTCCTCTCGCTGGCGGTTGCGCTGGGCCTCGCCCTCGCGGTCCTGTCGAGGCCGGGCTTGCAGTTCGGAACGGCCGTCCCTTCTGACGCATCCTCGGGCACACCCGAGTTTGTCGACATCAGGACGGCCCAGAAGCGGTCGAGCTCGCACCCCCAGGAGATCAGCATCGAGGTTCCCCCGGGAGAGGGCGGCGACCTGCTCATCGCGGTGGTCGCGCTCGCCCGCGACCGGACGGTCGAAGCGCCGAGCGGCTGGACCCTATTCAACAGCGGCATCGCGGACGAAGACGAGGCGCGACTGACCATCTGGTACCGGCTGGCCGACGCCGGGACCGAGACCGATGGCGTCAAATTCACCTGGGCGGACGGGAAGAGCCGCGGCGGGGCCGCGGTCCTCCGGTACCGGGGGGTGGACGCGACCGAGCCGCTGGGGTCCAGCGCATTCGCGACGGGGGAGACGGACGACCCTCCGACGGCGCCGTCGGTCTACACGACCGTCGCCGCGGCGAGAGTCTTGAGGGTCTTCATCGTCTACGGCGCCTCCATCACATCGACGGACGGACCACCGGCCGGCCACGAGGCACGGTTCTTTACCGGCGCCCCGGGCAGCAACGGGGTAGTCGCGGGCGGGGCGGACGCAGTCCAGGGAGCGGCGGGGCCGACTGGAAGCGCGGTCTTCAACCTGGACCTGCCCAACCGGAAGGCGTGGCGAACGGGCACCATCGTGCTCAACCCCTCAGTAGGGGCGACGCCTACCCCCACACCCACGCCGACACCAACGCCGACACCCACACCAACGCCGACACCCACACC
>VXPF01000151.1 GCA_009839725.1 Dehalococcoidia bacterium | reverse complement strand
CAACCCTCGTATGATGGTCGTCAGCGTCTTATGTGTATAAGATCCCGGCTCGGGGGAGATGGCCCGAGGGGCTGCGGAAGCGGTGGCGGCGAGGGGTCCGATCGCGACTCGACTGGCGAAGGAGGCGGTGTGGCGGGGGCTGGATCAGCCGCTCGAACAGGCCCTACGATTCGAGACCGATTTGACCTTGCTCCTGCAAGCGACCAAAGATCGGGCGGAAGGGGTGCGGGCCTTCCTCGAGAAGCGCCCGCCGGAATTCACTGGGGAATAGCGCATGATTGTCTTGCTTGAAGAACCTGAGTCGTGGTCGCTGATGATGCTTGTCAGCGCGGTCGCGATCGACAACGCCGACATCTCCTTCGAGGGGAAGGAGGCGATCCGGAGGTGGCGCTCGGATCACCAGGAGGGAACTCCGGAGCTGGAATCGCTCACGGAAGCCCTGAATGAACGCCTGAACTCTGCCATCGATGCTAAGCTGATGCGCCGCGTCAAGAGCAAGGGTCGCTACGAGACGGTGCGGAGGTAGGACATGGCCCAGGTGACGTACAGCGACGACGAAATCAACGAGATGCTGATCGAGCTCGTGAACCGGATGGCGAGCGAGTCGGAGCTGAGCGCGAAGGATCGCGCCATGCTGAAGCGCTGGCGCTCCTCGGAGATGAAGCTTGGCAGCGACGAGTTGGACGACCTCGTGCGGAAGGCGAACGAGGACCTGGCCAAGAACCTCTCCTCACGGGAGAAGAGCGCGATCCGACGGCCCGACTGGCGGCACTAGACCCCTCCAGTCTCCGACTCCACCAGCCTGTACGCCGGCCCCCACGGGCCGGCGTTCCTGTGCCTGCTCCGCGCGGGGCTGCCGCCACCGTAAACTGGCTGCATGGCCGAACCGGTCCTGTTCGAGATCGATGAGCGGGGCGTGGCGACGATCACGCTCAACCGGCCCGAGCGCCTGAACGCGATCAACATGGCCATGCGCGACCTGTTGTGGGAGTACCTGGAGGCCTGTCGCGACAACCCGGACGTGCGAGCCATCGTCTTCCGGGGGGAGGGACGAGCGTTCAGCGCCGGCGCCGACATCTCGGAGTTCGGGACGGCGCCGAGCCTGTGGGCATCCAGGCGGGCCCGGCACGAGCGGGACGTGTGGGGGTTGATGCTCTCGCTCCCGATGCCGCTGGTGGCTCGCATGCACGGCTTCTGCTTCGGCGCGGGGCTGGAGCTGCCGCTCTGCTGCGACGTACGCGTGGCCGCCGAGGACACGCAGTTCGGGCTTCCGGAAGTGACGCTTGGGTACATCCCGAGCGCGGGCGGCACGCAGACCCTGCCGCGGACGATCCCTCCCGGCGCCGCCGCAGACCTGATCCTGACGGGCGAGCCGGTGGGGACCGAGGAAGCGCTGCGCTGGGGGTTGGTCACGAAGGTGGCGCCGGCGGCAGAGCTGGACGCGGCGGTGGAGGCAGCGGTGGTGGAACTGCTGGCCGGGTCGTTCGCGCCGAGGCGGCCGCGGCTGTAGGGCGCAGCACCCGACGAGCGCTCGATTCGCGCGGCAAACGGGGCGCCGGTAGAATCCCGTTCCGCCGCGTGTACGCGGAAACCCGCTCCTCGGAGGGAGCATGAACACGATCGAGTTCCTACAGATCTCCGCCGCCGTGGTGCCAGACCGAGAGGCGCTGGTGGAGGTGGGTGGTGGTGGCCGCCGCCTGACCTATGCCGACGTGCAGGAGCAGGTGACCCGACTGGCGAACGCCATTCGCGGCCTGGGCGTGGAGCAGGGCCAGAAAGTGGCCGTGATGGCGCAGAACAGCGTGGACTTCGTTCTGACGTACTACGCCTGCGCGATGCTGGGCGTAACGCTCGTCCCGCTGAACTACCGCTCGAAGGACGAAGAGCTGACGCACATGCTCAACGTGAGCCAGGCGGGCGTGCTGTTCGTCTCGGAGCGCTACCGCGACCTCGCGGCCCGCATCCGGCCCGGGCTGGAGCACACGAAGACGCTCGTGAGCTACGACGGCCCGGCCGAGGGGTACCTCGACTTCGCCGGCCTGGTCGCGGGGGCGGAGCCCGAGGACATCTGGGTGGACGTGGACGATGAGCAGCCGACGGTCCTCATCTTCACGAGCGGAACAACGGCGCTGCCGAAGGGCGTGATGATCACGTACCTCGACATGACTGCCTACGTGACGAACACGATGAACCCGGCCGACCCCGACATCCACGAGAAGACGCTCGTCTCGGTACCGTTCTTCCACATCGCGGGGGCGACGGCGATGCTCTCGTCGATCTGGGGCGGGCGCACCATGCTGGTGCTGCCGCAGTTCACACCGGAAGGATGGCTGACGGCCGTGGGCGGGGAGGGCGCGACCCACTCGATGGTCGTGCCGACGATGCTGAAGCGGATCATGGAGCACGAGGCCCTGGAGGGGACGAGCCTGGAGACGCTGCAGCTCATCACCTACGGGGCGGCCCCCATGCCGTACGAGGTGGTTCGCAAGGCGTGCGACGTCTTCCCGCCACAGGGCGTGGGCCTGATGAACGCCTACGGGCAGACGGAGTCGACCTCGACGCTGACGTACCTGGGACCCGACGACCACGACCTGAGCATCGACACGGACGTGCGGGAAACGCGGCTGCGGTCGGTGGGGAGGCCGATGGACGACGTCGAGATCGGCATCATGGACGACCGAAACAGCCTCCTGGAGACCGGCGAGGAGGGCGAGATCTGCGTCCGCTCGGACCGCGTGATGAAGGGGTACTACGAGCAGGAAGACGCGACCAGCACGGCCATCATCGACGGCTGGCTGCACACCGGAGACGTGGGGCGCGTGGACGACGGGGGCTACCTGTTCATCACGGGCCGGAAGAAAGACCTCATCATCCGTGGCGGCGAGAACATCTCGTCGGGCGAGGTGGAGAACTGCCTGGAGGACCACGAGGGGATCGACGAGGCGGCCGTCATCGGCGTTCCCGACGTGGACTGGGGCGAGGTGGTGAAGGCGGTGCTGGTACCGAAACCCGGGGCGACGCTCACGCCGGAGGACGTGAACACGTACTGCAAGAGCCGCATCGCCTCGTTCAAGGCGCCGCAGTACATCGCGGTGGTGAGTGAGCTGCCACGGAACGCCATGGGCAAGGTGCTGAAGACCGACCTGCGGAAGCTCTACGGCACGCCGACGAACGACAACGTATGAGCGCACAGCCAGACACGCAGGAGCAGGGAACGACCGCGGAGGGCAAGCGGGAGCCGAAGGGCAGGCGTTTCAACGTGACGATCGTGGGCGCGGCCGTGCCCGTGGCGGTGATCGCGGCCATCGGCGCGCTGGAGACGGCGCAGACGGAGCGCGCGAGCCGCGAGGTGTTCTACAACATCCAGGGCTTCGCGCTGATGTACTTCATCTTCGGCGTCTCCGTGGCGGTCATCCTGGGGGCGTTCGTGCAGCGCCTGCGGGTGTGGCGTCTGGGACGCGGGCACGATGTCTTCAGCAACCTGGGCGCGCGCATCACGAACGCCCTGACGCTGGGCGCGGCCACGGGCCGGGTGACGAACGACCGCTACGCGGGCGTGATGCACTGGTGCATCTACTCGAGCTTCGCAGTGCTGACGCTCGTGACGATCCTGCTGGCGATCGACGACTACTTCGACCTGATCTTCCAGGTCGGCGGTGAGCACGCCTTCCTCGAAGGGGGCGTGTACCTGGCCTACAGCTTCGTGGGTGACCTGTTCGGGATCATCGGGCTGGTGGGCATCGGGATGGCGGTGTTCCGCCGCTTCGGCCCGGCGCCGGCCAAGCTGACGTGGGACCGCCGGCAGGCGGAGGACGCGATCGTCGTCGGGCTGCTGGGGTTCGTGCTGTTCACGGGCTTCCTGGTGGAGGGGCTGCGGATCGGTGGCCACGAGATTCCCGCCGGCCACGAGAACTGGTCGTACTGGTCGCCGGGCGGCTGGGTGATCGCGAAGATCGTGGGCGGCGCGAGTGAGAGCGCGCTGCTGAGCGCGCACCAGGTGTTCTGGTGGATCCACGTTGTCGGGGCCTTCGCCCTGCTGACGCTGATGGCGCTGACGAAGTTCCGGCACATCGTGTTCGCACCGGTGAACGCCTTCCTGAAGCGCCCGGCGGTTCCCGCCTACCTGGCGCCGATGGGCGACTTCGAGCAGCTGATCGAGGAGGGGGCGAGCCTGGGCGCGGGCAAGGTCCAGGACTTCTCCTGGAAGCAGCTCTTCGACACGGACACGTGCGTGCGCTGCGGGCGCTGCACGGATGTCTGCCCGGCGTACACGGCGGGGCAGCCGCTCTCGCCGATGGCGATCATCCAGGACCTGAAGTCGTACATGAACCACGCCGGCCCGCTGCTGATCGCGGGGAAAGACCCCTCGGAGAAGGTCGAGGGCGAGCTGGTGGGCGACTACGTGAAGGACGAGTCGCTCTGGGCCTGCCGGACGTGCATGGCCTGCGTGGAGGAGTGCCCGGTGCTGATCGAGCACGTGCCCACGATCGTCGACATGCGGCGCTACCTCGTAATGGAGCAGGCGCGCATCCCGGGGACGGCGCAGGAGACGCTGCAGAACATCGAGCAGCGCGGCCACCCCTGGCGAGGCACGCAGCTGACTCGCGAGACGTGGATGGAGCAGCTTCGCGAGGAGGGCATCGAGGTGCCCATCTTCGACGGGTCGCAGGAGTACCTGTACTGGGTCGGCTGCTCGGGGGCGTTGGTTGAGCGGAACATGCCGATCACGAAGTCGGTGGTGCGGCTGCTGATCGAGGCGGGCGTGAGCTTCGGCGTTCTCGGCCAGCAGGAGACCTGCACGGGCGACCCGGCGCGGCGTCTGGGAAGCGAGTTCCTCTACGCGACTCTGGCGGAGACGAACGTGGCGTCGATGAACGAGATCGGCGTGCGGAGGGTGATCACGGCTTGCCCGCACTGCTTCAACACGTTCAAGAACGAGTACCCGGACTTCGACGGGCAGTGGGAGGTCACGCATCACGCGGAGTTCCTCCAGCTCCTGCTGGCGCAGGGGAAGCTGCAGCCGAAGGAGATGGACGGCCAGACGATCACGTACCACGACTCGTGCTACCTGGGCCGCGGCAACGGGATCATGGACGCGCCCCGCGAGGTGCTCGACCAGATTCCCGGCGCGGAGCTGGTGGAGATGCCGCGCAGCCGCGAGAAGGGGCTCTGCTGCGGCGCGGGCGGCGGCAACATGTGGCTGGAGGAGTCGGGCACGCGGGTGAACCACCTGCGCACGGCGGAGGCAGCGAACACGGGTGCGAGCATCGTGGCGACGGCCTGCCCGTTCTGCATCCAGATGTTCGAGGACGGCATTCCCGCCGTTCAGCCCGACGAGGAGACGCGGTCGATCCAGGCGTTCGACATCGCGGAGCTGCTCGAGGTGAGCGTCGCGCCACCGCGTCCGGCGGGCGAGGGCGCCATCCCTCCGGGGGTCGCGGGGTAGGGCAACAGACGGAGGGCACCATCCGTACGAGACCACCCGGCCTCCTTGCGCTGCCGGCTCTTGTCCGGCTTGCCGGTCTCAAGGGAGGCTCAAGGTGTGATGATGCAGGCCATCCGTGTGACTGGGAGCAAGGCGCGGTGAGTGCTCAAGAGGCCCCGCAGCCCTTGAGGGTTTAGCGATAGCGAACATGCAAGCTACCGACCACTATTGATTGCAGGTGCATGTACCATTGTGAGCGCCTGCTAGTAGCAGGTGGAGGTGGATGCGGCTATGGAGTGGGTGGCGTTTCCAGGGGCTGGCACCCAGCCTTGATGGGGTTGGTCCGCTGGCCGCGGGGCGCGGGGGTCACGGGAGCTCTCGTGGTTGCCGCACTCGTTCTTGGGGTCGCCTGGTCGCTGGCGACGGCTGCTGCCCAGGAGAGTGGAGAAGGGCGGTACCGCATCGAGGGCGTTGTCGTCGACGGGAGTGGGAACCCGGTCGAAGGGCTCTGGATCTCGGCATACGGTCACGGCCAGACCCCCGGAGAGTACGCGGGCCAGTGGACGGGTACAGACGGCATGTTTCGTCTCCAGCTTGAGGCTGGAGGCTACCGGATGGCGATGCACTCCGATGGCTATGGCCAATGCACGGTGTCTGGCCTCAAGAACCCCGATGACCAGTGGCAAGCTGTGTTCGAGCTGGACCGCGAAGACCTGGAGGGTCTTCGCGTTGTTGTCACCTCCAGCGCACCGGTCGAAGGTTCGGCGTGGACCTTCTGTCACGTCGACGCTCCGACATTCCAGGTCCAGGGGGCAGTCCTTGGACCCAGCGACGAGCCGCTCGAAGGGGTTCGAGTTCGGGCTGTCGGCATGTGGGGCAGGTCCGACCCCGACCTGCCCGGCTCGGTGACCACCGCCAATGGTGTGTACGAGCTAGAGGTTCCAAACGGCTCGTTCTTGCTCGAACTGTCTCGGGTCATCGGAGGTCTCACGTGCGGCCTTGGGTATGTCGATGCCAACGGCGACCGCTGGCTCCGCCGCCCTGCCAGCAGAGGGATCGCGGTTGATGGCGCAGGCGTCAGGGGACTGGACGTGAAGCTACCCGGTAGACCGTCGGACCTCTGCAAGCGCATCCAAGGCGTCGCATCCGGCTCGGACGGCGGGCCGCTGACCGGAGCACGCGTGGAGGCCCTCGGACGAGGAGCGCTTGCGAACTGGAGCCTGGCCCAGGTGGTGGCGGACGATGGTTCATTCACCCTCTATGGCCTCGGTGGCATTTACGGCCTGCGGGTAACGACGACAGCTGGCAGCGTCTGCAAGGTCACCGACGTGGGGAGCTCGAGGTCGCGCGCCGTAGCTGGAGTCGTCGTGGGAAGCGCTGGAGCCACGGGGATCCGCCTTGTCGTGTCCGGGGAGCCCCGTCCCTCGCAGCAGAGGCTCATGTGCCAGTTGCCGCCGGAGATGGTCACCACGCAGTTGAAGCCAGGGTGGAACCTCGCCGCCTGGACCGGTGCCGAGGCCAAGGTCGAGGTTATCTTCGAGACCATCCCCCAGCTGCAACTCGTCTACGCGTGGGACGCCACCGAACAGCGCTTCCTCCGGGGCGCTCCGGCTGGCTCCACCGATCTCGGTGGCCTGACGACCCTCTCCCCTGGTATGGGCCTGTGGCTCCAAGTGGGTGGCACAGAGCCGGTCTCGTGGACACGTGACCTGCTGGCTGAGAGCGGGCTCCTCTCCTTGCAGGAGGGCTGGAATCTCGTGGGCTGGGTGGGGCACGACGGTGCTGAGGCTGAAGACTCCTTCGCATCTCTGGGTCAGGAGTTCGATGCAGCCGCCGCCTGGGTGGAGGGCGCGGACCGGTTCCTCATCTACCACCCCGATGCACCATCCCCTGCCAACCGTCTTCTCCGGCTCAACCGGGGTGGTGCGTTCTGGCTGCACCTGTCCACTGCGCGGCGGTGGCTACAGCCAGGCACGATCACGCCCTGGATCGAGACCGCAAGCGAAGTCCCCGAGGAGACCCGCCTAGCCCTCCCACCCTTGGTCAACAGCGTCGTGGCCTACTTTTCTGAGCGGAGCGGCTACCTTGTCGACGACGTCACGTTCTACATGGGGTCGTGGCCCGGAGTGGGAGGTGTGTACATCCACCCCGGGCGAGCAGTCGTCGTTACGCGCCCCGAGGCGATAGCACACGAGTACGCCCATGCCCTTCAGTGGCAACTCGGTGTCGATGGCGATCCTCCCTGGATCACGGAAGGAGTCGCCAACAGGTGGTCAGCCCAGTACTACGAGGCGACGGGTGATCGCATGCACGAGACGCACCTGCGTGAAGTTACTCGTCCAGGTGCAAGGATGACGTATGGCGTCCTCGATCACCGTAGCCTTCCTACTGGCTCGGCAGGGTCCAATCAGAGCCTCTTTCATCTGGCCGCCAACTGGCTCGCAACCCTGGCCGGAGATCAAGACGCGTGGTTTCGCTACTTCGGGAAACGGTCGTCGTTCGGGAGCTGGCAGGACGCCTTCGAGGGGGCATTCGGCATCAGCGTCGACAACTTCTACAAGTCATTCGAGGCGCACCGTTCGGAGGTCGCCCCGCCCTTGGCAAGGATACGTGGCACCGTCCTCGACCCTCACGGCCAACCTGTACCCGGTGTGCACGTTCGCGCCCACTCGCAAGAGAAGCAGCCTGGCGCAGGTGCGGACACGCACCGAGACGGTACGTTCACACTTCCCCTAGGCGACGGGGCCTTCCAGCTAGCCATCCATGCGGACACCCCTGGAGGCCGCCATCACATTGGCTGGTTCGGTGGTGCGGGGGGGTTCACTCCGCTGAGGAGTCAAGCGCAGGTCATCGAAGTCGGAGGCGAGGACATCACGGGCGTGACAATCCAGCTCGAGGAGCTGCGCTGGTACTGGATCGAAGGGGTGGTGGTAGGGCCAAGCGGGCAGCCTGTTGAGGGGGTCAACATCGATGCCTATCCGACCGGGGACTACGAGGGTCCCTACGACATCACCGGCGCCGACGGCTCCTTCAGAATCCCCGTGCTCGGCGGCTCATTCGAGCTTCATCTCTACTTCGATGCGCCCGACGGTCGTCGGCGCGCAGGCTCATACAGCAGCGACATCGGCTTCTCACCTCTGTTTGAGGCCGACGAGGTCGAGGTTCGCGACGAAGACATCACCGAAATCACCATCCGACTGCCCGCCGACCCATCGACGGGGCCCTGGTACCGCATCGAAGGCGTTGTACTGGGCCCGGACGGGGAGCCGTTGGAGGGCATGCTCATTGATGCGTACCCGATAGGGGAGCACCCCGGCCCCAGTGACGTCACGGACGCAAACGGCTCCTTCAGCATGCTCGTACTCGGGGGAACATTCGAGCTGCACCTCTACGCCGACACTCCCGATGGACGCATCCGGCTTGGCTACTACCACGAGGACGAAGGCTTCACTACACACCGTCATCAGGCGGGGGGCGTGGAAGTTCCTGATGGGGACGTCGCTGGCATCACCATTAGCATTCCTGCCGAGGTGATAACCTCTTGGTTGCGCTAGCGAAACAACACGACCTCCAAGGACTGCGAGGCCATCTGGACCTGAATACGTTGGGTTTCCGACTCACGCAGGTGTTTCGTTCCACTACCATCCCCGCATGAGCGAGAGCGCCGGACCGCGCGGCACGGTGCACTGCGCCGACGGGGTGGAGGTGGCGCGGGGGCTGGCGGACGAGTCGGTGGACCTGGTGTACCTCGACCCGCCGTTCAATACGGGGAAGCGTCAGGAGCGGGAGCGGACCCGGGCGAAGCGGGTGGAGGACGGCGAAGGGGACCGGATCGGGTTCGGGGGGCGGCGGTACGAGACGGTCCGGCTGGGATCGCGGTCGTTCGACGACGTATTCGACGACTACCTTGGGTTCCTTGAGCCGTTCCTGGTCGAGTCGCGGCGAGTGCTTAAGACGAGCGGGTCGCTCTACCTGCACCTCGACTACCGCGAGGCGCACTACGCGAAGGTGCTGCTCGACCAGATCTTCGGTCGGGAGTGCTTCGTCAACGAGATCATCTGGGCGTACGACTACGGGGGGCGTCCGAAGAAGCGCTGGCCGGCGAAGCACGACACGATCCTCTTCTACGCGAAGGACCCCGACCGGAATCTGTTCAACGTGGACGAGGTCGAGCGCATCCCCTACATGGCGCCGGGGCTGGTGGGGAAGGAGAAGGCGGCTCGGGGCAAGCTGCCCACGGATACCTGGTGGCACACGATCGTGAGCCCAACGGGCAAGGAGAAGCTGGGCTACCCGACGCAGAAGCCGCTGGGCGTGCTGAAGCGCATCGTGGCCGCGTCGTCGCCGCCCGGGGGCCTGGTGGTGGACCTCGTGGCGGGGAGCGGGACAGCGGGGGCGGCGGCGCTGGAGCTGGGGCGCCGGTTCGTGCTGGCGGACCGCTCGGAGGAGGCGTTCGCGGTCATGCGGCGGCGCTTCGACGGGGAGGCTGGGGTGGAGTTTCGGGGCCTGGAGGCGTAGGTCCACCGCCGGTTCGCGGCTCCGGTATCATCGCGCGGCACTCACGGACCGGAGGTGGCGGCATGGTGCGCCCCGAAATCATCGAACGGCAGAACGAGATCAAGCAGACGCCCATGCTCGAGCGCATCGAGAGCATGCGGGAGATGCTGCGGGCGGCGGGGGACGAAGCGCAGGAGCTGCGCCACCTGCCCCCGTGGGCGGCCAAGGAGATGGCCGCCAACGGCCTCTACCGGTACGCGCTGCCGAAGGAGCTGGGCGGGGAGGACGTGAGCGCTCGCGAGCAGATCGAGAACGTCGAGGCGGTCTCCGCGATCGACGGCTCGGTGGGGTGGTGCACGCACATCAACTCGGAGATCAACGGGCTGGTGGTGCGGCGCATGGACCGGGCGCTGTGCGACAAGATCTTCGACGACTGGGACGCGCTCGTGTGCTCGGGGCTGGGGCCGCCGAACGGGCCGAACCCGGGGCGCACGGCGAAGCGCGAGGGGGACGGCTGGAGGCTGAGCTACCAGGGCTCGTTCGCGAGCGGCTGCCACAACGCGACCTGGAACTTCGTGATGTCGCCGGTGGTGATGAACGAAGAGACGGGCGAGGGCGCGGAGAACTCGTTCATGGTGCCGAAGGGCGAGTTCGAGATCGTCGATACGTGGGACACGGCGGGGATGCGGGGGAGTGGCAGCCACGACGTGCGCATGGACGGCACGTACGTGCCTCCCGAGCACCTGCTGCCCGACCGCCCGTTGGCGCCGAGCGAGCAGTGGGACAACCCGACGTTCCGGAACCCCTGCCACGCCGTCTACAACAAGTCGGCGGTGGCGCTGGGGGTGTGCAAGGGGGCGATCGAGTCGTTCATCGATCTGGCGAACGTGAAGACGCCCTGGGGCCTGGCCTCGCCGCTCAAGGACATGCCGCAGGTGCACTACCGCATCGGCGAGGCGATGGCGACCTACATGGCGGCGCGCACCTTCGTGCTGGACACGCAGGACGCGATGGAGGCGCACCTGGGGTGGCAGAAGCCCGCGGACGGCGGGCGGCTGGAGCCGGAATGGGACGTGTTCTGGCCGGCCTACCTGGCATGCGCGCACTCGGCGCAGGCGGTGCGCCACGTGGTCGGCATCATCAACAACACCGCGGGGACGACCGGGAGCCGGATGGACAGCCCGCTGGAGCGCCACCTGCGCGACGCGCACCAGTCGGCGACGCACGCGCTGATCTCGTGGCGCCACTACGAGGACCTGGGCAAGACGTTCGTGGGGCACGACCCCGCGGCCAACTACATGGAGCTGCGCCGCGCCTAGCGCGGGCGGCGGAGCGCCCCCGAGCGGGTGCTCCGCCCCTACAGCATTGCTCCCGTATCATCGCGCGGCACTCGCGGACCGGAGGTAGGCGGCATGGTGCGACCCGAGATCGGCGAGCAGCGGGACAAGAACCGTCAGACCCCGATGGTGGACCGCGTCGCCGGCCTGAGCGAACAGCTGCGGGCGGCCGGCGACGAGGCGCAGGAACTGCGCCACATGCCCGCCTGGGCATCGAAGGAGATGGCCGGGCAGGGTCTGTTCCGCATGGCGGTGCCGGGGGAGCTGGGCGGGGAGGAGCTGAGCGCTCGCGAGCAGATCGAGACGATCGAGGCGGCCTCCGCGATCGACGGGTCGGTCGGCTGGATCGTGCAGATTCACTCGGAGACGAACGGGCTGGTGGTGCGGCAGATGGACCGCGCCCTGTGCGACAAGCTGTTCGACGATTGGGACGCGGTTGTCGTGGGTGGACTGGGGACGCCGAACGGTCCCAACCCCGGGCAGACGGCGCGGCGCGAGGGCGACGGCTGGCGGCTCAGCTACCAGGGCGCCTTCGCGAGCGGGTGCCACAACGCCACCTGGGGCTTCGTCATCTCGCCCTTCGTCGTCGACGAGGCGACGGGCGAGGGCGCGGAGAACTCCTTCCTGGTGCCCCGCGACGACTTCGAGATCATCGACACCTGGAACTCGGCGGGAATGCGCGGGAGCGGCAGCCACGACATCCGCATGGACGGCACCTACGTGCCTCCCGAGCACCTGCTTCCGGGGCGGGCACTGGCCCCGAGCCGGCAGTGGGCCACGCCGACCCTGCGGAACCCCTGTCACGCCGTCTACACGAAGTCGGCGGTTGCGCTGGGCGTCTGCAAGTCGGCAATCGAGTCGTTCATCGACCTCGCGCAGAAGAAGACGCCCTGGGGGCTGGCCTCGCCCCTGATGGACATGCCGCAGGTGCACTACCGCATCGGCGAGGCGCAGGCGACGTACATGGCGGCGCGCACCTTCATGCTGGAGACGCAGGACGCGATGGAGGCCCACCTGGGGCCGGGCGCCAACGAGGGCGGACGGCTCACGCCCGACTGGGAGGTCTACCGGCCCGCGTACCTGGCCTGCGCGCACGCGGCCCAGGCGGTGCGGCAGGTGGTGGGGATGATCAACAACACGGCAGGCACGACCGGCAGCCGCATGGAGAGCCCGCTCGAGCGCCAGCTGCGGGACGCGCAGCAGTCGGCGACGCACACGCTGATCACGTGGCGGCATTACGAGGACCTTGGCAAGACGTTCGTGGGGCACGACCCCGCAATCAACTACACCGAGCTGGCCCGGGCCTAGCGCGGTCCGAGGAGACAGGAGCAACACGATGGCAGAACGCGAACCGCTCGACGTGCTGGAGGCGATCCACTCAACCCCGGCCCGCCGCTTCCTCGGGTCCGACCCGATTCCCGACGAAATCCTCTGGGAGCTGTTGGATGCGGCCATCCGCGGCCCCACCGGCGGCAACTCGCAGATCTGGGGCTGGGTGGTCGTGCGCGACGAGGCGAAGAAGGCGCAGATCGCGGAGTGGTGGAAGGGCGTGTTCGAGGCGACGTACGGGCGCGCCGACCCGGCCGCGCTGGAAGGGGGCGGGCGCGTCCAGTTCTCCGACTTCGACAAGGTGGTCGACGCGGAGACGGGACTCGACGCTTCCGGCCTGCGCTCGGTGACGTACCTCGCGAACCACATCGGCGAGGCGCCCGTGCTGATGGTGCCCGTCATCACGGGTGTGATCGGCGGGCCGGAGTCGACGCGCACCGGGATCACGTACGGGGGCTTCATCTTCGGGGCCATCCAGAACCTGGCGCTGGCGGCGCGCGCCTACGGCATCGGCGCGCCGCTGACGACGTTCGGGACGGGCCCGAAGCTCGACGAGCTTCTGGAGCTGCCCGAGGGGTCGACGGCGGTCGCGATCGTGCCCCTCGGGTATCCGATCCGGGGGCGCTTCTCGCAGCCGCGCCGGATGCCGGTGGAGAGCGTCGTCCACTTCGACACCTGGGGAAATCAGCAGGAACACCCCTAGGTGTTCCCACCGCGAGGGTGTAGCCGATCCGGGAGGGTCGAACCCCGCCGAGACCGCGGGGCTGTATCGTTCGCGCACTCGCAGGAGGAGGCTCCGCCATGCCCGATATCGTCACGCTGGAACGACCGCGCGAGGGCGTCGCGCTCATCACCATGTCGAACCCGGACATCAACAACCACGGCTCGTGGGAGGGCGTGGGGCAGCTGGGCGATGCGCTGGTTGAGGCGCGTGAGGGGGGCGCACGGGTGTCGGTACTGGCCTCGGGGACGCCGGGGCACTGGTATGAGCACGCCTGGCTGCGCGACCTGCGCAACACGGTCACGGGCGAGCCGACGACGGGGACGGGCGGGGGCTGGGGCACCTGCCTGGAAGAGCTGGCGAAGACGCCCGTCGTCACGATCGCGGCCATCTCGGGCGACTGCTCCGGGGGCGGGGCGGAGCTGGGGTGGGCCTGCGACCTGCGCATCGCGGAGGAGCAGGCGCGATTCGGGCAGCCGGAGGTCCAGATCGCGCTGACCACGGGCATCGGGGGGACGAGCCGGCTGGCGCGCATCATCGGGCGCACGGCGACGGCGGAGATGGTGCTCGACGGCACGCCGATGACGGCGCAGCGTATCTACGAGCTGGGCGGGGTGAACCGGGTAGTGCCCGACGGCACGTCGGTGGAGGTGGCGCTGGACTGGGCGAGCCGCCTCGCAGACCGCCCGGCACAGGCGCTGGCGACGCTCAAGCAGATCCTGATCGACAACGACGACCTGGGGCTCTCGGAAGCGCTCACGAACGAGCAGCGCCTCTTCCAGACCGTGGTCGGCACGGAAGAAGCGATCGCGACGATGGGCGACATCCAGGATCGCTTCGACGCGGGGGAGTCGATCGAGTCGGTGTACGGGTCACCGCGGCCGTAGCCCCAGTCCCCAGGACCTACCGGGGACCAGCAGACCCCCACCGTCTTGCGGGGAGGCGTACGATAGGGGCCATTCCGGGCCGCGATGGGTTGCGTGTGGCCGCCGAGTCGGGCCCGGCGGGGGTTCTGATGTCCACAGAAGCAATGTCGAAGCACGACCTGGCGATGATGGAGGCGGAGGGGCAGTGCCCCTTCAGCGTGGAGGACGTGGACCTGTTCGCGCCGGGCTCGCAGGAGTACTGGTTCGACGCGTACCGCATCCTGCACAAGGACGCGCCCGTGCTGCGCATCCCGGGGGGCGGTGACACGCCGGACAAGGACGGCTTCATCCTCACGAAGTACGAGGATGTGGCCCGGATCGTGCGGGACACGGAGACCTTCCCGCTCAACTACGGCCAGCGCAACGCGGGGCAGGAGGTGGAGCGGGAGATCCTCATGGAGGAGGGCCACGGCGACGCCATCGACGCGGGCCTAAGCCTGCGCCCGAACATGGAGCAGCACCGGTGGCACCGTGAGCAGCTCACGAATCCCTGGGTGGGGGCGGTGGGCGCCGGTCGCAACACGGAGATGATCACGGGCTTCGTGAACGAGCTCATCGACCGCTGGATCGAGCGGGGCTCGGTCGAGTACGTGACGGAGTTCGCTGCGCCGCTGCCGCAGATGGTGATCACGACGATCCTCGGGTTCCCGCTGGAGGACATGCCGACGCTGCGGAAGTGGGAGGAGGCGCAGGTGCGGCGGTTCGTGTTCGGCTCGACCCACCGGAACCTGCTGCCCGAGGAGGACGAGGCGGAGAACGCGCGCACGCTGGCGGCCTTCCACGAGTACATCGGGAAGCACGTGCGGGAGAAGCGGCAGAACCCGAAGGACGACATGATCTCCTACCTGACGCAGGTGGAGTACGGCGACGAGAAGCGGCCGCTGACGGACGCCGAGGTGGTGAGCGTCGCCTACGGGATGCACATCGGCGGGAACGAGACGACGCAGTACGCCCTGACGGCGGAGGCGATGGTGCTCGCGCAGAAGCCGGACCTCGCCGAAGAGCTGCGGGCCGACCGCTCGAAGGTGCGCTTCTTCGTGGAGGAGTGCCTGCGGCTGTACGCCCCGACGCAGGGCCTCTCGGGCCGCCGTCCGATCAAGGACATCGTGGTGCAGGGCGTGACGATCCCGGCTGGGTCGGTGATCCACCTGCGCTACGGGGCGGGGAACCGCGACGAGGACGAGTACCCGAACGCGGAGGAGATCGACCTGACGCGTCCGAGCCCGGGTCGGCACGTGACCTTCGGGCAGGGGCCGCGGTCGTGTCCGGGGGCGGGGCTCTCGCGCCTGGAGCAGAACATCGCGACGAACGTGCTCCTCGATCGGCTGGACGACCTGCGGCTGGCGCCGGGCAAGAACGACCTGCGGCACCAGCCGGGGGTGATGCTCGGGCTGCTGGAGCTGAACCTGGAGTTCAGCGAGCGGTAGGTCTCGCGCTTCCCGCCCGGGCGCTGACCGTGGCGCGCGTCGTGGACGCGCCGCTCGCCGCTGGCGTATAAGCGCTGGAACCAAGCGCCGAGCCGGGAGCCGTGATGCAGGCAGGGGGCGTCAACGACGCGATCCAGTACGAGGCGGACGAGAGCTGTCCGCCGCTCGTCGCCCTGAGCGTGGGACTGCAGGGCGTCCTGCTCGCGGTGGCGCCGCTGGTGCTGGTGGTGGCGATCACCTCGAGGGCGGGCGGGCAGGACGAGAGTTACCTCTCGTGGGCCGTCTTCGCGGCCCTGATCATCGCGGGCATCCTGACGGCGCTGCAGGCGTCGCGGTTCTGGCGGCTGGGGGCGGGGCACATCCTCATCATGGGCGCGACCCCGAACTTCGTGGCGGTGTCGGTGCTGGCGCTGGAGGGGGGCGGCCCGCCCCTGCTGGCGAGCCTGATCGTGGTGGCGTCGCTGTTCTACCTGGCGCTGGCCATCTGGCTGCCGCTGCTGCGGCGAATCATCACGCCGGTCGTCTCGGGCACGGTACTGATGCTGCTGGCGGTGACGATCCTGCCGATCTCGCTGGACCGGGTGCAGGAAGTTCCCGACGACGTCGCGGGGGCTACCGGTCCGACAGTGGCGCTCGTCACGCTGGCCGTGGCCACGGCGATGGCGCTGCGGGCCTCCGGGCGGTGGCGGCTGTGGTCGCCCCTCATCGGGATAGGGGTGGGTACGGCGGTGGCGGCGCTGTTCGGGGCGTACGACCCGCAAGCTCTGCTCGACGCCAGCTGGGCGGGAATCCCGGCGGGCAGCGAGTTCCCGGGCTTCGACTTCACCCCCGGAGCGGAGTTCTGGGCGTTGCTGCCGGTGTTCGTGGTGATCACGCTCGTCGGGGGCGTCAAGAACATCGGGGACAGCGTGGCGATGCAGGGCGCCTCGCGCCGCCGGCCGCGCGTGACGGACTTCCGCCTCGTGCAGGGGTCGCTGAACACGAACGGGATCGGCATCTTCCTGTCCGGCATCGCGGGCACGCCGCCGACGACGGTGTTCTCCTCCACGAGCGTGTCGCTCGCGAGCCTGACGGGCGTGGCGTCACGAAACGTTGGCTACGTCATCGGCGGGGCGTTCGTGGTGCTGGCGCTGTTTCCGAAGTTGCCGGCCCTGATCCTGACGATTCCCAGCCCCGTCATGGGGGCGTTCCTGCTGACCGCCATCGCCCTGCTCTTCGTGGCCGGCATCCGCACGGTGATCCAGGACGGGCTCACCGCGCAGAAGGTGCTGGTCGTCGGGATCGCGTTCTCGCTGGGCGCCGGGGTCGAGCACCAGACGATCTTCGCGGACCTGATCGGGGGCACGTGGGGCCGATTGCTCGACAACGGCATGCTGATCGGGGCGCTGGCAGCGGTCGTCATGACGTTGTTCCTGGATCTGACCAGCCCGAGCCGGGGGGGACGCCTGCAGTCGAAGCTGCACGCCGCCTCGCTGGCAGAGATCGACGCATTCGTGCGGGGAATCGCGGGCAAGCTCGGATGGAACGAGGCCTCGCTGGACCGGCTGGGCGCCGCCGCCGAAGAGGCGCTGATGAGCCTCATCCCGGCCGACCAGGAGGTGGAAGCGGAGGAGGCGCCGCGCTTGATCGTCGCCGTACAACCAGAGACGGGCGCGATCCAGATGGAGTTCCTGGCGGTGTTCGACGAGGAGAACCTCGAGGACCGGCTGGCGTACCTGGACGAAGAGTCGGAAGGGCTGCAGGAGGGGGAGGTCTCTTTGCGGCTCTTGCGGCACTACGCCTCCTCGGTGCACCACCAGAAGTATTACGGGCTGGACGTCGTCACGGTGCAGGTGAAGGGCTCGCGGTAGCGAGCAGCAGGAATGCCCGCTCAGGTTTCGCGGCCGTGGTGGCGCCCCCTCCGGGCGGAGGGAGCGACGGTGCTGCATGTTGATCTGGCGTCCGACGCGGCTCGCGAGCGGGCAGCGTTCTCCCTCCTGAATGGGGAGGAGCGCGAGCGCCTTGAGGCGTTCGCGTCCGCCGAGCCGCTCCGTCGGTTCGTGCTCTGCCGAGCGGCGCTGCGCGCCGTTCTCGGAGAAAAGCTGGGTTGCGAGAACGAGCAGCTCGCGTTCCCCACCTCGGAGCACGGCAAGCCGTGGGCAACCGTAGATGGTGTGGTGGCACCGATCGCCTTCAACGTAAGCCACAGCGGCCGGCACGGCCTCGTCGCCTACGCGCCGGAAGGTCGGCTGGGCGTGGACATCGAGGAGCTCCGGACCCGGCGCAGGCTGGACCTGCTCATGGACGGGGCCCTGGGGCCGGAGGAGCGCCGCGAGGTCACCGCAAGGCAGGGGGAGGAGCAGATCCGGTTCTTCTTCCGGCTGTGGACGATGAAGGAGGCGGTGCTGAAGGCGCATGGCAAGGGGTTCCTGCTCGATGCGACGAGCTTCGAGATACCTCCGGCGGTGCGCCGGGGGGCGGCCGCGGGGACGCTGGAGTTGCCCCAGGAGCCGGGCGTGACCTGGCAGCTGGAGGACCTGAGCAGCGAGCACTTCGTGGCAGCGCTGGCCCGGGGCGCAGGCTAACCATCGCACCCAGCGCCGCGTTCGAGTGCACGAGTGTCTCCCACCGGCGGAACGATCGTGGCTCGATGCGCATATGGATTAACGACACCCTGCGTCACGCCGTTGGCGCACCGCCGGTCGGCGCGCGGACGGACGGGGTAATTCCCGGGAGACGGTGCTAGGGTGTCGGCTCGCGGGAAGGATGCGCGTTCGGTGACACGTCGACCCGGGCTGGCAACGGTGGTCCTTGGCGCGCTGGTGCTCGCGGTGGCCATGGTCGCCGTTCCGGGGCAGACCGAGGCCCAGACCCCTCCCCGTGGTGACACGGTCGATGTCGAGGTGCGGGTCTGGCAGAGCGTGCGCGACCCCTGGCGGATCCACGTCAGCGCCCGCCGCGAGGGTGGAAGCTACGGCACGCTGGGGACGGTCCGTCTCCTGCTGGACGACGGCGAAAACGCAGCGGGAACCTACCAGTTCGGCGATGTCGCAGTCGACGACGTTGTGGTGCGCGTGTGGCAACACGTGGGGAATCCGCACAGCGTCCTCGTCAATGCCCGGCCGGTCGATGGCGACTGGAACCCCGAGACGAGGAGGCGCCTCTCGATCCGGGACGGACGCAGCAGCGACCGGAACTTCCGCTTCGGCGACATCACGATCACCGTCCCCGCTCCGCATCCGGTCGTCGCGATCTCGCCGGGCGGGGAGGAGGTGCCGCGGCTGGCAGGGCTGACGGTGACGTTCCGCGAGGCACCCGAGACGGCGGACGCAGCGGAGTTCGTGTCGATCGAGCCACCGATCGAAGGAGCGTTCGTCTGGCTCGACGGGCGCACGCTGCTCTTCCAGCCGGACTATCCGGGGTGGCAGCGAGGGCAGCAGTACCGCGTGGTTGTCGCCGGCGGAGCTGCGGGGCTGGCGGAGGATTATGTCCACACCTTCACAGCGGAGGGGGCGCTGCGGGTCGTCTACGTGACGCCGGGTGACGGTGACGAAGAGGTGCCGGCGAACGCGCGCATCCTCGTGCAGTTCAGCAGGTCGGTAGCGCCCCTCACGGTCTTGCAGGAGGGCTCGATCTGGTCGGTGCTGCGGTTCGACCCGCCGCTGGCGGGCTCGGGGGAGTGGCTGAACACGTCGCTGTACCGCTTCACCCCCCGGAACCTGCAGCCGAGCACGACGTATACGGTACGGATACCGGTACGGGTGGCGTGGGCTTCCGGCGGGGTGCTGGAGACGGATTACCGGTGGAGCTTCTCCACCATGCAGCCGACGGTTACGGGCTTCGAGCCACACGACGGATCCATCTTCGTGGAGCCGGACACCCGCGTCCGGGTCACGTTTAGCCAGCCGATGGACCGTGCGTCGGTGGAGGCGGGGATCACGCTGGGGGAGGTTGGCGGGGATCTGGTCGCGAGTTCGTTCTCGTGGAGCCAGGACTCCACCTCGGTGCGGCTCGTTCCCAACGAGCCGCTGGAGCTCAGCACGCGGTACGAGGTGGTTGTCGAGGAGGGGCTGCGGGACGCACGAGGCGGGATGACGCGCTCTGAACGCTCGGCGCGTTTCACGACGGTCGACGCACCGATGGTGACCAGGACGAGTCCGGCGGACGGCGAGCAGGCGGCGGGCACTTCCGGCATCTCCATCTACTACAACAATCCGATGGACCCGGAGTCGTTCAAGGGGCGCATCTCGATCAACGGCGTCACCATCCCGGAAGACGGGTTCTGGGCGTGGGACAGGTCGGTCCGAATCCCGGCCGGGATGGCCTACTCGGCCGAGTACACGGTGCGAATCGCCGAGGGGGTACGCGACCGCGGGGGACGCTCACTGCCAGCCTACGAGTTCTCCTTCAGGACGAGGGAGCGACCTCCGCCGGAGCCGCCGCGCCCTTCCATTACCCTGGGGACCGGGCAATTCGCCCTCTGGCCGGAAGGCGGTGAACACCGGCTTGGCTACAGCGCCCAGGCCATGGATGAGGTCCGCTTCGAGCTCTACCGGCTCTCCGAAGGAGAGGCGGAAACCCTGCTTCGCCGGGGATGGATCGACGCCCGCAGGTGGGTCGACGGGGTCGGTTACAAGTGGATTCGCTTCGAGCCCGAGAGCGAACCGATACGAGCGTGGACGGAGCCGATTCCCGAGGAGTCGCGTGACACCTGGACGTCCTACTCGACCTCGCTGGGGGGCGGTGAGCCCCTGCCCATCGGGCACTACTACGTCCTCGCGGAAGGGGAGGGGGACCGTTCCGCCAGCGTGATCAGCGTGGTGAACACCACCATGGTGACCAAGCTGGCGGACGGGGAGTTGCTGGTCTGGGCCGTCGACTACGAGACGGGGGAGCCGCTGGACGGCGTGAAGGTGCGGGCAGTCTCCGCCGGGGAGGGGGCCCACGAGTTCGCCCGGATCGCGACGACGGACGCCGACGGGCTCGCGCGGTTCGCGGTCCCTTCGCGTTCAGGCAACTGGTACTGGAATCCGTACGGGCACTACCTCGCTCGCATCGATGACGGGGAGCGGAACGGCGTCGTGGCCACGTGGTGGGAAGGGGGAAGCTCGCCGTGGGCCCTGGACGTGTCGACTCGACCGTCCTTCCCCTCCACGAAGAGCCACCTCTACAGCGACCGGCCCATCTACCGGCCCGGGGAGACGGTGTTCTTCAAGGGTGTGGTGCGCGATGAGGACGACGCGTCCTATTCGCTGCCCGACGCCGAGCGGACCTACACCCTGACGATCAGGGACGCCAGCTATGAGCAGCTACCGGAGACGACCGTCCGGCTCAGCGAGCTGGGAACGTTCGCGGTCGAGGTCAATCTGGGAGATGACGCACCCACCGGCACCTACTGGGTCAACCTGCGCGACGACGAAGGGATCATCGCCAGCACGAGGTTCACCGTCTCGGCGTTCCGCGTGCCCGAGTTCGCGGTCGAGGTTGAGGCGGAGGGAACGGACTTCGTGGCGGGGGACACGATTCCCGTCGAGGGGCGGGCGAGCTTCTACGCCGGCGGGCCAGTGGGTAGTGCGCCAGTCGAGTGGGCAGCGTTGTCGCAACCGACGTTTTTCAGGGCGGAGGGGTACGAGGAGTACTCGTTCGGCGAGTACCAATGGAGCTACAGGAGTCCGAGGAGGGGCAGTGGCAGCACGCAGACGGACCGCTCGGGAGTCGCGCGATTCAAGGCACGGGCGGCGCTGGATGCGGGCGAGAGCACGCATCTCTTCACGATCAGCGCGACGGTGACGGACCAGAACGGGCAGGCGGTGGCGAACAGCACCACGGTCACGGTTCACCCCGCCACCTGGTACGCGGGCATCAGGACGGAGTCGTACATCGCGACGGCGGGGAAGCCGGCAACGGTCCACCTCGTCACGGTCGACTACAGGGGCCGCGTCGCGCCGGAACGCCCAGTGACGGTTCGCCTCTTCGAGCGCGATTGGAAGAAAGGGGAGCTGATCGAGACGGAGAGGGACATGCGGAAGACGGTGACGGGGGAGGACGGCGAGGGTGGGGTCACGCTCACCGCGCCCTCGCCCGGGTCGTACCGGATCGTGGCGGAGTCGACGGACGAGCAGGGACGAGCGGCGCGCTCGGAGCGCTACCTGTGGGTGACCGGCAGGGAATACGCACCCTGGCAGGGCCGCGCCGACCACTACGTCGAGCTGGTGGCCGACCGCGACCGCTACGAGGTGGGGGATGTGGCGGAGGTGCTCGTGCCGGCGCCCTTCGGAGGCGTCATCGGGCTCGTGACGGTGGAGCGGGGACGGGTGCTGAGCAGCGAGGTGCGGCACTTCGAGACGAACAGCGAGGTGTTGCGCATCCCCATCGAGGCGGGCCATGTGCCGAACGTCTACGTGGGCGTGGTGCTGTACCTCCCGCCCAGCGAGGACAACCCGCTGCCGCGCTACCGCATCGGCTACGTGAACCTGTCGATCTCGACGGCCACGCGCGAGCTGGACGTGCGAGTCGAACCGGATCGCAATGAGGCGAGGCCGGGAGAGACGGTGCGGTTCGA
Organism: Dehalococcoidia bacterium; assembly: GCA_009839725.1. Lineage (GTDB taxonomy): Bacteria > Chloroflexota > Dehalococcoidia > Tepidiformales > Tepidiformaceae > UBA2991. The sequence goes on along the minus strand of VXPF01000151.1, from coordinate 10,072 downwards.
GGTAGAGGTGACCGACTCGGAGGGTGAGGGCGTGGAAGGCGAGGTGTCGGTGGCGATCGTGGACAAGGCGGTGCTCGCGCTTGCGGAGGAGGTGGGGCCAACGGGGCTGGAGGCGTTCTGGTATGAGCGCCCGCTCGGTGTCCGGACGGCGTGGTCGCGCGAGCCCGCGGGTCTCGCGGAAGACGGCGTCGGGGGCGACGCGGAAGAGGCCATGGAGGATGCGGATCCGGAACCGAGCAAAATAGGCTTGGGACCCGGGGCCAGCAGATCGCGTCCACAGGTCCGGAAAGACTTCGAGCACACTGCGCTCTGGATCGGGCAGCTCGCGACGGACGAGGACGGCAAGGCCAGCTTCGAGCTGGAGCTGCCGGACAACGCAACGACGTGGCGGGCGCAGGCCCGCGCCGTGACAGCAGGGACCAGGGTCGGGGAGGGTGAAAGCGAGCTGCTGGTCACGCAGGAGCTGCTCGTGCGTCCGGCGCTGCCCCGGTTCCTGCGGGTGGGCGACGAACTGAGCGTGCGCACCCTCGTGTGGAACCGCACGGACGAGGCGACGAACATCACGGTCGAGATCGAGGCGGCGGGCGTCGTCCTCGACAACTCGGATGCGATCACGAAGCGCGTGGAGGCGGGACGCTCGGTCCTGTTCGCCTGGCCCGCCCGCGCCCTCGAGGAGGGCACGGCCACGATCCGCTTCACGGCGACGACGAGCGGCGGCCACGGGGATGCCGTGGAGCTGAGTATCCCCGTGTACCTCGACGTGACGGCGGAGACGACGGCGACGGGTGGGGTGGTGGAGGACACGCCCAGGCTCGAGGCGGTGTACCTGCCCGAGTACGTGATTACGGACGGGGGCTCGCTGGAGCTCTCGGTGCAGGGCTCGCTCGTGGGCGCCCTCGATGAGGAGCTCCACTTCTTCACCCGTCATCCCTGGGAGTCGAACGTGAGGATTGCGAGCCGCATCGTGGCGACGGTCGCGGTGCAGCACGGAAGCGCGAACGGGCTCACGGAAGCACAGGAGCGCCAGATCGCGGGCGACATCGAGCGGCTCGTCGGGCAGCAGCGGTCCGACGGCGGGTGGGCCTGGTGCCAGTACTGCAAGCGGACCGACCTGTGGGTGACGGGCTGGGTGCTGATCGCGCTCGGCGAGGCCCGGGACGCCGGCTACGACGTGCCACTCACCCGGTACAACCGCACGATGCGGCTGATCACGAACTTCGTGCAGCGGCAGACAGACTTCATGCATCCCGCGAACGTGAACCAGCACGCCTTCCTCCTGTACGCGCTGACGAGCGCCGCGAACGAGGGCGGCGAGGTGAGCCCGTCCGCGCGGGAGCAGGCCGGCCTCATGGGCACGCTCCTGGAGGAGCACCGCGTGCGCCTGACGAGCTGGGGACGCGCCTACCTGCTGCTCGGTCTGCTGGCCAGCGGCCACGAGCCGGACCACCAAGACGTGCGGACCCTCTTGAACGACCTCACGGCGAGCACGATCGCGAGCGCGAACGGGAACCATTGGGAGGACGCGGCGATCGCGGGCTGCATGCACAACAGCGGCGTACGCGCGACGGCGCTCGTGCTGCGAGCGCTGACCGAAGCGGCCCCGCAGCACCCGCTCATTGAGGAGACAGTCCGCTGGCTGGTGGTGGCGCGGTCGGCGCAGTGGTGGGAGACATCGGTCGACCGAGCCCAGGCCATGGCCTCGCTCGGGGCGTTTGCCGAGCTGACCGGCGAGAGCCGGGGCGTCTACGACTACCAGGTGCTGCTCAACACCCAGCGGGTGCTCGCCGGCGACTTCGATGTGCCCGGCCGCGACTACGTCGACAGCGTCACGGTGCCGCTGGAGGACCTGCCGCTCGGTGAAGTCAGCCGCGTGCAGTTCGACCGGGAGGCGGGGCGCGAGGGGCGGCTGTACTACGGCCTCAACCTGCGCTACCTCACTCCCGCGAAGCACGTGGAGGCGCTGAACCGGGGGTTCGCGGTTTCACACCGCTACTCGCTGCTGGACCAGCCGCATCAGTACATCACCAGCGCGCCCGTGGGGTCGGTGGTGCGCGTGACGGTAACGGTGGTGGCTCCGGCGGAGCGGCTCTTTGCGAGGGTCGAGGACTTCCTGCCCGCGGGCCTCGAGCCCATCGACCCGGCGCTGGACATCGTCTCGGCAGATCTTCTCCAGAAGCTGCAGGACGACCACAACCGGTTGCCGGGCCGCAGCCAGTGGTACTGGGGCCGCTACCCGTGGCGGGCCTGGCCCTGGGACCAGGTCGACGTGCGGGACGACCGGGTCGTGCTGCTGGCCGACCGCCTGCCCGCGGGAGTGCACGAGTACGTGTACTACGCGCGGGCCACGACCCCGGGCGACTTCTTCGTGGCGCCCGTACACGCTCAGGAGACGTACTTCCCCGAGGTCTTCGGACGGGATGACAGCAGCCGCTTCACGGTGACGGCCGAGTAGCAGAGCCAGAGGGCTACTGCTGGGCTTCCTCCGCCTCGGCGAGCTGTGCGGGGTCGAGGAACTGGTCGTCATCGACTTCGACGACGATGGACTCGATGGCGCCGGAGAAGGGGAAGGGCGCCTCGTACTGGTCACTCACCGGCGTAGCCGTGTCCTGACCCACGTCAAGGCCCTCGATCGTGAAGAGACCGCCGAGCATGTGCGGAAGGTCGCCACGGGCGGCTTCGCGGCCATCCACGGTGAGGACGCCGACGCCGCGGTTTTCACCCGTCTTCGTGAAGGAGAACTCGACGGAGGCGCGGGTGGGGAGGTCCTCGCCGCTGATGATGCGTGTGTGGTCGTCGCCACAGTTCTGCTCGTAGACGAGGCGGTTGTCGCGCACGTAGAGGGCGTAGCCGCCGGCATACCCGCCGTGGGCGAGGATGACCCCCTCGCCCGCGCCCTCGCGGACGATGTCGGCGCGGATGCGGTGCGAGCGGTTGCGCACGTCGACAGCAGCGACGGTTGGGACATGGGCCATGCCCTGCGAATAGGTGAACGTGGTGCGGTCCTGGGGGCTGCCGGGGGGAACTTTGTGGAAGGAGGAGGCGGGGCCGCCCTGTTCGAGGGGAAGGACGCCGTGCAGACCGGCTTCCGCCCACCAGCGGGCGATGAGCTCCTGCAGCCGCTCGGGTTCCTCCTGGGCGAGGTCGTAGCTCTCGGAGTAGTCCTCGTCGAGGTGGTAGAGCTCCCAGGGCTCGGTCTGAAAGTCGTCGCCGACCGTGTGGAGGGTGACGGCCTTCCAGCCCTGGTGCCAGATTGAGCGATGGCCGTTGAGCTCGAAGTGCTGGGTGACCTTGCGGGTGGGGGCATCGGGCTCCTCGAAGGTGTAGGCCATGCTCTCGCCGGCGACGGGAAGCTGGGGGATGCCCTCGAAGACGGCCGGGGCCTCAATGCCGAGGAGATCGAGGACGGTAGGGGTCACGTCGGTGACGTGGTGGAACTGGTGGCGGAGACCACCCTCCTCGATGCGGTCCGGCCAGTGGAAGACGAGGGGGGCGCGGATCCCGCCTGCATGCAGGAACTGCTTGTACCAGCGCAGCGGGGTGTTCCCGGCCTGCGCCCAACCGGACGGATAGTTTGTGTGCGACCGGGGACCGCCGATCTCGTCCACGTTCTCGAGGTTGTAGGACTCGGTTTCGAGCCCGTTCATGCCCCGCAGCCAGTTGACCGTTCCGAGGGGGCCGCCGGCATCGCTGGCGCCGTTATCGGAGGTCAGGACGATGAGCGTGTTGTCGAGCTGGCCGGTCTGCTCGATGTATTCGAGGAGGCGGCCGATCTGGACGTCGGTGTGGTCGAGCATGGCGGCGAAGGCTTCCTGCAGGCGGTTGGCGACGAGCTGCTGGTCCGGCGTGAGGCTGTCCCAGGGGGGGACGTTGGGGTTGCTCGGGGGCAGGACCGTGTCCTCGGGCACGATGCCCATCGCCTTCTGTCGCTCGAACCACTCCTCGCGGGCCACCTCGTACCCCTGGTCGAAACGGCCGCGGTACTTTTCCAGGTACTCCGGGGGAGCCTGGTGGGGGTCGTGGCAGGCGCCGAAGGCGACGTAGAGGAAGTACGGCTTCTCCTCGTAGATGGCCTTCTGGTCGCGGATGAACTCGATGGCGCGGTCGATCATGTCTTCGCTGACGTGGTAGTCCGGGGTGTCGGGGGTGGGGATGCGGTGGTTGTCGTAGGTGAGCTCGGGGGCGAACTGGTCGGTAAGAGCGTCGAGGAACCCGTAGTAGCGGTCGAAGCCTTTCTGCAGGGGCCAGTGGTCGAACGGGCCCGCCGCGGAGGTCTCCGACATGGGGGCGAGGTGCCACTTTCCGACCGCGAAGGTGGAGAAGCCGCGGTCCCTGAGCAGCTGGGGGATGGTTGCCGCGCGGTCGGTGATGGCGCCGCGGCCGTTGGGGTAGGCGCGCGCCCAGTTGGAGACGGAGCGCATGCCAACGGTGTGGTGGTTCCGGCCGGTGAGGAGGCACGCACGCGAGGGGGAGCAGAGGGTAGTGGTGTGGTAGTTGGTGTAGCGCAGGCCATTGGCCGCGAGGCGGTCCATGTTCGGCGTATCGATGGTGGAGCCATAGCAGCCGAACTGGGCGAAGCCGACATCGTCGAGCACGATGTAGACGACGTTGGGGGCGCCCTGCAGGTCGGGTCGTTCGGGCCAGAGCCCGGAGAACTCGGAAGCCTCGAGGCTGGCGTGGCCGGCGTATTCGGCGGCGTCAGGCATGGTTCCTCCTCCGGGCGTGCGGCGAGCACGCCCAACGGGTCAGGTTCCTCGATCGCCGCGCCGCCGCCGGTGCTTGACCGGTCGGCGGCGTGACGGAACGGATGCAGTTGCCCGGGGCCGCGCCCTAGGCGTCGTCGAGCCAGACGTACCCGAGGTAGGTGCGCGGCTCGATGAAGCTCTTGTACCCCTGAACGCGCGGCTTCACGACGTTCATGGCGCGGAAGGGCGCACAGGGGAGGAGCCAGGGGTCGTCGTGGAAGAGCTCGTTGAAGCGGTCGTACTGCACCAACGCCTCCTCCGAGAACGGATCGAGGGTCTTGAGCTTCGCCCTGATGTCCAGGAACGTCTCGCTGGTGTACTTGCTGGGGTTGTTGTCCTGGAAGGGCAACGGCTGGGTGATGACGGTGACCGGCGAGAACGGCGAGAAGCCCGTCATGAGGAACCAGCCCGCCTCGAAGTCTCGCTGGAAGAGCTTCTGGTTCATGTCGGGGATCTGGTGACCGACCAGCTCGATCTCGACTCCCACGTCGGCGAAGTTGTCCTTGATGAGGGAGGCGAGCTGGGCGCCCACCACGGGGTGGTTGGCGTAGTGATCGAAGGTGATGGGTTCGGTCTGGCTGAACCCTGCCTCCTCCAGGAGCGCCCTCGCCCGATCGGGGTCGTAGAAGGGCTGCTCGAGGTCGGGGTCGAAGGCGGGGCTGCCGGGATCCCACGGCTGGGTCGTCAGCTCCACCAGGCCTTCCATCAGCTCGTTCACGATGCGATCGCGGTCGATGGCGAAGAAGAGCGCCTGGCGGACGCGCTTGTCCTCGAAGAGGGGGTTGGTGACGTTGAGGCCGACGTAGACGATGCCCCACTTCGCCTCCAGCCGGACGTCGTCCTCATGCGCCTTGGCGAAGAGGGGGCTGACGCTCGTGGCGATGTCGATGTCGTCGGCATCGTAGGCCTGGCCCACGGCCTCGGCATCGGCGAACTGGATCACCCTCACCGAATCGAGATAGGGGCCGTTGGGGTCGTGCCAGTTGGGGTTCGGCGCCAGCTCATAGCCGACGCCCGGGGTCCAGGAGTCCATCATGTAGGGCCCGGTGCCCTGGATGTTGTCGCCGCTCTGGAGCTCGGCGTAGGTGTCCTTCTTCGTGACGGGGAACTGGGCGAAGAAGTCGTTGATGTTCGTGAGCGTGGTGCCGAAGGAGAACACCATCGTGCGCTCGTCGACGGCCTCCATGCTGGTCACGAGGGAGGCGAAGGCCAGCAGCTGCCCGCGGAAGCTGAAGCCGTACTTGTCGGGGTTGGTGATCGCATCGATCCCGAAGAAGACATCGTCGGGTGTGACGGGCGAGCCATCGTGGAAGACGGCGTTGTCCTTGAGCCGCATGGTGACCGTGGTGAAGTCCTCGGACACCTCGTACTGGTCGAGGAGGACCAACGAAGGCGCGGGTGAGTCCTCGTAGCGAATGAGGGTCTCGAAGACGAGGAGGGGGATGCCCTGCGCACGGGTGAAGGGAGCGCCCTGGTTCAACAGGAGGTCGCCCTGGACGGCGTAGCGGAGGGTGCCGCCCTGCTTCGGGCCGGTCTCGGGGGCCTCGGTGGGGGCGGGGGTGGCCGCCTCGGTCGCCTCGGCGGGGGCCTCGGTTGCCTCGGCGGGAGCCTCGGTCGCCTCAGCGGGAGCCTCGGTCGCTTCCGCGGGGGCCTCGGTCGCCTCGGGTGGAGCCTCAGTGGGCTCGGGGGCGTCGTCGTCGTCGTCGTCGCCGCAACCGCCGAGGGCGGCGGTGACGCCCGCGCCGCCGGCAAGTCCTGATCCGGCAAGCATCTGCCGGCGCGAGATGGGCTTCTTCCAGGTCGAAGTCATTGGGGAACCTCCCTCGTGGTCGCTGTCGTGTGTCGCGGCGCCAGCCAAGGTGGGGACTCCCGAATGAAGCCCGGCTGCGCTGCCCCTGACGCGTGGCCGGTACTATACCCCTCCGGCATGGCTCGGGGGCGCTGCTATCGCCCCACAACGTGCGGACCCGCCGGGCCCCGTGCTGTGTATGCTCACGGCGCGATCGGGCGCCCCGTGGAGCGCCAGAAACCCTGGCCGGAGAGCGAGGACCATGGCTCCGTTCATCGTGAACCGGGTGGTGCAGACGATACCCATCCTGTTCCTGGGCACGGTCATCGCGTTCATGGTGCTGCGGATCATTCCGGGGGACCCCGCGCTGGTGATCGCGGGCGAAGAAGCGACGGCGGAGGACCTCTACGCCATCCGGGACCAGCTGGGCCTGCACGACAGCTGGCCCGAGCAGTACATCCGCTGGCTGGGCGACCTGGTGCAGGGGGACTTCGGCTACTCGTTCCACACCGGCCTGAGCGTGAGCCGCCTGTTCTCCATCAACTTTCCCTCCACGCTGGAACTGGGAATCGCGGCCTACATCGTGGCCATCCTGCTCGGGATTCCTCTCGGCATCCTGGGCGGCGTGAAGCCGCGAAGCGTGTGGGACTGGATGCTCTCGGGCTACACCATGGTGGCGGTGGGCGTCCCCAGCTTCGTGAGCGGCATCATCCTGCTCTGGATCTTCGCGGCGGAGCTCAGTTGGTTCCCCTCCCTCGGCCGCGTGTCGTTCCTCGACGACCCGGTGGACTCGCTGCACCACCTCGCCTTGCCCGTGGTCGCGCTGGCGCTGCCGATCAGCGCGGTGATCGCGCGATACACACGGACCACGATTACCGACGTCATCAGCCAGGATTTCGTTCGCACGGCGAGAGCGAAAGGACTCGGAGAGAGCACGGTGATCGTGCGACACGCGCTCCGCAACTCGCTCATTCCCGTGATCACCATCATGGCGCTGCAGGTGGGTGAGCTGTTGACCGGGGTCGTGATCATCGAGGCGGTCTTCACGCGGCCGGGGCTTGGGCGGGTGGTGGTCGAAGCGATCCAGCGACTGGACTACCTCGTGGTGCAGAGCGTGCTGGTCCTCCTCGTCGTCGTCTTTGTGACCGCGAACCTGCTGGCCGACATCATCTACGGGTTCGTTGACCCGAGGGTGAGGGTGCGATGAGCGTTGCGGCGACCGACCAGGAGGGGCTCACCACGTTCAGGTCGCGCGTCAGCCATTCGATGTGGGCCGACACCATGCGCCGCCTGCTCCGCAACCCGCAGGGCGCGGTCGCGGTTGGCGGGCTGCTCATCATCGTCATCGCGGCCGTCGCGGCCCCGCTCATCGCCTGGCACGACCCAATCGACCAGGACGCCTCCGCGAGGCTCCTGTCGCCTTCCTGGAACCACCCGTTCGGCACGGACGAGCTGCGGCGCGATCTCTTTTCCCGGAACCTGCACGGGCTTCAGACCGCGCTCACCTTGAGCTTCCTTTCGGTGTTGACGGGCGCCGTGCTGGGAACCATCACAGGGTTCACCGTCGGGTTCGTCAGGGGGTGGGCGGATGCGGTGGTGATGCGCCTGGTGGACGCGCTCCTGGCCTTCCCCGGCCTGCTCATCGCGTTCGCCATCCTCACGATCCTGGGCCAGGGCCTCGAGAACATCGGGGTCGCTATCGTCGTCTTCGCCATCCCCGGGTTCACGCGCCTCGCCCGCGCCCAGATGCTGGGCGAGCGGAACAAGGATTACGTGGTCGCGGCACAGGTGGTGGGAGCTAGCACGCCCCGGGTCATCTTCCGGCACATCGTGCTCAATGCGCTGCCGCCGCTGCTCACGCAGGTGGCCCTGGCGATCGCGAGCGGGGTGCTGATCGTAGCGGCCCTGGGGTACTTCGGGCTCGGCGAGCAGGCGCCCACGCCATCGCTTGGCGGGCTCGTCAACGACAGCAGACCCTACCTCCAGCGGGCGTGGTGGTATCCGGTCTTCCCGGGCGCCATCCTCGCCTTCCTGCTGCTCTGCCTGAACCTGCTGGCCGACGCCATCAACGCGGCGATCAACCCCTACGCCCGCCGCAACTCCTGATCGCACGGGACAAAGAGAAGCCCCGACCGGTTCCGGCCGGGGCTTCGATGCCGGCTGCGGGAGCGTCCCTAGCCCACCGCGACGGTCGAGCTGGTCAGCCGCCCGATATCGAGGTTGAAGACGCGCGCGGCGTTGGAGGCGAGGATCTTGTGGGTCTCCTCGTCGCTTACGCCCTCGAACATCTCGTCGATCATCGACTGCGTGTTCGGGAAGGTGCCCTCGGGATGGGGGTAGTCGGTCCCGAACATGAGGTTGTCGATGCCGAGACGGTGGCGGGCATCGACCTCCGACTTCGTGAGCGGTCCCGCGCAGAAGCCCTGGCGGCGGAAGAGCTCGCTGGGGAGCAGCTCCTGGCTCTGGCCGCCGGGGCGGCGCTTGACCAGCGCGTCGTACTCGTCGAGCAGGGGCGGTACCCAGAGGCTGCCGGACTCGACCCAGCCGAAGTTCAGCTCGGGGAAGCGCTCGGCGATGCCGCCAAGCAGGAAGTGCTTGAGGGCAGCGCGAAGCTCCAGCGTGGTGAGGGGCCCGTACTTGAAGACCTGGCTATCGGGATCGGCTTCAAGGATGGGGTTCTCGCGGCCGAAGCCGGGGTGGAAGAGGATGGGCATGCCCATCTCCTGCACCTGCGCCCAGAGCGGGTCGTAGCTGCGGTCGTGGAAGGGGAGGGCGCCGGGGAACCAGTAGTGGGACCCGGGCAGAATGAGGGCGCGGAAGCCGAGATCGTGGGCCTCGCGAAGCTCTGCGAGGGCCCTGTCCATCTCCGCGATGGTGATGGCGGCGACACCGATGAAGCGGTACGCCTCGTCGGCGAAGTGCTCGGCGAACCAGCGGTAGTAGGCCTTGTTGCAGGCCCGCACGAAGTCGATGTCAGTCGAGCGGGAACCGCCGCGCTCAATGACGACCTCGGCGCAGACACCATCGCTCGTGATGGCGTTCATGCGGTCACCGAGGTCGACGGTGATGCGGAACTCTTCCATCGTGTTCTTGCGGCCGGAGTAGGAGGTTTCCTGACCCCGCGCGCGCATGTTCGCGAGGATCTTCTGCAACCGCTCTTCGTCGCGCTTGTTGAGCTCATCCATCGTGGGGCGGTGCCTGGCTTCGATGTACTCGGAGAGGTCGAGGAACCTCTCGGTGTGACTGTCGGCGGAGATTACGACTCGCGGTGCCATGATTCCCCCTGGCCGGCTGTTCCCGACCGCATTCAACGTAACGCGGATTCTACCCGCCCCCAGTGCCCGCGTGGGGTGAATGGCTGCAGGGGTGACAGGGGTATCGTTCGGGGCATGAGGGGTCGCAGGCGCGAAGGGAACGAGGCGGCGCGCCTGCGGAGGCGTCCGTGCTAGAGGCGCTGCTGCTCGTGCTCCTGGGGCTGGGAGTGGGGGTGTTCGGCGCGGTCGTGGGGCTGTGTCATATAAACAAATGACGCTGCCGACGA
>VXPF01000143.1 GCA_009839725.1 Dehalococcoidia bacterium | reverse complement strand
CGAGTACCGCGCCGACGCGCTCGCGCCGGTGCAGACGCGGCTCTCCTACTACGCCTCCTCGCAGCGGGCGCGCGCCATCCTCGGCCAGCCCCGCTCCACCATCGACCTGCGCCGCACGATCCTCGACGGCGGCGTGCTGCTCGTCTCGACGGCGCAGGGCACGGCCGGCAGGGAGGTGGCCGCCCTCGTGGGGGCTTCCGTCCTCAACCTCACGGACGCCGTCATCCGCGAGCAGGGCGAGCTGCCGCAGGCGCAGCGGCGCGGCGCGCTCGTCGTCGTGGACGAGATGCAGTCCATGCCCGGCGTCGAGTACGAGTCGATGCTCTCCGAGCTGGGCAAGTACGGGGCGAGCTTCGTGCTCGCCACGCAGAGCCTCGACAAGCTCGACGACCTCTCGCGGACGCTGCGCACGACGCTGCTCGCCAACATCGGCTGCCTCTGCGTCTTCCAGGTGGCTGCCTCCGACGCCCGCCAACTCGTCTGGGAGCTCGACCGCGAGCGAGTCTCCGAGGAGGACGTGGTGTCGCTGCCCGTGCACCACTGCTACGTGCGCGCCACGGTCGGCAGCGAGCGCGCCCCCACCTTCTCGATGGAGGTGCGCAAGCCCGAGGGCGGGAGCCCGGCAACGGCGGCGCGCATCCGCGAGGAGGCGTCCGCCTACCTGCTCACGGAGGAGGAGATCGCGGCCCAGCGTGCGGAGGGGCGCAGGCGCGTCGACGCCTGGATCGAGCAGCTCAAGGCCGAGCGCAAGGCGAGAGAGGAGGCGGAGCGCCAGGCGAAGGAGGAGGCCGAGCGCCGGGCGCAGGCCGAGGCCGCGACGGACGCCGCCTCCGAGGGACCGCGCGCGAAGCGGCAGCGCAGCAGGCGCGAGCAGCCATCCACCGGCGGCGCCGGGGACGGCGCGGCGTGAGCGCCGCCGGCGAGCTGCCGCGGCTGCTCGCGGAGATGCCCTTCCTCGACCGGCTGGAGGCGGTCGCCCTCTCCGGCTGGTCGCGGGGGGCCGTCTACCCGGCCATGGCGGCGCTGGAGGAGGAGGGCCTCGCCGCCTCCCTCCCCCACGCCTCCGGCCTCATCGCCCCCACGCGGCGCTACGCGCTCACCGCGTCTGGCGTGGGCCGCCTTGCCGGCGAGGCCGGGCTGGCCGTGGAGGACGCGCTCCGCGCCTGGCCCGTCTCCGCACGCGCCCGCCGCGTCCTGCTCGAGCGCCTCGACGCCGTGGCCGTTCTCTACCGCCTCGCCGCCGCGATCGCCGGAGCGGCCTGGCCGCTGCGCTACCGCTGGTACCGGGCGGGGCCGGTGGACGCCGCCCTCGCCCTCCCCGGCGAGCGCACCCTCGCCCTCGTCCGCCAGGGTCCCGCGACCGAGCGCACGGCCTTCGCCAAGCGGCTCTGGCGGCTGCGCGAGGGGCCGCGCTTCGGGGCCTTCCTCCTGCTCGCGCCCGACGCCGTGCGGCTGCGCGGGCTCGCGCGCCGCATGCGCGCGGCGAAGGCGATCACCTTCCTCGCGCTGGAGCGCGACGCGGCCGCCGCCGGAGCGTCGGCGCGCATCTGGCGCACGGCCTCCGGCTCGCCCGCGCTCTCCCTGGACGAGGTGCTTGCCCTGGTCGGTCCGGGCGACGCCTGGCCCGAGGGCCGCCCGCTGGCGCGCGTCGCCCTGCCCGCCCCGCTGCCGCACGCCGGCGGGGGCGGCGCTCCTCCCTGGATGCTCCCCTACCGGCTCACGCCGGCGGAGAAGCGCCTCCTCGACGCGCTCGCCCGCTGGCCCTGGATCGCGCGCGAGCACCTGGGCGCGCTGCTGGGCCTGGGGCGCACGCGCCTCTCCGGCCTGCTCCACCGCCTCGAGGGTCTCGGCCTCGTCCGCGCCCACGGCCCGGATGGACGCCTGGCGCTCAGCGAGGACGCGCTCACCCTGCTCGCGCGCCGCGACCGCGCGGCGGCGGCGGACGCGCGGCGGCGCTGGAGCGCCGAGCCTTTCGACCCCGAGGCCCCGCTCACCTGGCGCAACGTCCGCGGCCGCCGCAGCCGCCAGCTCCTCCGCAACCTCGCCCACACCTCCGCCGTGCACGGTTTCCTCGCCGTGCTCGCGGAGCAGGCGCGCGCGGAGGGCCGGGAGGTCGTGCAGCTCGACCCGCCGCACCGCGCCTCCCGTTACTTCCGCCACGACGGCGCGCTCCACTCGGTGCACCCCGACGCCTTCGGCCTGCTGCGCCGCGAGGGCAAGCCCTGGGCGTTCTTCCTCGAGTGGGAGCGCCGCGCCGTCCGGCCCTCCACCATGGCCGCCCGCTTCGCCCCCTACCTGCGCTACTACGCCTCGCAGCGCCCCACCGACGACCACGGGCTGCGCCCCGACGTGCTGGTGGTCTTCGAGGACGAGCTCGCCGCCCACCACTTCCTCGGCGTCGCCCGCCGGGAGATCGCGCGGGGCGGCGTTGACCTGCCGATCCTCGTCTCGCATCGCGCGCTCATCGAGCGCGAGGGGCCGCTCGGGAGGGGCTGGGCCGCCGTCGCTGGCGGCGCGGCGCGCCCCTTCCCCGACGAGCGCGCGCCGCGTCCGTTCGGCGATGCCGCCGGCTGACCTGGCCCCGCTCACCGCCCCGGCGGCCCCGGCCGGGGGAGCAGGCCCGCTACTCGAAGGTCGCCGCGTCGTCGCCCAGCCAGCGGCGGATGAGCGCGTTCAGGGTCCCGTCCGCCCGCATCTGCTCGAGCGCCTCGTTGAAGGCGTCCAGCAGCTCGCTGCCCGCGCGCACGCCCATGCCGAGGCCGCGGTCGAGCCGCACCTGCGGACCGACCGCCTCGAGCCGCCCGGCGTGCTCGGCGAGCTTCGCCACCGCGTAGCCGTGATCGACGAGCACGGCGTCCACCTCGCCGGCCAGCACCGCCCCGGCGGCGTCGACCGCCCCGGCGAGCGGCACGTAGGCGACGCCTTGCTCCTCCAGGTAGTCGGAGTAGATCGTGTACTCCGTGACGCCGAGCCTGCCCCCCAGCGCCTCCTCGCCCGCGCCCGCTCTCGCCAGGTAGACGGAGGGCCGGGGCGGGTAGTAGGGGCCCGTGAAGTCGATCAGCGCCTCGCGTTCGGCGGTGGTGCTCATGCCGGCGAGGATGACGTCGAAGCGCTCCGCCCCGAGATCCGGGATGAGCGCCTCCCAGTCGTGCAGCACCCACTCGCACGTAAGCCCCGCGCGCCGGCAGAGCTCGTCGCCGAGCTCGCGCTCGAAGCCGTCGATCGCGCCCTCGTCGTTGATGAAGTTGAACGGCTGGTAGTCGCCCGTGGTGGCGATCACGACGGGGTCCCCGCCCCCGCACGAGGCGACGAACGGCAGCAGCGCCACGGCCAGCAGGAGCATCCCGAGCGTGCGCCGCATCCTCTGAACCTCCGCGTTCGCCCCCCGGCCGGCCTTCCGGGAGCGCTCCGCGACGCAGTATAGGGCGGCGCGGGGAAGCGGCGGGCCGAGCGCGCCGCCGCCATGCTCGATACTGTGTGCGCATGGGGGAGGAGCAGGCCGTGACCGCTGGCTCCGGCTACCGCCACCGCGAACTCGGCGCGCGCATCCGCGAGGCGCGCACGCAGGCCGGCTTCACCCAGAAGCGTCTTGGCGAGCTCGTGGGCGTCCGTCCCCACACCGTCTGGTGCTGGGAGGCGGGGCGCATGAAGCCCGGGCGCGCCAACCTGCTCGAGATCGCCTCTCGCTGCGCGACGAGCGTCGCCGAACTCGAGGGGCGCAACCAGGCCGAGGCGGAGCTGCTCCGGGAGGCGGAGGCCGAGTTCCGCAACGCCGTGCGCGGCCTCCCGGCGGAGGACATCGCGTCCATCCGCAACTACATCCGCTTCGT